>CAZNQE010000149.1:0-5933 GCA_964575005.1 uncultured Polaromonas sp. | reverse complement strand
ATGTTCATTCACCGCATCACACGTACAGGTTGTAGCGACCGGGGAGCCTGGCCCTGGCGGTCCTGCGCCGCTCCGGCCCGCCGAGTCTGACAGCGCCCCTGCCGTCGTTCTTGGCAGCCCTGCATGCCCTGCGCCTAGCGCTTTTGGCAGCACGCCATTTTTCATGATGCCTCCAGCCACGCTGGAGTTCGAGTCTTCCCCGCAGGAGACAAACTGAATGAACCCCAAGGACGCAGCCCGTGATCACTGAACTTGAATTCAAGAGCCTTGCGCAGCAAGGTTTCAATCGCATCCCCCTCATGGTCGAGGCTTTTGCCGACCTTGAAACTCCGCTCTCGCTGTACCTCAAACTCGCCTTTTCCAAGGACGGCGGCAAGTACAGCTTCTTGCTTGAATCCGTGGTGGGCGGCGAGCGTTTTGGCCGCTACAGCTTCATTGGCCTGCCTGCGCGCACGTTGGTGCGGGCGAGTGGCTTTGGCGCCGATGCGGTCACTGAAGTGGTGACCGACGGCCAGGTTGTCGAAACCTCCAGGCTCAATCCGCTGGACTTCGTCGAGGCCTACCAAAAGCGTTTCAAGGTCGCGCTGCGGCCCGGCTTGCCGCGCTTTTGCGGTGGCCTGGCGGGTTACTTTGGCTATGACACGGTGCGGCACATCGAAAAGAAGCTAGCCGCATCCTGCCCGCCCGACACGCTAGGCTGCCCCGACATCTTGCTGCTGCAATGCGAAGAGCTCGCCGTCATCGACAACCTGTCGGGCAAGCTGTACCTGATCGTTTACGCCGATCCGGCTGCGACCGAGGCCTATGCCAATGCCAAGAAGCGCCTGCGCGGCTTGAAGGATCAGTTGCAGTATTCGGTCAGTGCGCCTGTGGTCAAAACCTCGCAGGCTTACCCGATCGAGCGTGAGTTTCCCAAGGCGCAGTACATCGCGGCTGTCGAGCGCGCCAAGGACTTGATTGCCGCCGGCGACTTCATGCAGGTGCAGGTGGGTCAGCGCATCAAGAAGCGCTACACCGAGTCGCCGCTGTCGTTGTACCGGGCCTTGCGTGCGCTCAACCCCAGCCCCTACATGTACTTCTACAACTTCGGAGATTTCCATGTGGTGGGCGCTTCGCCAGAGATTCTGGTGCGGCAGGAAAAAATCGAGCTGGACGGCGTGCCGAGTCAGAAAATCACGATCCGCCCGCTGGCGGGCACCCGGCCGCGCGCATCTTCGCCCGAGGCTGACAAGGCCGTCGAGCAAGAGCTGATCAATGACCCGAAAGAGCGGGCCGAACACGTGATGCTGATCGACCTGGCGCGCAACGACATTGGCCGCATTGCCAAGACCGGCAGCGTGAAAGTGACCGAAGCTTTTGCGGTTGAGCGTTACAGCCATGTGATGCACATCGTGAGCAATGTCGAAGGCGTGCTGCTGGACGGCATGAGCAATATGGATGTGCTCAAGGCCACCTTCCCGGCTGGCACGCTGACGGGCGCGCCCAAGGTGCACGCCATGGAATTGATTGACCAGCTGGAGCCGACCAAGCGCGGCCTGTATGGCGGGGCTTGCGGCTACCTGAGTTTTGCGGGCGACATGGACGTGGCGATTGCGATTCGCACCGGCATCATCAAAGACCAAACGCTGTACGTGCAAGCAGCAGCCGGCGTTGTGGCCGATTCGGTGCCTGAGCTGGAATGGAAGGAAACCGAGGCCAAGGCGCGCGCCTTGCTCCGGGCGTCTGAACTCGTTGAAGAAGGGCTGGAGTGATCATGAAAACACGTGTCTTGATGATCGACAACTACGACAGCTTCACCTTCAACATCGTGCAGTACTTTGGCGAGCTGGGTGCCGATGTCGAGGTGGTGCGCAACGACGAAGTCAGCATCGCCGACATTGCCGCCCGCGCGCCTGATCGCCTGGTGGTCTCGCCCGGGCCTTGCTCGCCGGCCGAGGCGGGCATCTCGGTGGCAGCTATTCAACACTTTGCCGGCAAGCTGCCCATCCTGGGTGTGTGCCTGGGGCACCAGGCCATTGGCGCAGCCTTTGGCGGGCGCATCATTCGTGCGCAGCAACTCATGCACGGCAAGACCAGCGTGATCACGACCACGCAAGAAGGCGTGTTTACTGATTTGCCTGCGAAGTTTGAGGTCAACCGCTATCACTCGCTGGCCATTGAGCGCAGCAGTTGTCCCGCTGAGTTGGCCGTGACGGCCTGGACGGATGACGGCGAGATCATGGGTGTGCGGCACACCAGCTTGCCCATCCAGGGCGTGCAGTTCCATCCAGAATCCATCCTCACCGAGCACGGCCACGCCATGCTGCAAAACTTTCTGGTGCAGCGCTGATGCCAGGTGTCGAGCACCTCGGCCTTTTTGTCATGGCAGGCCTGCTGCTGAACCTGACGCCAGGGCCAGACGTGCTGTACATCGTGACGCATGGCCTGCGTCACGGCGCGCGTTGCGGAATGGTCGCGGCGCTGGGCATCACGGCGGGCTGCTTTGTGCACATTGGCGCCGCGGCGCTGGGCGTGGGCGCTTTGCTGGCGGCGTCCAGCACAGCCTTTAATTTGCTCAAGTGGGCTGGCGCGGCTTATCTGCTTTACATGGGTTGGAACTTGCTGCGCAAGCCGGGTGATTTGGCGGGCCTGGCTGCAAGTGCAGAGCGTCCAGCCGAGTTGCCGCCGGCTGCCCGCAGCGTGTTCTTGCAGGGCTTCTGGACCAATGTCCTGAACCCCAAGGTGGCACTGTTCTTTTTGGCTTTTGTGCCGCAGTTCATTGCGCCTGATGCCGCGCAGCCGGCCCTGCTGTTTTTACTGCTGGGGCTGGTGTTCAATGTCAACGGCCTGCTCGTCAATCTGGGCTGGGCCTGGGCGGCCGCCACCCTGGCCCGGCACGTCAAAGCCGTGCAGCGCAGCTTGCGTTGGCTGGATCGCGCCGCGGGCGCGCTGTTCATTGGCTTTGGTCTGCGCCTGGCGATGGCTGAAAATATCTCGCGCTGACACATGCCTAGCCTGAAGACAACCCGAAGAAAAACGACATGACCGAGACGCACAAGATCACGCCCCAAGAAGCCCTGCAGCGCACCATCGAGCATCGTGAGATTTTTCACGACGAGATGCTGCACCTGATGCGTCTCATCATGAGCGGTGAGATGTCGCCTGTGATGATGGCGGCACTCATCACGGGCTTGCGCGTCAAGAAGGAAACCATTGGCGAGATCACCGCCGCTGCGCAGGTGATGCGCGAGTTCTCGACCAAGGTGCCGGTGGCTGACAAGACGCATCTGGTGGACATCGTGGGCACGGGCGGCGACGGTTCGCACACCTTCAACATCTCGACCTGCTCCATGTTCGTGGCGGCTGCGGCGGGTGCCAAGGTTAGCAAGCATGGCGGGCGCAGCGTGAGCAGCAAGTCGGGCAGCGCTGACGTGCTTGAAGCCTTGGGCGTTCAGATCAACTTGCCGCCTGAGGCCATCGCGCGATGCATTCAAGAGGTCGGCGTGGGCTTCATGTTCGCGCCCAACCATCACCCCGCCATGAAGACCGTTGCACCGATTCGCCGCGAACTCGGCGTGCGGACCATCTTCAATATCCTCGGCCCGCTGACGAATCCGGCTGATGCTCCCAATATCTTGATGGGCGTGTTTCACCCTGACCTTGTCGGCATTCAGGTGCGTGCGCTGCAACGGTTGGGCGCCGAGCATGCGCTGGTGGTCTATGGCAAAGACGGCATGGACGAGATCAGTCTGGGCGCCGCCACTGTCGTGGGTGAACTGCGTAACGGCGAGATCAGTGAATACGAAATTCACCCCGAAGATTTCGGCTTTGCGATGACCAGCAGCCGTGCCTTGCGCGCGGACGATCCGGCGCAGTCCATGGCCATGCTGATGGGCGTGCTGGACGGCGCGCCTGGCGCGGCTCGCGACATCGTGTTGCTCAATGCAGGCGCAGCCTTGTACGCGGCCAATGTGGCCGACTCAATCGGCAGCGGCATCGGCCTGGCGCGTGAAGCACTGGACTCTGGCGCGGCGCGGCGTACGCTGGACAAACTCGTTGCCACCACCCAAGCACTGGCGCCAACGGCGGCCTAAAGCAAACTTCCCCACCTTATTTCTGGACACATCAATGGCTGACATCCTCGACGACATCATGGCGGTCAAGCGCCAGGAAGTGGCTGCTGCGCTCAAGCGCAAACCGCTGGACGCGATGCGCGCCGACGCGGAGTCGCGTGTGCTCACCCGCGACTTTGTGGGCGCCATGCGGCGCAAGATTGCTGCGGGCCAGCCCGCGGTTATTGCTGAGGTGAAAAAAGCCAGCCCGTCCAAAGGTATCTTGCGCGCTGATTTCATTCCGGCGGACATTGCGCAAAGCTACGCCGAGCACGGCGCAGCCTGCTTGTCTGTGTTGACCGATCAGCAGTTTTTCAAGGGCAGCACGGATTACCTCAAACAAGCCCGCGCTTCTTGCGATCTGCCTGTGCTGCGCAAGGACTTCATGGTCGACGCTTACCAAATCTATGAGGCGCGGGCCATGGGCGCCGACTGCATCTTGCTCATCGCCGCCTGCCTGGATGATGCGCAGCTCAAAGACATGGAGGCCCTCGCGATGTCGCTGGACATGGCGGTGCTGGTCGAGGTGCACGACAAGGCTGAGCTGGACCGCGCACTGCAGCGGCGCACGCCACTGGTGGGCATCAATAACCGCAACCTCAAGACCTTTGAGGTGAGCTTGGACACCACGCTCAGTTTGCGCGCCCATGTGCCTGCGGACAGGCTGTTGATCACCGAGTCCGGCGTGAGTACCGCCGCCGATGTGAAGCGCTTGCGGGAAGCCGGTATTCAGGCCTTTTTGGTGGGTGAAGCCTTCATGCGCGCGGACGATCCAGGTGAAGCCTTGGCTTCGCTGCTTGGCTAAATCCAGGCCGCAAGCGGTGGCGGTGCAGGGGCGTTTTTTTGAGGAAAGCCCGGTGGTGCTGGGCGATGCCAACCTCGCCGAGTGGCCCTTGGACACGAGTTGGGCGGCCGTGCGCGCCGAGTTCCTGTCCAGCCCGGCTGGGCAGTCGCTGAGTCAGTTTTTGTCAGAGCGTCTGGCGGCCGGGGCAGCGATTTACCCGCCCCAGCCATTCCAGGCCCTGCAACTCACCGCACTAAGTGCCGTCCGGGTGGTGATCCTGGGGCAAGACCCGTATCACGGCCCCGGGCAAGCGCATGGATTGGCATTTTCCGTCCCGCCCGGACAGCGCCCGCCGCCGAGCTTGCGCAATATCTTTAAGGAGTTGGTGCGCGACCCCGCTGTGCAGCTTGAGGCTGGCGCTTGCGCTGCGTCCTCCGGACCAGAAAGTCCGAGCCTCACCGCTTGGGCTGGCCAGGGCGTGCTTTTGCTCAACACTTGCCTGACCGTCGAAGACGGTCAACCGGCTAGCCATGCAGGCCAAGGCTGGGAGCGTTTGACCGACGCGGTGATCCAGGCAGTCAGCGCGCAGGCGCAGCCGGCGGCTTTCATGCTTTGGGGCGCCCATGCGCAGACCAAGGAGAGTCTGATCGATGCTGCGAGGCACCTGGTGCTGACGGCCAACCATCCGTCACCACTTTCGGCGAACCGGCCGCCCAAGCCCTTCCTGGGCTGCGGCCACTTCAGTCGAGCCAACGCCTGGCTTCTTGAAAACGGACACAAAGCCATCCGTTGGTAGTTCATCTGTCAAAAAACCATGGCATAATCCGTGGTTCGCTTGAAGGATGGGTGCCCGAGTGGCTAAAGGGGGCAGACTGTAAATCTGTTGGCTAACGCCTACGCTGGTTCGAATCCAGCCTCATCCACCATTCAAGCCCGAAATTGATGACCTCACGGTGTTCGATTTTGGGTGTGGTGGCAAGCTGATCGTTGAGTGATTGCAGAGCTGCGGGAGTAGTTCAATGGTAGAACCCTAGCCTTCCAAGCTAATGACGCGGGTT
>CAZNQE010000148.1:0-5952 GCA_964575005.1 uncultured Polaromonas sp. | reverse complement strand
AGCACGGTTACGAAGGCGTGCGCCAGATCGAGGTGCACCTGACCAACACCATGGGGTGGTCGGCCACCACAGGCCAAGTGCAGCCCTGGGTGTATGAGCAACTGACCCAGGCCTTCATGCTCGACCCTGAAATGCGCCAGCGCCTGGCCGAGTTGAACCCGACCGCCTCGGCCCGCGTGGCCAGCCGATTGCTCGAAGCGTCAGACCGCAAGTTCTGGCAACCCAACCCGGAAGTTTTGAAAGCCCTCCGCGAAGCCAGTGAAGAACTGGAAGACCGGCTCGAAGGTGTATTTGAAGGAGCCCCCGCATGATGGAAACCAGCGTTCCCCTGACCGACCTGAGGCGCGCCTCCGGCCGCGCTGGCCGAACCGACGGCGAGGGCAGTGTTCAAGTGCAACTCGACCCAAACCTGAAAATTGGCAACGCCAAAGTCTTTGCCATTTACGGCAAGGGCGGTATTGGCAAAAGCACCACGTCCAGCAACTTGTCGGCGGCGTTTTCGCTGATGGGCAAGCGCGTGCTGCAAATCGGCTGCGACCCCAAGCACGACTCCACCTTCACGCTCACCAAGAAGATGCTGCCCACCGTCATTGACGTGCTGGAAACCGTTGACTTTCATGCCGAAGAATTGCGCGTGGAAGATTTCGTCTTCCCCGGCTACAACGGCGTGATGTGTGTCGAAGCGGGCGGTCCGCCCGCGGGCACCGGCTGCGGTGGCTACGTGGTCGGCCAGACGGTCAAGCTCCTGAAAGAACACCACCTGCTCGAAGACACCGACGTGGTGATTTTCGACGTGCTTGGCGACGTGGTCTGCGGCGGTTTTGCCGCGCCCTTGCAGCACGCCGATCGTGCGCTCATCGTCACCGCCAACGACTTCGACTCGATCTTCGCCATGAACCGCATCGTGCAGGCCATCGGAGCCAAGGCCAAGAACTACAACGTGCGCTTAGGCGGCGTGATCGCCAACCGCAGCGCCGCCACCGACCAGATCGACAAGTACAACAACCAGATTGGCTTGAAGCTGGCCGCGCACTTTCCGGACCTGGACGTGATCCGCCGCAGCCGCCTGAAAAAATCCACGCTGTTCGAGATGGAGTCTTCGCCTGAGCTGGAAGCCGTCAAGAAGGAATACATGCGCCTGGCCGCGTCACTCTGGCTGGGCACCGAGCCCTTGAATGCCGTGCCCATGAAGGACCGCGATATTTTTGACCTGCTGGGCTTTGATTGAACTTCGGACAGAAAAAGCCCAAGGCCATGAACAACATGAACAGCAGCGGTTACCTCGAGCGACGCGGCGAGATTGAAACCTACTTTGACCGCACAGCGGCCAAAGCCTGGGAACGCCTGACCTCGAACGCGCCGCTGGGCCGCATCCGTGCCAGCGTGCGGGCAGGGCGCGACCAGATGCGCGGCACGCTGCTGTCCTGGTTGCCGCAAGACATGCGGGGCATGCGCCTCTTGGACGCCGGTTGCGGCACTGGCGCGTTGGCTGTCGAGGCCATGGCGCGTGGCGCCGAGGTGGTCGCGATTGACCTGTCGCCAACCTTGGTGCAACTCGCAGCCGAGCGGCATCAGCAGCAACTGGCCCTGCCGGGCGCCATGATGGGCGCCAACGGTGGTCGTATCGATTTCCGCTCCGGCGACATGCTGGACGCAGCGCTGGGTCAGTTCGATTACGTGGTCGCCATGGACTCGCTGATTCATTACGACGTGCCGCACATGGTTGAGGCCATGCAGCAGCTGTCTTTGCGCACCAGCAGCGCCATCTTGTTCACCTTTGCGCCGCGCACGCCATTGCTTGCGGCCATGCACAGCGTGGGCCGTCTCTTCCCCCGCAGCGACCGTTCACCGTCGCTCACGCCGGTGTCTGAACCCGTTCTACGTGAAGGCCTGCAATCAGGCATTGGCCCCGCAGGCTGGACGGAAGGGCGCACGCACCGCGTGGCCAGCGGTTTTTACACCTCGCAAGCTTGGGAGTGGCAGCGTTGACCCCAGCCAAAGCCACGGTTAAGCGCAAAGGCTTCAAGGCCCCAGCGTGGTTGGCGGGCATGGCGGCACGCTATGTGCCGTTTGCAGACGCTGCCTCGCAAGAATTGCCGCTCGGCCGCTTGCTGCGCCTAGCGCTGTTCCAGGCCGCCATCGGCATGACGACTGCACTGCTGGTGGGCACCTTGAACCGCGTGATGATTGTGGAGCTGGGCGTTCCCGCCTGGTGGGTCGCGCTCTCGGTGGGCCTGCCGCTGGTGTTTGCACCGTTGCGCGCGCTCATTGGCTACCGCAGCGACACCCATCCCTCGGTGCTGGGCCTCAAGCGCCTGCCGTATTTGTGGATGGGCAGCATCCTGATGTTTGGTGGCTTGGCCATCATGCCTTTTGCCTTGCTGCTGCTGTCCGACCCGCCGCCCGGCATGGTCTGGGGTGGGCGTATCGGCGCTGCGCTGGCTTTCTTGCTGGTGGGTGCGGGCATGCAAATCACGCAGACCGCCGGCATGGCCTTGGCCAGCGACGTGGCCCCGGCTGACAAGCGCCCCCGTGTGGTCGCCTTGCTTTACAGCATGCTGCTGCTGGGCCTGGTGGTCGGCAGTGCGCTGCTGGGTTGGCTGCTGGCTGACTTCAGCCCCAAGCGATTGATTCAGGTGGTGCAGGGCTCGGCCGTGCTGGTGGTGCTGCTCAACCTCACGTCTTTGTGGAAACAAGAAGCGCGGCAAGCCCGACGCGGCGCACGAGAGGCCGACGGCTTTTCGCGCAACTGGCAGCGCTTGATGGCGATTCCCCAGATGCGCCGCTTTTTGTGGACGGTGGGCTTGGGCACAGCCGCCTTCAGCATGCAGGACATCGTGCTCGAACCCTTTGGCGGTGAAGTGCTGGGTCTGGGCGTCGGGCTCACTTCGTCGCTCACGGCACTCAGCGCGGGCGGCGCATTGCTGGCTTTCATACTGTCGGCGCGTTGGTCAGCCCGCGGCCTGGACACCTGCCGCATCGCGGCCATCGGCGCTTTGCTGGGCTTGCCGGCTTTTGCCTGCGTCATCTTTTCTGCACCGCTGGAGTCGGCCAATCTGTTTCGCTTTGGCGCCTGTCTGATCGGTTTTGGTGGCGGCATGTTTTCAGTGGGCATGTTGCTCACGGCCATGAACTTGCCTGAGCGCGAACTGACCGGCATGGTGCTGGGCGCCTGGGGTGCAGTGCAGGCCACCGCTGCCGGCGCGGCCATGGCGCTGGGCGGCGTGCTGCGGGACGGCATTGGCAGCCTGGCTGTCAGTGGCTGGCTGGGTGAGCCGCTCAAGTCAGCGGCGACCGGCTACAGCTTTGTCTTCCACCTTGAAATTTATTTGCTCTTCGTGGTGCTGATTGCGCTGGGGCCGCTGGTGCGGCGTGGCGCTGTGCAGCCCCAAGCCGTGCGCAGGCCGTTGGGCCTGGCCGAGTTGCCAGGCTGAACTTTGTAGATGCAGTTTTTGACGATTGATTGAAGGAGAACCCTATGGAAACAGGTGCTATCACCCAGTACGTTGACGTTGCCCAACTCGTGCTTTACGTGTTCTGGGCCTTTTTTGCCGGCTTGATTTATTACCTGCTGCGCGAAAATCACCGTGAGGGCTACCCCATGGATTCGGGTCGCCAAAATGGCCCCAAGCAAGAAGGCTGGCCTTCGGTGCCCACGCCCAAGGTCTACAAGCTGGCCGACGGCCGCGAGATGCTCAGCCCCGACCTGCGTCGCCCCGACGGCGATTACAGCGCCCAACCCATGCACGGCTGGAACGGCTCGCCGCTTGAGCCCGTGGGCAACCCCTTGCTGGCCGGCGTGGGCCCTGGCGCCTGGGCTGCACGCGCGGACCACCCGGACATGACTTTTGAAGGCGACGTGAAGATCGTTCCGTTGCGCGTGTCGCCCGAGCACGGTGTGGCCGCGCAAGATACCGACCCACGCGGCTTGCCTGTGTACGGCGCTGACGGCGTGCAGGCCGGTACCGTGGCCGACCTCTGGATTGACCGCTCTGAAATTCTGTTCCGCTACATCGAAGTCACGCTGTCCAGCGGCGCTTCGGTCCTGCTGCCGTTCAACTTCGCGTACGTCAACCGTGACGCTGTGCGTGTCAAGGCCATCTTGGCCGAGCAGTTTGCGAATGTGCCGCTGACCAAAAGCGCTCAGCAGATCACCTTGCTTGAAGAAGAAAAAATCATGGCCTATTACGGCGCGGGCTCCCTGTACGCCACGCCGCAGCGCCAGGAACCCCTGCTGTGAACGCCCACCACGAGCACGAGTTTGAGGCGGCCCCCGGCCTGCCTGAGCCCTTGCCCGCCGGTGAGCGCATCTTGTGGCAAGGCGCGCCTGACTGGCGCGTGCTGGCGGTGCAGGCCTTTCATGTGCGCAAGTTGGCGATCTACTTTGCCGCCATGCTGGGCCTGCAAGCGCTGTACATGAGTGGGCAGCCCGGCGGCTTTGCGTTGGCGCAATTGGCGACCAGCGGCGCGCTGGCTGTGGTGGCCTTGCTGCTGCTCAGCCTGACTGCCTGGTTTGCCGCGCGCACCACGCTTTACACCTTGACCAACCAGCGCATCGTCATGCGCGTAGGCATTGTGTTGACGCTGACGTTCAATTTGCCTTTGCGTCAAATTGCCGGCGCAGCACTGCGCCCGCAGGCTGGCGGCTATGGCGACATCGCGCTGACGCTCAAAGGCCCGGATCGCATTGCTTTCCTGAACCTCTGGCCGCACGCCCGGCCTTGGGCTGTGAAGAATCCGGAGCCGAGCCTGCGCTGCCTGCCTGATGCAGCAGCACTGGGTGTGCGCATTCAAGCAGCTTGGCAAGCGGCCAATCCCGGCATTGCAGCGACCGTGGGTGAGCCCACCGCCAGCGCAGGAGCCAGCGCAGGATCAAGCGCCAACTCCACCCCCACAAGCACTTCCGGCTTTGCCTCGGCTGGCCGTACAGCGCCTGTCTGAATCACACCAAGCGCCCCGCCTTTTTCAAGATGAACCACGCCACCGCCGCCACCGCGCTGAAAGCTGAATCGCCCTTGGCCACTGCCCGGCCTTGGCCCGCGTGGTTGCTGGGCACTTTGGTGCTGGGTAGCTTGCTGCTGGTGGCCGGCTGGCGGCTGAGTGGCGCGGCCATCACCGAGCCCACGGCGCCCGTGCAGTGG
Organism: uncultured Polaromonas sp.; assembly: GCA_964575005.1. Classification (GTDB taxonomy): domain Bacteria; phylum Pseudomonadota; class Gammaproteobacteria; order Burkholderiales; family Burkholderiaceae_C; genus Polaromonas. Next base: position 811 of record CAZNQE010000148.1, on the reverse strand, counting down.
CAGCGCAGTCTGAATTTTGAAGACCGACCCAACGGCGATATCGCCGTGCTGGACGCGGGCACGCGCCAGCAAATTGCCAGCTTTCAGGGTGAGCAGGGCTTTGTGCGCGGCACGCTGCGCGCCCTGGCCCGCGAGCGCAAGCGCCGCGAGCTGGGCCCCGAGCAAGCCTTTGAATTGATCGGCCACGTGGATGGCCGGCTGACCCTGCGCGACCCAGCCACCGGCGCGCAGATTGCCCTTGAATCTTTTGGCCCGACCAACGCCGCCATCTTTGCGCGTTTGCAGTCGGCCAGCCCTGTCAACGCCACGAGTGCAAGCCACGCCACCGGAGTGAAGTCATGAACACGAGCGCCGCTTTTGCATCCCCTAGCGCGGAAACCGACCACGTTGCGCTGCTGATGGACACGGTTGAAACCTCGGCCGACGCCAATGCCCGCGCCTTGAGCAACACTGTGCTGTCGCCGCGCTTTTACACGACCGACTTTGCCGCCATGGACAAGCTCGACGTGTCCCCCGTGCGTGCCGAATGGGACGTGATGATGGCCGAGTACGAAGGCGACAACAACCACGACCACTTTCAGCGCGACGCCGCTTTTGCAGAAGAGGTGCGCACGCTCATGCCGCAGCTCTCGCCCGAGATGCGCCAGGAGTTTCTGGACTTTTTGATCAGCTCACTGACTTCTGAGTTTTCAGGCTGCATTCTCTATAACGAGATTCGCAAAAACATCTCCAACCCCGACATCAAGCAGCTGATGACCTACATGGCGCGCGATGAATCGCGCCACGCCGGCTTCATCAACCAGTCGCTCAA
>CAZNQE010000147.1:0-6007 GCA_964575005.1 uncultured Polaromonas sp. | reverse complement strand
GCGGCCTTGGTCGGACCGTAGGCCAGGCTCTTGGGCAGGCCGCGGTAGCCCGCCACGCTGCTGATCAAGCTGATGTGGCCCGCCCCGCGCGCAGTCATGGCCGGCAGTACCGCGTTCAGCATGTACAGCGCACCCAGGTAGTTCACTTCCTGGTGGCGCAGCATTTCGCTCAGGTCAAAGTCGTCGGCGCGCATGGGCTTGTAGTAGCCCGCGCAGTACATGGCCAGGTCCAGCGGGCCAGCGGCCAGCACGGTCTGCGCCGCGTGCGCCACGGCGGCTGGGTCGCTGGCGTCCAGCGGCAACGCAACAGCGCCAGGGTGCGCTTGCACGAAGGCATCCAGCGCTTGCGCATTGCGTGCGGAGACAAACACCCGCGCGCCCTGGCCATGCAGCGCCTTGGCAGTGGCTTCACCAATGCCGCTGGAAGCGCCCAGCAGCCAGACGGATTTGCCGTGCCAATCTTTGAGCGAAGGATTCAGGGGCATGGCGTGGCTTTCAGTGCGGTGATTCTTGTTGTACGGGCAGGTGCAGCGCGGGAACGGGTTCAGCGCTTGACGAAGGACAGCGTGACTTCGCCCAAGCGAATGCCGAACTTGCTCATGACGGCTTTGTTGAGCATTACCTTGTCGTCCATCAGGTACATCCAGTCGTCAAACTGGACTTCAATGTTGCGTCCGTCCACTGGCAGACTCAGTGTGTAGCCCCAGCGAAATGCGTTGCCTTTTTCTTGCCCATTTGCTTCGCCGATCACATCGCCGGCCGTGCCGGTGTAGCGGCCGTCAGCCTGGCGTTTGAGCGTCCAGACGCGGCGGTCTTTCGTGCCATCGGCGTAGGTGAAGGCTTCGTCCAGGACGCCGACTTCCTGACCGGGCGGGCCTTGCCAGGTGCAGGTCATGACCACGGTGAAACGCTTGACGACTTTGCCTGAGCGGTCGGTGAAGATGCCGTAGGCGTCCAGCGTGCCGTTGAAGTATTGGCGCAGGTCGAGTGTGGGCTTTTCAGCGGCGTAGTCGCCGATTTGCGGACCAGCGCATCCTGCGAGGACGCCGGCAGACAGCAGCAAGGCAGCAAGGGTGTGGCGGAATTTCATGGCAAACCTTTAGTGACTTGGGTGACTTTGGTGGGGGTGGCAGGTCGTGACGCGGGTCGAATGATCAACAGATACAGGCTGAGCGCAGCGGCCGCCTTGAGCACGCAGGGCAGCACGCAATAAGCCATGACGAGTGCCGCGAGGGCCGCTTCGTCCCGTGCGCCGGGAGCGTAGCCAAAAAGCCCCAGCAATGGCAGGGCCAGACCTGCAGCCAAGGCCAGGTTGAGCTTGGTGGCAAAGCTCCACCAGCCGAAATAGGCGCCAGCGCTGGGAGCCGTGCCTGCCGCTTCGCCTTGCTCGGCGCGCTGGTGAATCACGCCGGCCAGCATGGCGCTGGGCAGGGCCAGATCGGCGCCCAGCGCCACGCCTGACAGGGCGCAGATCACGGCAAATGCCATGGTGTCGCCGGTGCCCAGCTGACTCGCCCAGATGAACACGGCCATGGTCAGCAGCATGCTGCCCAGCCAGCTGCGCGCCAGGCCCAGCCGCTTGACGAGTGCCAGCCACAGGGGAATGGACAAGGCCGCGCACAGGAAATAGCTGCCTAAAAAAAGTGGTTCAATTTCCTTCGGTGCCGCCAGGCGATCCTGGATGAAGAACAGCACCAAAGTCGCAGGCACCGCGCTGGCAATGCCGTTGAGCATGAAGACGGTGAGCAGGCGCTTGAAACCCGCTGCCTTGAAGGGCGCCCAGATCGTCTCCTGCGAATGTTCGGTGCTCGCTTGCAGCGGCGGCCGCACAGCCCGCTGCCAACCCAGCCAACCCAGTGCCAGCGCCACGGCAAACACGGCGGTGGTCACAGGCATGCCTGCCAGCAAGGGCAAGACCGAGGCCGTCACCACGCCCAGAAGGCCCAAGCCTTCGCGCCAGGCCACGATGCGGCTGCGTTGGCTTTCGTTGCCACCTAAAAGTGCGGCCCAAGCTTGATGCGCGACCGACAAACCGCTGTAGCCGGCGTATGTCAGCACCAGCATGGCGCTGGCCCACGCCACCAGCGCATCGGCGCCTTGGACCTGCGGGAAAAAGAGCAGCGTGAAACCCGCACCCAAGAGTAGGGCGGCGCCCAGACCAAAGGCCAAAACCGCGCCGGCCGAGCGCGCGAACAGCCGGTCTGTGAGGCGGCCCAGGGCAGGGTCAATGAAAGCGTCGAGCAATCGCGCCCCCAGCAATATGGCGCCCAGCGTGGTCAGCGGCACGCCAAATTCACGCGCGTAGTAATTGGGCAGCACGACATAAAGCGGCAGCGCGGCAAATGCCAGGGCAAAGCCCAGCAGCCCATAGGCCAGGCCATTGCGGGTGCCAAAGACAGTGCTGGCAGGGCTTGCCTCGCTTTGCGCGATGGCGCACGCGTCAGGCGACGGGCTTGTCGCCATGGCCTGCGTCAAGGTGCGGCTCCAGCCAGCAAGGCGGCGCGCATGGCGGGCTCTGAAGTCTGCGGCGACAGCCAGATGCCAAAGAAGAGGCGCGCAAACGCGGCATCGGCTATCTCACCGACAGGCCGACCGTTGAACCAGAAGCTGGCACCTACGCCGGGCTTGTGAATGCCCAGCAAGCGATCGCCAGGCTTGATGTAGGGGAAGACCCGCTGCATTTCTGTTTGCCATTGCGCTGCCTGGGCAGCGCTGATGTCGGCGCTGCGGCGCATCTCGGTGATCGAACGCGCAGCGATGTCGGCCGACGCGAAAGCGCGCAGATAAGTCAGCTCGAGCGCAGCGGCATGCTGATCAAAACGCTGCGCTCGAAAGCCTGGCGTCACCCACAGGCGCGCGTCGTAAATCTGGAAGCCCCACACGCGCAGCCGCGTCTGGCCCAGCGCCTGGACCTGCGGCAGCACCTGCGTCACTTCGGCGGGAGGCGAGGTGCTAGCCTGCCCTTGCGCCATTGCCGTGCCGAAAGACAGGCTCAGCAGCAGGCACAGCATCCAGCGGGCAGCGCCACCCATCAAGGCTTGCGCAGCGTGTACTGCACCACGTCGGTATTGGCCTGGGCAAAGGCCGCTTCGCAATACGCCAGGTAAAACTCCCATATGCGGATGAACCTCTTGTCAAACCCGAGTTGAAGCACCCGTGACTCTTCGGCCATGAAGGCATCGCGCCACAACTTGAGCGTGTGCGCATAGTCCTGGCCAAACGCAAACTCGTCCACCACCTCCAGCCCGGCCGCACGTACCTGCGCTCTGAAGACGGACGGTGAAGGCAGGCAACCGCCTGGAAAGATGTACTGCTGAATGAAGTCCGTCGAGCCGATGTAACGCTCATACAGCTCGTCGGCAATCACGATGCTTTGAATGCAGGCCTTGCCGCCCGGCTTCAAAAGCCGCGCCACGGTTTTGAAGTAAGTTGGCCAGTATTCACGGCCGACGGCTTCAATCATTTCAATCGAGCAGATGGCGTCGAAAGACTGGTCTGCGTCTGCATTCAGGCCGATGTCGCGGTAGTCCTGCAGCCGCAAGTCGTGCGTTGCTTTGACGCTGCCTTGGCGCTGCGCGTCAGCGGCGGGCACGCCGAGCATGTTCAGGCGGGCGCGCGCCCAAATCAGTTGCTCCGTGCTCAGTGTCACGCCCACCAGCGAGGCTTCAAACTCGGTGGTCGCCATTTCAGCCAGAGCGCCCCAGCCGCAACCGATCTCCAGCACGCGGTCACCCGCTTTCACGTCAGCCATGCGCAATGCACGCCGCACCTTGGCGTTTTGCGCGTCCTTCATCGAAGTCTCGGCCGTCTCAAAAATAGCCGACGAGTAGTTCATCGTGCCGTCCAGCCAAAGCTCGTAAAACGCATTGCCCAGGTCGTAATGGGCGTGGATGTTTTTTTGGCTGTTGGTCTTGGTATTGCGGTTGAGCAAATGCTTGAGGCGGTAGGCAAAGCGGCCCAGCCAGGTGCCGTAAATCACGTCTTCGACTTCCTTGCGGTTGACGATAAGCACGCGAAGCAATTCAGTCAGGTGCGGCGTGGTCCAGTCGCCGGCGATGTAGCTTTCAGCAAAGCCGATGTCGCCCGAACGCAGCGAGGCGCTGCACACGTTCCAGTTGATCAGGCGCAGGCTGGCGGTGGGCGCTTCGCCGCTGCCAAAGCGCTGCATGCTGCCGTCCGGCAGTTGCAGCGTGAGCGTGCCGTGCTTCAGGCGTGACAGCAATTTGAATGCCGTACGGGCGGCTGCGGGTGCGCCAGCGGGCAGGGCGAGCAATGCTTCGGCGGCGTTGCGCGCAGGCGATCCGGAAGTGGCGGAAGAGTTCATGGGGTTCATCAGTTGTCGGCTGAAAAGTTCAGCGAGTCACGAAGCGTGCAGGCGGCTTCGGTTTTGAAAAGAAAGGCACGCGCTTGAGCCACAGCCGCAGTGCCTGGATATGAATGCGAGCCACCACGCCCCAGGTCATGGCCGGGTAGCGCCAGAGCGCACGGCGCAGGGTTTGGCTGCTGACGGGAAGCAGCGTGCCGGCCACGCTGGTTTGCAGCAAGGGCCCTTGCTCGTCGTCATGGTCCACGCGGGCCACGGTGCGCTCTTGGCCGCTCTCTTCTCCGTGCTTTGCGGTGCGCATGAAGCGAAAGCGGTAGCTGCCTTCAACGCTGCAAAAAGGCGAGACGTGGAACACCTTGTCGGCGCGCAGCTCCTGGCCGTAATGCGGCGCGTCCAGCAGGTAGCAGTGGCGCTCGCCAAAGGTGTTGTTGACCTCGACCACGATGGCGCGCAGCGCGCCTTGCGCGTTATGGCAGTACCAAAAACTCACGGGCTTGAAGGTAAAGCCAAGCACGCGCGGGTAGGTGTGCAGCCAGACTTCGCCTTGTTGACCATCTTCTGCGCTGATACCGTGGCTGGCCAACAGCGCGTCCAGCCAGGCCAGGGCGTCCGGCCCGCCGTCGCCATGGTCGCGGTCATGAAAGCTCAGGAGGCCTGCACGGTTGCGCGCCAATGCGCCTGAGCCTTGCTCGCGCATGGCGCGCATCGGCAGCATGAGGAAATACGTCGGGTATTTGAAAGCATGCCGCGTGGGCCGCAGCCGCGTGTGGCGCACCTCGCCAAAGCCGATCAGGGGCTGGGCTCGCGCGGGCGGCTGAACGGCTTGCATGTTCATGCGAGTGGGCCTGCCGCGGCCTCAGCTTCCGCCTGCGGCGCGTGTTCAGGAAAGGCCACAGGCTGAACGCGCAAGGGCGGTGGAGCGACATACCTGGGCTCGTCCAACGACTTCAATAACTCGGCCACCAGCAGGCCCGACTTCAAGCCATCTTCATGAAAGCCGTAGCCCGTCCAGGCGCCGCAAAAGTAGGTGTGCTGCTGGCCTTGCAAGGCAGGCACTTCTTTTTGCGCACGGATGGCCGCCATGTCGAACACCGGGTGGGCGTACTCGAAACGGCCCATGACCTCGGCCTCGGCAATCGGACTCACGGGGTTCAGTGACACCACGACCGGCTGCGCAAAGGGCAGAGGCTGCAGCATGTTCAGCAGGTAGTGGAGGCAGACCTGGGCCGACTCGCGCGAGGCGTCTGCCGCACGCTCGTAGTTCCAGGCGGCCCAGGCCTTGCGGCGCTGCGGCAACACGCTGGCGTCGGTGTGCAGCACGGCCACGTTCGGCTGATAGCGGATGGCGCCCAGCACCGATCTTTCGGCAGCGCTTGGCTCGGCCAGCAGCGCCAGGGCCTGGTCTGAATGCGTGGCCAGCACCACTTTGTCAAAGTCTTCCACGCGCTGCTTGGCACCTGTGCCGCTGGTGATGCGCACGCCGGTGGCGTGGCGCTCGATGCGCTGCACGGGTGTGGCCAGGCGCTTGTCGCTGAGGCCGGCCAAAATCTTGTCCACGTAGTGCCGCGCACCGCCCGCAACCGTCCACCACTGCGGCCGGTCCGTCACCTGGATCAGTCCATGGTTGTGGCAAAAGCGCACCATGGTCGCCACAGGAAACTGCAGCATCTGGTCGGTCGGGCA
>CAZNQE010000146.1:0-6011 GCA_964575005.1 uncultured Polaromonas sp. | reverse complement strand
GCGCCGATGATGAACTGCCCCTCGGCGCCGATGTTCCAGACGTTGGAGCGAAAGCACACCGCCAGCCCCAGCGCAATGATGAGCAGCGGCGTGGCCTTGACCATCAACTCACCCAGCGCATAAGGCGTGCGGATAGGCTCCCAAAAGAAAACCTGCAAACCTTTGACCGGGTCTTTTCCCAGAGCCACAAACAGCAGCACACCGATCACGACAGTGAGCACCAGCGCCAGGATGGGAGAGGCATAGCTCCAGGCACGCGAGGCCTGCGGGCGCGGCTCGAGTTGCAGGCGGGTGCGCATGCGCACGGGCTGAGCTGCTGCGGGAACGCCGGCTGGCGCTTTCATGACTTCAGCCATTGAGGGCTCCTTCTTCAGCCACCTGTTGCGCGGCCACAGCGTCGGGCACATCCCACAGGCCACTCATCCACAAGCCCACTTTTTCAACAGATGCTTCAGCCCGCGGCAGCGAAGGCGAGGCCTGGCCCTTGGCCATCACATAGAGGCGATCACAGATCTCGAACAATTCTTCCAGCTCCTCGCTGACCACCAGCACCGCGCAACCCGCGTCGCGCAACTTCAAGATTTCGCCGCGAATCTGCGCGGCCGCACCCACGTCCACGCCCCAGGTCGGCTGCGAAACGATGAGCAGCTTCGGCCCGGCTTCAATCTCACGGCCGACGATGAACTTTTGCAAATTGCCGCCCGACAGCGATCGGGCCGCGGCATCTGGCCCGCCGGCTTTGACGTTGTAGCGACGGATGATGTCGGCAGCCTGTGTCTGCAGCGAGCCCAGCTTGAGCCAACCGCCCTGCCCCACCGCGTCGCGCCGAGTCAGCAGCAGGTTTTGCGCGAGGCTGAGCGAGGGCACAGCACCGCGGCCCAGCCGCTCTTCAGGCACGAAGTAAAGGCCCAGGGCGCGACGGGCCATGGGACTCTGCTTGCCCACGGCCTGGCCTTTGACCTGAACCGCCGCAGCGTCAGCGCGGGTGTCTTCACCCGACAGCGCATACAGCAGTTCTTTTTGGCCATTGCCCGACACGCCCGCAATGCCAACCACTTCGCCGGCGCGCACGTCTAGGCTGATCGCATTCAGGTCCACGCCAAACTGATCCTCACGCGCCAGGCTCAAGGCCTTGACCTGCAACACGACCGCACCAGTCTTGACTTCGCGATGCTCCAGCGCAGGCGGTTCGGCGCCGATCATCAGGCGGCTGAGGGATGCATTCGATTCTTCGCGCGGGTCGCACACGCCCGTCACTTTGCCGCCGCGCAGCACCGTGCAGGCGTTGCACAGCGCGCGGATCTCATGGAGCTTGTGGCTGATGTAAAGAATGCTGCAACCGCGCTCGGCCAGCAGCCGCAGCGTGACGAACAATTTCTCAACGGCTTGCGGGGTCAGCACCGACGTCGGCTCGTCCAGAATCAAAAGCTTGGGATGCGTGAGCAGCGCCCGCACGATTTCCACCCGCTGCCGCTCGCCCACGCTGAGCGTATGCACGGGCCGAGTCGGGTCCAGCTGCAGGCCGTACTCTTCGGTCGTCGCCAAAATCCGCGTCGACACCTCGGCCAGGCTCAGTTGCTTGTCCAGCCCCAGCCACACGTTTTCGGCCACGGTCAGTGTTTCAAACAAATTGAAGTGCTGAAACACCATGCTGATGCCCAGCGCCCGCGCTTCTTGCGGGTTGCGGATGTGCACTGCCTGGCCATCAACCAGCATGCTGCCCACGTCTGGCTTGACCGAGCCGTAAATGATTTTCATCAGCGTGGATTTGCCGGCGCCGTTTTCACCCAGCACGGCGTGAATTTCGCCGGGCTGCACGGTCAGCGACACATCGCTGTTGGCCACCACTGCCGGGTAGCGCTTGGTGATGCCGGACAACACCAAGCGAGGGGCACCGGTCACCGCAGGGCTTGAAGTATCAAGGTCGGTCATGACGACTTTCTGGATTCGAGGGATTCAGAGCAATAAGGCAGTTCACGGCGTGTCCTTGCGCAAGGTGGTGGCCACCGCCCGAACGCGTTCGCGCAGCCACTTGGCCGAATTCGACGCATGCGAGCGTTCGTGCCAGAGCTGGTAATACATCATGCGCGGGAATTCGATGGGGCACGGCAGCACCTTGAGCGGCAGCACATCGGTAAAGCGTTCGCAGTATTGCCGGCCCGTCGTGAGCACCAGCCGGCTGGACGCCACCATCGACGGGATCAAACCGAAGTGCGGGCAGCGCACCATGATGTTGCGCTGCAGGCCCAGCGTGTCCAGATGATCGTCAATCACGCCTTTGGCGCCGGGGTGCGTGGGCGTGGGCGCGATGTGCTCGGCCGCCAGCCAGGCCTCGGCATCCCAGCCTCGGCGCACGGCCGGGTGGTCGGCAGCCACCAGGCACACCACCTCGTCGCCAAACAGCCGGCCCATGTGCAAGTCGTCTGGCGGAAAGGCCCAGTTGCCAATCACGATGTCAATGTCGCCCTGCGCCAAGTGAGCGCGGTAGTCTGATTCAGCCGAGAGCGCGCGCATGTCGATACGGCAGCCCGGCGCTTGCGCCTTGATTTGCGCCACCAGCTGCGGCAAAAACAAAGGGTCCAGGTAGTCGCTGGCGGCCAGGCTGAAGACAGTGGTGGCGGTGGCTGGGTCAAAGCCGCGTGCATCGCTGAAAAGCACTTCCGCTGCGCGCAAGATGCTGGCCGACGGCTCGATCATGCGCAGGCCGGCGTCGGTGGGCACCATGCCGCCGCCTGATCGCACCAGCAAAGGATCACCGGCAAGGTCACGCAGCCGACGCAGCGCAGTGCTGACGGCTGGTTGGTACATTCCGAGGCGGATGGCAGCGCGCGAGACACTGCGTTCGGTGAGCACGGTATTCAAGACCCTGATGAGATGGAGGTCTATCTTGTCGAAAAGCGACTGGTCTTTCATACCCATTAGTACATGCAATTGATATGCCTGGCGGTATGCAGGCAGGGGCGCTATTGTTTACCCTGAGATGAATATGTCCAAACCCTCTTCGAATTCGTCTACCCCCATCTTGCAGTTCATCCGGCGCGGCGAGCTGATAGCGCTGAGCAATGTACCACCCACCCGCACGCTTTTAGAGCTGCTCAGGGAGGACTTGGGCTGCACGGGCACCAAGGAAGGCTGCGGCGAAGGCGACTGCGGCGCCTGCACCGTGGTGACCGCTGAAAACCAGGGCGGGACGCTGGCCTTCAAGGCGGTCAACAGCTGCATTCGCATGGCCCATTCAGTGCATGGGCTGGCGCTATGGACGGTGGAAGACATTGCGACGGACCCGCTGCTCAAGCCTGTCGCGGCGCCTGAGCCAAGCGTTTCCGCCCTGCATCCGGCGCAAGAAGCCATGGTCCAGTGCCACGGCTCGCAATGCGGCTTTTGCACGCCGGGCTTTGTGATGAGCCTCTTTGGCATGTACCAAAACCATGTGCTGCAAGGCCAGGCGATTAGCCGAGAACTCGCGCAGGCTGAGCTGTCGGGTAACCTGTGCCGCTGCACGGGTTATCGGCCGATTCTGGATGCGGCGCAGCAAATGGACCGCTTTCCTAAAGTGCAATTGGATGAAGCTGCACTGAAAAAAGCGCTGGCGAAAATCGACGCTCCTGGCGCTGGTGAAGAAAGCAGCTACAGCCTGCCGACCACCCTGCCCGCCTTGCTGGCAGCACGCGCGAAGCAGCCAGACGCACAACTGGTCGCCGGCTGCACCGACGTCGGCCTGTGGGTCAACAAGCTGCATAAGGACTTTGCGGCCGTGATTGACGTGACGCGCGTGGCCGAGCTGCGCCGCGTTGAAGTCATGGACGGGCGCCTGCGCATAGGCGCAGCAGCCACGCTGAACGAAGCCTTTGCCGCCCTCACTGCGCAGTGGCCACAACTCAAAAGCTTTGCCGCCCGCTTTGCCGGCTTGCCAGTGCGCAACTCCGGCACGCTGGGCGGCAACGTCGCCAACGGCTCGCCGATTGGGGATTCGATGCCGCTCTTGATTGCGCTACGCAGCCGCATCGTGCTGGCCAGCTTGCGTGGGGAGCGCAGCATGCCGCTGGAAGATTTTTATACCGGCTACCGCAAGAATCTCTTGGCGGCAGACGAAGTCGTGGCTTTCATTGATGTGCCCTTGTCGCAGGTCGAGAGAACGGGTCTGAAGGCCTACAAGATCTCCAAACGCTATGACGACGACATCTCGGCCGTGTGTTTGGCCGTCAACTTGCAGATTGAAAACGGCATGGTCAAAACCGCGTCCATCGGCGCCGGCGGCGTGGCCGCCACGCCTGTGCGCGCCAGGCAAACCGAAGCCGCGCTGCAAGGCCAGCCCTGGACGCTGGCCACCGTGCAAGCCGCCATGGCCGTGCTGCGCGCGGAGTTTTCGCCCATCTCGGACATGCGCGCCACCGCCGGCTACCGCAGTGAGGTGCTGGGCAATTTGCTGCAGCGCTATTGGCTGGAAAGCCAGGGCGTGCAACAGATCAATCTTGAATCCTTCAGCCTGGAGGCCTTGACATGAACGCCCCGGACAAAGACGTTTTGCAAGCCTTGACCACTGACGCTGCCGCGCAAAGCAAAGGCGAAAAAAGCGAAGGCAACAAGGGTGCAGCCGGCAAGTCAAAGTTCCATGAAAGCGCCCGTGCCCAGGTGGCCGGCGCGGTGCATTACGTGGATGACATTCCCGAGGTCAAGGGCACGCTGTTTGCCGCGCCCATCCTCTCGACTGTGGCGCACGGACTGCTGCGCGGCGTGGACGGCAACGCGGCGCTGGCCATGCCCGGCGTGCGCGGCTTGGTGCTGGCTGCCGACGTGCCCGGCGACCCACTTCTGGCCACCTTCATGCATGACGAGCCCATCTTTGCGGTGGACAAGGTCGAGCATGTGGGCCAGGTGATTGGCCTGGTGCTGGCTGACAGCGTGATGCAGGCGCGCCGCGCCGCACGCAAGGTCCAACTCGACATTGAAGCCCTGCCCGCCGTGCTGACCGTGGCCGACGCGCTGGCCGCGCAAAGCTTTGTGCTGCCGCCCGTGAGCGTCAAGCGCGGCAACGCAGAGGCAGCGCTGGCTCGCGCGCCGCATCGCCTGCAAGGCCGCTTTGAAGTTGGCGGCCAGGAGCACTTTTACCTGGAAGGCCAGGTGGCTTATGTGCTGCCGCAAGAGCAAGGTCAGTGGGTCGTTTACTCCAGCACGCAACACCCCGGCGAGGCGCAGCACTGGGTCGCGCACGCATTGGGCATCGACAACAACGCGGTGCGCGTGGAGTGCAGGCGCATGGGCGGCGGCTTTGGCGGCAAGGAAACGCAGAGCGGCCACATGGCCGTGTGGGCCGCGCTTGCCGCGCGCAAGTTTGGCAAGCCCGTCAAGCTGCGGTTGGACCGTGATGATGACTTCATCATCACCGGCAAGCGCCACCCGTTTGTTTATGACTACGACGCCGGCTTTGACGAGCGCGGCCGGCTTTGCGGCCTGAAGCTGACAATGGCAGCCAACTGCGGCTTCAGCGCAGACTTAAGCGGGCCCGTGGCTGACCGCGCGATCTTTCACGCCGACAACGCCTACTTTTTAGAAGACGTCGACATCACGTCTTACCGCTGCAAAACCAACCTGCAAAGCAATACGGCCTTCCGCGGCTTCGGCGGCCCGCAAGGGATGATCGTGACCGAAGCCTTGCTGGGCGACATTGCGCGGCATCTCGGCCTGGACGCGCTGGACGTGCGCCTGGCCAATCTCTACAGCAATGAGCCTTGCCACGCGGCCAGCAGCACACCGACCGGCCGGCGCGACACCACGCATTACGGCATGCAGGTCGAAGACAACATCCTCGCGCCGCTCATCACCGCGCTGGCCGAAACGTCGGACTACAAGCAGCGACGCGCCGACATCGCCGCCTGGAATGCGCAAAGCCCGGTGCTGCGCCGCGGCATCGCGCTCACGCCGGTCAAGTTCGGCATCTCGTTCACGGCCACGCTGTTCAACCAGGCCGGCGCGCTGGTGCATGTGTACACCGACGGCAGCGTGCAGGCCAA
>CAZNQE010000145.1:0-6024 GCA_964575005.1 uncultured Polaromonas sp. | reverse complement strand
GGCGGCGTGGTGGGCGACATGACCGGCTTTGCTGCGGCCAGCTACATGCGCGGCGTGCCGTTTGTGCAGGTGCCCACGACGCTGCTGGCGCAGGTGGATTCATCAGTGGGTGGCAAGACCGCCATCAACCATCCGCTGGGCAAGAACATGATCGGCGCGTTTTATCAGCCACAGCGCGTGCTGTGCGACCTGAGCCTGCTCAAGACCTTGCCAGCTCGTGAGTTGAGCGCAGGCTTGGCCGAAGTCATCAAGTACGGACCGATTGCCGACATGGACTTTTTGAGCTGGATCGAAACGCAAGTCGATGCCCTGCTCGCCGGCGACACCGCCGCACTCGCGCATGCAGTCAAGCGCAGCTGCGAGATCAAGGCCGAGGTCGTGGGCCAGGACGAGCGCGAGTCTGGCTTGCGCGCCATTCTTAATTTTGGCCACACTTTCGGCCACGCCATTGAGTCCGGCATGGGCTACGGCGCCTGGCTGCACGGCGAAGGCGTGGGTTGCGGCATGGTCATGGCGGCCGAGTTGTCGCATCGCCTGGGGCTGGTGGATGCGGCCTTTGTCGCGCGCTTGCGCCGCCTCATCGAGCGCGCTGGCTTGCCCGTGGTCGGCCCTGTGCTGGATGCCAAAGACAACGCGGGCCGCTACCTCTCCCTCATGCGCGTGGACAAAAAAGCCGAGGGCGGCGAGATCAAATTCGTCGTCATCGACAAGCCAGGCAGCGCCGCCGTGCGCTCGGCGCCTGACGAGCTGGTGCGTCAGGTCATTGACGCCTGCTGCCAGCCGGCATGACGCTGGCGGCCTTTGCCTCAGACCCGGCGCGCACGCGCGGGCGGCGTCATCCTGAACAGGCCGCGCCCACGCGCACTGACTTTCAGCGCGACCGCGACCGCATTGTTCACTCGACAGCCTTTAGGCGACTGGTTTACAAGACGCAGGTTTTTTTGAACCATGAAGGTGACTTGTTTCGCACGCGGCTCACGCATTCATTGGAAGTCGCGCAACTGGGTCGCTCCATCGCCAGGCCGCTGGGGCTGAATGAAGACTTGGTGGAGGCCGTTGCGCTGGCGCACGACCTGGGGCACACGCCCTTCGGCCACGCCGGGCAAGACGCACTGAACGCCTGCATGCAGCCTCACGGCGGCTTTGAGCACAACCTGCAAAGCCTGCGCGTGGTGGATCATCTGGAAGAGCGCTACCCGGCCTACGACGGCCTCAACCTGACTTTCGAAACCCGCGAAGGCATCCTCAAGCATTGCTCGGCCCGCAATGCGCAGTTGCTGGAGGCCGCTGAGCCCGGCGGCGTGGCGCGGCGCTTTATCGAACGCACGCAGCCCAGCCTGGAAGCGCAGCTGTGCAACCTCGCCGACGCCATTGCCTACAACGCGCATGACATTGACGATGGCGTGCGTTCCGGCTTGATCAGCATGGCGCAGCTGCAGTCGGTGCCGCTCTTTGAAGACCACCGTTTGGCCGCGCTGAGCGAGCATCCTGAGTTGGCAGAGCCTGCGCGCGCGCGACGCCTGCTCTACGAAACCATTCGCCGCATGCTCAGCGCCCAGGTGTACGACGTGATTGCCGCCACGCGCCAGGGCTTGCTGGCTGCAGCGCCAGTCGATGCAGATGCCGCGCGCTTGTGCGCGCCGCTGGTGCGCTTCAGCCCGGGCATGCACGCACAGTCCACGGCACTCAAGCAATTTTTGTTCGCGCAGCTTTACCGGCACCCTCAAGTCATGCAGACCATGAGCCAGGCCAGCGTGGTGGTGCAAGAACTGTTCGAGGCGTATTCAACCCAGCCGTCAGAAATGCCAGCCGATTTCGCGGCCCGGGCTGACACCTTCAGAGCCGTTGCCGACTACATTGCCGGCATGACCGACAGGTTTGCCGCCAAGGAGCATGAGCGTCTGACCGGCCGGCGTCTGCTTTGATTTGTATCGCTGACCTCGCCTTGAGACCATGGCCCGCCAACCTCGCCTGACCGTACCGGGTCATCCGCACCACATCATCCAGCGCGGCAATAACCGTCAAGCCATCGTGCGGGACGATGCCGACCGGCTGCATTGGCTGGCGCTGCTGGCCGAGCATTCGGTGCGCTTTCGGGTCGCGGTGCATGCGTATGTGCTGATGGACAACCACTTTCATTTGCTTGCCACGCCCGAGACTGACACGGGTTTGTCGCAACTCATGCAGGCGGTCGGCCGCAGCTACGTGCGTTACTTTAATAACCGGCATGGCCGCAGCGGCACGCTCTGGGAAGGGCGCTACCGCTCGACTGTGGTGGAAACCGAACGCTACCTGCTGGCCTGCATGGTCTACATCGACCTCAACCCGGTGCGCGCCGGCATGGTGACCGAGCCCGCCGAGTACCCGTGGTCCAGCCACAGGCACACCATTGGGCAGGTGGTGGACAAATTGGTGAGCCCGCATGCACTGCTTTGGAGCCTGGGTAACACGCCGTTTGCACGCGAGGCGGCTTACCGCGAACTGGTGCAGGCCGGTTTGGGGCGGGGCGAACCTGAGGCGATGACCCAAGCCACGCTGTCGGGCTGGGCGCTGGGCTCAGAAGATTTTGTCGAAGCACTGCAAGAGGGCAGCGGGCGGCGCTTGGCCCCTGGCCGGCCAGGGCGGCCGCGCTTGGCCAAGTCTGCAACGGGCTGAATTTAATCTGTCCCCATTTTAAATTCGGCCTTAAGTGGTTGGAATAAAACGGTATCTGACCCCAATTAAAGTGTTTGGCATTGTTGTTGCTCTGCCCTATGCTCCCGGCTCGGGAAAATTTTTTGCGACTGACTGACGAGGAACTGCCATGACCACGGCTGCTGAAATCAAGCACTTTGAACAACACGGCCTGTATTCGGCCCAAAACGAGCATGACGCTTGCGGCGTGGGCTTTGTGGCCCACATCAAAGGCCACAAGAGCCATGCCATCGTGCAGCAGGGTTTGAAGATCCTCGAAAACCTGGATCACCGGGGCGCTGTGGGTGCTGACAAGTTGATGGGCGACGGCGCCGGCATCTTGATTCAGTTGCCTGACGCGCTGTACCGCGAAGAAATGGCCGCGCAAGGCGTGACCTTGCCGCCACCGGGTGAATACGGCGTCGGTATGGTGTTTTTGCCTAAAGAGCACGCCTCGCGTCTGGCTTGCGAGCAAGCGCTGGAGCGTGCCGTTCGCCTGGAAGGCCAAGTTCTGCTGGGCTGGCGCGATGTGCCGGTCAACAAAGACATGCCCATGTCGCCGACGGTGCGCGAAAAGGAACCGCTGCTGCGCCAGATCTTCATCGGCCGCGGCAACGACGTCATCGTGCAAGACGCGCTCGAGCGCAAGCTTTACGTCATCCGCAAGACGGCCAGCGCCGCCATTCAAAGCCTGCAGCTGACGCACAGCAAAGAGTATTACGTGCCCAGCATGTCCAGCCGCACCGTGGTCTACAAGGGCCTGCTGCTGGCCGACCAGGTGGGCGTGTACTACAAGGACCTGTCGGACGAGCGCTGCGTCTCGGCGATCGGCCTGGTGCACCAGCGTTTCTCCACCAACACCTTCCCCGAGTGGCCGCTGGCCCACCCCTACCGCTATGTGGCGCACAACGGCGAGATCAACACCGTCAAGGGCAACTACAACTGGATGAAGGCACGCGAAGGCGTGATGTCTTCGCCAGTGCTTGGCGCCGATCTGCAAAAGCTCTATCCCATCAGCTTTGCAGACCAGTCCGACACAGCGACTTTCGACAACTGCCTTGAGTTGCTGACCATGGCCGGCTACCCCATCAGCCAGGCTGTGATGATGATGATTCCCGAGCCCTGGGAACAGCACACCACGATGGACGAGCGCCGTAAAGCGTTTTACGAATACCACGCCGCCATGCTCGAGCCATGGGACGGCCCGGCGTCCATCGTCTTCACCGACGGACGCCAGATCGGCGCGACGCTGGACCGCAATGGCCTGCGTCCTTCGCGCTATTGCGTGACCGATGATGACTTGGTCATCATGGCTTCGGAGTCAGGCGTGTTGCCTGTGCCTGAGCACAAGATCGTGCGCAAGTGGCGTCTGCAGCCCGGCAAGATGTTCCTGATCGACCTCGAACAAGGCCGCATGGTCGACGACGAAGAGATCAAGGCCACGCTGGCCCACAGCAAGCCTTACACGCAGTGGATTGAGAACCTGCGCATCAAGCTGGACGATGTCGCCGCTGCCGCAGCGCCAGCAGTGGCTGCGCCTGCTGACAACGGCCTGTCGCTGCTCGATCGCCAGCAAGCTTTCGGCTTCACGCAAGAAGACATCAAGTTCCTGATGTCCCCCATGGCCCTGAACGGCGAAGAAGCCACCGGCTCCATGGGCAACGACAGCCCGCTGGCCGTGCTGTCCAGTAAAAACAAGCCGCTGTACAACTACTTCAAGCAGTTGTTCGCGCAGGTGACCAACCCGCCAATCGACCCGATCCGCGAAGCCATCGTCATGTCGCTGGTGTCCTTCATCGGCCCCAAGCCGAACTTGCTGGACATCAACCAGGTGAATCCGCCGATGCGGCTTGAAGTCAGCCAGCCGGTGCTCAACAGCGCCGACATGCAAAAGCTGCGCAACATCGAGGCTTACACCCAAGGCAAGTTCCGCAGCTACACGCTGGACATCACGTATCCGCTGGCCTGGGGCCATGAAGGCGTGGAAGCCAAGCTGGCTTCGCTCTGCGCTGAGGCCGTGGACGCCATCAAGAGCGGCAAGAACATCATCATCGTCAGCGACCGCAACGTGAACGCCACGCAGGTGGCCATTCCCGCCGCACTGGCCTTGTCGGCCGTGCACCAGCATCTGGTCAAAGAAGGCTTGCGCACTACGGCAGGCTTGGTGGTCGAGACAGGTTCGGCCCGCGAAGTGCATCACTTTGCGGTGCTGGCCGGCTACGGCGCTGAAGCGGTGCACCCGTACTTGGCTATCGAGACTTTGGCTGAACTGTCTGCAGGCCTCAAGGGCGACCTCAGCTTTGAGAAAGCCGTCTACAACTACACCAAGGCCATCGGCAAGGGCCTGTCCAAGATCATGTCCAAGATGGGCGTGTCGACCTACATGAGCTACTGCGGCGCGCAGCTGTTCGAGGCCATCGGCCTGAACCGCGCGACGATTGCCAAGTACTTCACAGGCACCGCCAGCCAGGTTGAAGGCATGGGCGTGTTTGAGATTGCCGAAGAAGCACTGCGCATGCACCGCGCCGCCTTCGGCGACGATCCGGTGCTGGCCACCATGCTGGACGCTGGCGGTGAGTACGCCTGGCGCGCACGCGGTGAAGACCATATGTGGTCGCCCGACGCGATTGCCAAATTGCAGCACTCGACCCGTGCCAACAACTGGAGCACCTACAAGGAATACGCCCAGCTGATCAACGACCAGAACCGTCGCCACATGACGCTGCGCGGCCTGTTCGAGTTCAAGATTGATCCCTCCAAAGCCATCCCGATTGATGAAGTCGAGTCGGCCAAGGAGATCGTCAAGCGCTTTGCCACTGGCGCGATGTCGCTGGGTTCAATTTCGACCGAAGCTCATGCAACGCTTGCCGTGGCCATGAACCGCATCGGCGGCAAGAGCAACACCGGCGAAGGCGGTGAAGACCCGGCGCGTTATCGCCAAGAGCTCAAAGGCATTCCTATCAAGCAGGGTGCGACGCTGAAGTCGGTGATTGGCGACAAGCAAGTTGAAGTTGATTTGCCTTTGCTGGACGGCGATTCGCTGCGCTCGAAAATCAAGCAAGTCGCCTCGGGCCGCTTCGGCGTCACGGCTGAATACCTGGTGTCTGCCGACCAGATCCAGATCAAGATGGCCCAAGGCGCGAAGCCCGGTGAAGGTGGCCAGCTGCCAGGCGGCAAAGTCACCGAATACATCGGCGCGCTGCGTTACTCCGTGCCGGGCGTCGGTTTGATCTCGCCACCGCCGCACCACGACATTTATTCGATTGAAGACTTGGCCCAGCTGATTCACGACTTGAAAAACGTGAACCCGCGCGCCAGCATCAGCGTCAAGCTGGTGTCGGAAGTCGGCGT
>CAZNQE010000144.1:0-6104 GCA_964575005.1 uncultured Polaromonas sp. | reverse complement strand
TTGCCATGCAGCGTGGCCTCGGCGAGATGGACGTGTTGCAAAACGGCTTGTCGCTGGCGCTGGCACAAGTTGGTACCGATATGAATGTGGTCACCGCGCAAACCGAGGTGCTGGACGAAACCCAGCTGAGCCTGAAGACCGCGCTGTCCACGGTGGAAGACCTGGACTACGCCGAGGCGATCACGCAAATGAACAAGCAAATGCTGTCGCTGGAAGCAGCGCAAGCGAGCTTCGGCAAGATGACCAAGTCCAACCTCTTTGACTACATCCGCTGATGCGCCTCGCTCCACGCTTTTAGGTAACTTTCATGGCCACAACCAGTACCACCAGCACGACCTCGTCGGCGCAAACCACCTTGAGTGCATTGCAGGCCAAGCGGGCCAGCGCGCAAAAAATCATCACCTCGCTGAGCGCAGGCTCGGGCGTGGACGTGGCTTCGCTCGCGCAGGGCCTGGCCGACGCGGAGCGCGTGCCGCAAGAAAACGTGCTCAACGGCAAGATCAGCAAGAACGAGGCACGCGTCTCTGGCTATTCCGCCATCAGTTTCATGCTCAAGGGCGTGAAAGACGCCATGACGGCGCTGAAAGACGCGAACAGCTTTAACGCTTCCAACGTCACCAACGCCAACACCGCGTCCTTTGGCGCCACGGCTACCACCAGCGCTGCCGCCGGCAGTTACTCGGTCAAAGTCAACAGCCTGGCACAGCCGCAGCGCAGCATCTCAGGTGGTTTTGCTTCTGGCTCAACATCTTTGAACGACGGCGCAAGTTTTTCGCTGTCGCTGTCCGTAGATGGCGCGACGGCCAGCACCATCACGGTTGAAGCGGGCGAAGACACGCCGCAGGGCGTGGTGGAAGCCATCAACGCTGCTGACAATGGCCTGACCGCCAAGCTGGTGAACACTGGCGAGGCCGATACGCCGTACAAGATCGTGCTGACCAGCGAAACAGGCCTTGCCGAGAACTTCGCGATCAGCACCGATTCTGTTTTGGTGTCACCCCTGACTTTTTCCATCAGCCAGGCAGCCAGTGACGCGAGCTTGACCGTCGACGGCGTGGACTACACCCGTACCAGCAACTCGATCACCGACATCATCAGCGGCGTGACGCTGGACCTCAATGCCACTGCCACGGCGGCTTCAAGCCTCTCGCTCACGCGTGACACGGCGCAGGTCAAGGAAAAAATAACCGCCCTGGTCACGGCCTATAACGAGGCCAATGAAATCCTCAACGAGGTGACCAACCCCAAGTCGGAGCTGGAGCAGTACGGCGCGACCTTGGTGGGTGATTCGGTGGCCCGACAGGTCAAGACGCAGTTGCGCGAAATGATGTTGGGCCAGTCCTCCAGCCCTGGAACCAACGTGGGTGCGCTGTGGCAAATGGGCATCAGCACAGACAAAGCCGGTGTGATGAGCATCGACAGCACCAAGCTCGATACGGCGCTGAGTACCAACTTTGCCGACGTGGTGACCACCTTCACCGCTAACCAGAACAACCGCGGCGCCACCAGCCCACCCTACACCAGCAGCACAGGCTTTGCGTCGAACTTGGAAACGCTCAACAGCGGCGCGGCCTTTTCGCTCACGATCACCGGGGCCAGTGGCACGGTGGGTATTCCTGTTTCCGCGGCTCAAACCACACCTCAGGGCGTGGTGGATGCCATCAATGCCAGCAGCTCCGGCTACACGGCCCAATTGGTCAATGAGGCCAGCGGCACCACGCCTTACAAAATTTTGATCATGGGCAGCATCGGTGGCAGCAGCTTTTCGGTCAGTGCGGGCAGCTCCGGTACAGCCGTGAGCGGCATGACCTTTGCCAAGGCCGGCTCCGGCATTGCCGGGGACGCACTGCGCAAAATCACGGCGCTGTTGTCGGCCAGCGGGCCGCTGCTTTCGCAAAGCGAGGGCGCCAACGCCCAGAACGTCAAGTTCAAAGCCAGCCTGGCGGCGCTGCAAACGCGCATGGAAGGCGTTTTGGCGCGGTACACCAAACAATTCGCGACCATGGAAAGCCTGGTCGGCAATATCAACAGCCAAAAAACCAGCCTCAAAAGTAGTTTTGAGGGAATGATGGCCATGTACACCAACAGTTAATGGCCCGCCGTCTCCCCTGATTTTTATCAGGGTTAACCCTTGCATGCAACCGCGCCCCTGGCGCCACAGCTCGCGCAAATTATTTTTGCAGCGGGCCTCAAGTTTTGTCTGGGCGTGCCGATCCTTCCTGACCGAAGCACCTAAACCCTGAGTAAGTCACTCAGGGGAGGGCGCATGGAAAGGACATCTCATGCTAGATATATCCAATACCGCCAGAGCACCGAATGCGACCGCCACGCTGCGGTCTGCGCCGCAGGCAGGTGCGGGCGCAGCTGCAACTGTGCCGGCAGAAGCAAAGGCCAGCGCCGCGACCATCCCACTGGCACGGCCCGACATCAAGGTCGACACCGAGGGCGACCAAAGGCGCCTGCAGCAAGCGATCAACGAGCTCAACTCCGCCATGAAAGACGGCGGCCGCGGCCTGAACTTCCAGGTCGACCCGTCCTTGAACCGCCCGGTGGTGACGGTCACAAACCAAGAGACCGGTGAGGTGATTCGCCAGATCCCTAATGAAGTGGTGGTGCGCATGGCCCACAGCATCGACAACGCCAAGGGCTACCTGCTCAATGCGCAGGTCTGAGCAACGTCACTTCAGTTGACAGCAAGTATTTCAATTATTTTTGACCAATCGCTTTAGTTCCGCACAAAGCAACCGATTCATTTAGCAACAAGACTTCACATCGGATTCTTGTCAACTTCACCAAACCCTTCCTGAAGGAGATAGTCCATGTCAGTTATCAACACCAATATCAGTGCCCTGCAAGCTCAGAGCTCTTTGCGCGCCACTGGCCTGAACCAGTCGACTGCCATGGAGCGTTTGTCGACCGGTACCCGCATCAACTCCGCCAAAGACGACGCAGCCGGCCTGGCCATCAGCACCCGCATGACCGCTTCGATCCGCGGCATCTCGGCTGCTATCCGCAACGCCAACGACGGCATCTCGCTGACGCAAACGGCTGAGGGCAGCTTGAGCCAGATCGGTGACAACTTGCAGCGTATTCGTGAGTTGGCCGTGCAGTCCGCCAACACCGGCAACAACGCCAGCGACCGCGCCGCCATGAACAACGAAGCCAAGCAGCTGATTGCTGAGATTGACCGTGTTGCCAGCAACACCGCCTACAACGGCATCAAGTTGCTCGACGGCAATTTCCAGGACCAAAATCTGCAAGTCGGTGCTGGCAACGGCTCCAACGACCGTATTTCCGTGTCCATCGGCAGCGCTAAATCCAGCGCACTGGGTGTCGGTGCAAACTCCTCCTACTCGACCGCCATTTACGGTGTTGCCGTGGGTTCATCTGCACTTGCAGCAGATTCTCTGGCCATCAACGGCTTCACGGTGGGCGCCTCTTCGGCTGACGGCGTTTCTTACACCGGCGACGACTCGAGCGGTATTGCAGTGGCTGCTGCCATCAACGCGATTTCCGGTAGCAGCGGCGTGACCGCCACTGTGGGCTCGACCAACACCAGCATCGCTGTTGCCGGTACGGCCACCAGCGGTTTTGCCACGGCGATTGCAGCAGGCGACGTCAAAATCAACGGTTTCAGCATTGGCGCAGTGGCAGCCGGCGCTGATGCCGACACCCGCGGCGCAGACATGGTGACTGCCATCAATGCCATTAAAGGTGACACAGGCGTAACAGCCTCCTACTCGGCACTGACCGGTGTGTCCTTGAGCTCCACCACGGGTGAACTGGAAATCGAAATCGGTACCACCGGTATTTCTGCCAACTCTGGTTTGGGTACTTCGTACACAGCTAGCAGCACCAACACCGTCAAGGGCGGCACCACGGTGACTGGTTTTGCCACGGCGCTGGCAGCGGGTGATGTCTTGATCAATGGTGTGGACATTGGCGCAGTGGCTGCTGCCGGTACCGCCGGCGAGCGAGGCGGCCAGGTGGCTGCAGCCATCAACTCCAAAACGGACCAAACCGGCGTAACGGCAACCTTTGACACCACCACCGGCCAGGTCGCCCTGAGTGCAGCTGATGGTCGCAACATCTCGGTGACGACCACCGCCAATGCAACAGCAGACGCGACGGGTCTTGATTCTGGCGGTGAAGGTACGACCACGACCCGCGCAGTGGTCACGCTGTCCTCGACGGGTTCTGCCGGTATCACGATTTCCGACATCGGCGGCTCTTCTGCCACGGCGTCTGGCCTGACAGTGGGTTACACCGAAGCCACGGCAACCGCCGGTGCAGGTGTCTCGTCCCTGGACCTGACCACGGCTACAGGCTCGCAAGCTGCTTTGACCACGCTTGATTCGGCGATCAACACGATCACCAACTCCCGCGCTGCCATGGGTGCTTACCAGAACCGTCTGACCGCTTCGATCAGCAATCTGGAAACCACTTCGACCAACCTGTCGGCTTCCCGTAGCCGGATCTTGGACACCGACTACGCCAAGGAAACCACGAACCTGGCCAAAGCGCAGATCATCTCGCAAGCAGCGACAGCCATGCTGGCGCAGGCCAACCAGTCCGGTCAGTCCGTGCTGGCCCTGCTCAAGTAAGCCTAGTCTCCAAAGTAGGAACCCGGCCTTGGGGCCGGTTCCTTTTACAAAAGCCGTCTGCTTGCAGACGGCTTTTTTTATGGGCGACTGGCAAGGGCAGGGCAGCGGCAACGCATTGCCGCGGTGTGCGTGGCGTTGCCGCTTAGCGCCATGTTTTGCCGCTTTGGACCCTTGAGCTGCCGTTTCCCCCTTTTTCAGGCCGGCTCACAGGTATTCAACACCTCTTTTCAAAGCTGGCACTCCTTTTGCTCTAAGTCCTCACCCCGAGGCATGCAATGCGTGTGCTGTCGGAACCTCGACACAGCCAAGGAGCCTTTGAATGAGCCCAGAATTCCAGTCCATGATCCGCCAGGCTACGGCCGGCCAGTCTCTTGCGTCGCTTGACGTGGCGCGCTTCACGCCAACGGATATCCGCCTGGGTATTCAGTGGCTGATGGCTGAAGAAAAAAACGACATGGCGCAAGCGCTGGCTGATGCCGGCATTGCGCTGCATCCGAACAGTGAAGACATTTTGGCCATGGCCGGCCTGCTGGCCATGACGCGCCAGGACTGGCCGCTGGCCATTGAGTTGCTGAGCGACTTGCAGACGGTGCAGCAAGAGCGCACCCAGCCCATGACTTACCGCATGCTGGCCCGCGCGCTGGTGTGCTACCTCGAGCCGGCTGAAGCGGCTGTAGTGATTGAACAAGGCTTGGCCCAGTGGCCGGCCGATGCCGACTTGCTGGCCGAGCGCGAAGCGCTGGGCCACATGTTGCTGGCCGTACCGTCTGCAGAGGCGACGGCCAACAGCCACACCAGCCACTGAGCTGTTTCCCAGATGCCGGATTGCTTGGCATCACTTGTGCATAAGCAGTTCCCATAACGGCAAGCGTGCCGCGAGTTTCAGGAGATTTTGAATGTCTGTGATCAATACCAACGTCAAGGCGCTTTACACCCAGGCCGCTCTCAAGGCGACCGGGCGTGCAAGTGCGACGGCCATGCAGCAACTTTCAACTGGCAAGCGCATCAACTCCGCCAAGGACGATGCGGCAGGCCTGGCGATTGCCACACGCATGACCCAGCAGATCCGCAGCCTGAACCAGGCCATGCGCAATGCGGGTGACGCGGTGTCCCTGATTCAGACGGCGGAGGGCGCTACCTCCGAGATAACGAACATGCTGCAGCGCATGCGAGAACTCTCCATCCAGGCGATCAATGACACCAACGCGGACGAGCAACGCGGCTACTTGGACCTTGAGTTCCAGCAGCTCAAGCAAGAGATCGTGCGCATTGCCGACACCACCGAGTGGAACGGTTTTCCCATCCTGAACGGCACCAGTGGTGAGCGGGTCGGGGAGCGGCCGGTTTACAAGGCAACGTCGGCAGGAACCTTTAATGCGGGACTGAATTACACCGCCGGCACTTTGGCCCTGACGACCCACACGGGCGACGTCACCACGGGGGGCAGCGGCACGCTTTCCAAGGCGGGCAGCGTAAATATCAAGCTGACCAGCGCAACCG
>CAZNQE010000143.1:0-6143 GCA_964575005.1 uncultured Polaromonas sp. | reverse complement strand
ACCCTCAGTGGCCTAACCGGCTAATTCCACTGTCCAACTAATTGGGGTCAGTTCACTCAGGTCGCTTTTTGCTTTAGCCAAGCGCCGTAACGCCGGCTGGGGGCTTAACCCTGGTGTGGGCGCTTGCCTGGGTTCTTCTTGCTGCGGGTCCACGAGCCGCGCTCGAGGCTGATCTTCTGGCCGCGGCTGGCGGTACGGGTCATGCCGGGCGCGAGGGTGGGCTTGGGTGCGCAGCGGTCGGCTTCGACGCGGATTTTCTTGGGCATGAACGACTCCAGTTGAATTAGGAAGAATAGAAAGCGAAAAAGGCGAAAACGCGGATTTTAAGCCACGGCCGCGGCCAGGGGCAGATTGAGCAGCAGGTTTTGCGGTTTGAGCCGCAACTCGCCGGCCTCATTCATCATCAAGCCCAGGTACACCGGCTTGCCGGCCACGTCAGCGCGCATTTCCTTGGGCTCGGCAAACTCCAGCTTGAAGAGGCTGAGCAGGCGCTTCATGCGGGCCTCGTCCACGGGCTTGTCTTCATACAAATCATTAAGCAGAGCCGTGGCCTGCACGTCCAGACCCACATGCCAGCGCCAGCCGCTGTCTTCGACCTTTTGCAGGGCCTGAATGCGCACTTGCGTGCCCAGCAAGTGCAGCACCCACTTTTCGAGCACCCGCGCCAATGCGTTCAAGCCGGAACGGGCGCGCGTCATGGTCAGCACCAGGCCGTGGCTCAAGTCGTTTTGCACCGAATGCGTGAGATCCAGCAAGAAGTTGTGGCGCGCGCCTGATTGCGCATAGACACCGGCGTTCTCGTCGCTGAGGACTTGCACCTGCACCTCGCGCACAGGCGCCTTGGCTTCGGCCAGCAGGCGGCCGATGTCGCCCAGGCCGCTGGTTTCCTTGAGCATGTCGAGCACTGCCAAGTCACCCGAGAGGATTTGTCCGTCTTCAATCGAAATGCGCTGCGGCCTGAACAGCATTTCAGCAGCGCGCAGTTCGTACATGTCTTGCGTGTCATAAAGCACGTTTTGCACGATGGCCTGGGCCAGCAAGTCCAGAAAAAGGGGCGGCACGCCCATCACGCCACGTCTGAATAGGCCCAGGTAACAGCCCTCAAGAGTTCCAGCGGCCAGCAACTCGTCGCGGAAATTGACGAACAGCGTGTAACTTTCGCGGGCGTCAGCATCTTTGAGCGCTGCCAGTTCGACCAGCGCCACAGCGCGCCTTGGCTGGGCCTGCAAGGCGGCGTGCAGCTTGTGCTCGTTGGGGCAGGACTCTTCGACCAGCGCCAGTTCAGGCCTTACCAAAAAGAGGCGCAGGTAGTCGTCAGTCGGCAACAACCAGCCGCGGGCGTTGCGCTGCAAGCAATCAAAACCGCTGGCGGGCCAAAATGCGGCCGAGGCTGTGGCAGTCAGAGAAGATGTGTTCACCATGGCAGGACTTGCCCTTGATAGTCGATCAAATGCCCGCTGTGGCTGGCGTCCAAGCCAGCCAGCGCGGTCAACAGCTCGCCCGCTGCCACGTCAGGTGGTCGCACGTTCAAGCCGGTTTTGGAAAAAGGCGCAGACAAGGCCGTGGCCACCGTGCCCGGATGCAGCGCCACGCACAGCGCCTGTGGGTTGCGTCGCTTGAGTTCAATCGCGGCGGTCTTGACGAGCTGGTTGAGCGCCGCCTTGGCGGCGCGGTAGCCGTACCAGCCGCCCAGCGCGTTGTCACCGATGCTGCCGACCTTGGCCGACACAAAGCCCGCCACGCAGCGACCCGTCTTGGGCAACAGGAGCAAAAAGTGCTTCATCACCAGGGCCGGGCCGATGGTGTTGACCTCCAGCACTTGGCGCAAATACGCGGGATCGAGCTGCGACCAGCTGCGCTCGGGCTGGCCCGACTCGCCGTGCAAAAAGCCAGTGGCCACGATCAGCAAACGCAGTGGCGCCTGCTGCGCTTCACATTGCGCGGCGACCCAGGCGGCAGCTTCGGCCAAGCTGGCTTCGTTGGCGTAGTCGATAGCGGGTGGTGTGGATCGTGAGAGGCCCAGCACTTGGCGGAAAGGACCGAGCGATTGAAAATGCGCGCCCGAAGACAGCGCGGCCACAAGCGCGGCACCCAAGCCGCCGCTTGCGCCAATGACCAAGGCTGTGGCTTTGCTCGACGCAAGCGTCTCGGAAGCCTTTACCAACTCAGAAGCCGTGGCCGCTTCAGAAGTCATCGCGAGAAGCTAGCTCGTCTTGCGTGCCGTCCAGCAAACGCACCCGCACGCTCTTGCCCTTGACGCGGCCCGTGCTCAGCTTGCGCACGGCTTCGTGCGCAATGCGCCTGTCCACCGCCACATAGGTCGAGAACTCGTTCACATTGATCTTGCCCACCTGCTCGCGGGTGTACCCAGCCTCGCCCGTGAGCGCGCCCAGCACGTCGCCGGCGCGGATTTTTTCTTTGCGGCCGCCGACGATTTGCAGCGTCATCATGGGCGGCACCAAGGCGGCGCTGCTGGCAGGCGTGAGTTCAGCCAGCGGATGCCAGTCGGACTCTGCGTTTTGCAGCTGCTCGATCTTGCCGACCGCGCCCATCTCGTCCAGGCTGGCCAGGCTGATGGCCATGCCTTCAGCGTCCGCCCGGCCCGTGCGGCCGATGCGGTGGATATGCACCTCGGAGTCAGGCGTCACGTCCACGTTGATCACCATCTCAAGCTGCGCGATGTCCAGGCCACGTGCGGCCACGTCAGTCGCCACCAGCACCGAACAACTGCGGTTGGAAAACTGCACTAGCACCTGGTCGCGCTCGCGCTGCTCCAGCTCGCCATACAGAGCCAGCGCGCTGAAGCCTTGCGACGACAGCGTTTGCACCAGCGCGCGGCATTGCGCCTTGGTGTTGCAAAACGCCAGGGTGCTGACGGGGCGAAAGTGCATCAAGACTTTGGCCACGGCGGCCAGGCGCTCACGCGGCTCCACCTCGTACCAGCGCTGCACGATCTTGCTGCCGGCATGCTGCGCCTGGACGGTGATGGTCTGCGGCTGGCGCATGAACTGCTGGCTGAGCTTGGCGATGCCTTCGGGGTAGGTCGCAGAGAACAACAGGGTCTGGCGATCCGGTGGGCATTGGCGGGCGACCACAGCGATGTCGTCAAAAAAGCCCATGTCGAGCATGCGATCGGCTTCGTCGAGCACCAGCGTGTTCAGCGCCTGCAAGTCCAGATAGCCACGCGTCAGGTGGTCCATCACGCGGCCGGGCGTGCCAACCACGATATGCGCGCCATGCGCAAGACTCGCGATTTGCCCGCGCAGGGCCACACCACCGCACAGCGTCACGATCTTGATGTTGTCTTCGGCGCGCGCCAAGCGGCGCAGCTCTTGCGTCACTTGGTCGGCCAGCTCGCGCGTGGGGCAGAGCACCAGCGTTTGCACAGCAAAGCGCCTGGCGTTCAGGCGGGCCAGCAGCGCGAGGCCAAAGGCGGCCGTCTTGCCGCTGCCGGTCTTGGCCTGGGCAATCAAGTCCTTGCCCAGCAAGGCGGGCGGCAGGCTGGCCGCCTGGATGGGGGTCATCTGGGTGTAACCGAGAGCCTGTAAATTGGAAAGCACGTGCGCGGGCAAGCCCAGCGCGGCAAAGTCGGTCGTTGTCATCGCAAGATTATCGGGCTTGGCTCATGCGGGGCATGCAGGCGAGGCCTCGGCTGTCCGGAGCCTGGAACGCTAAACTGAATCGAACACCAGGGCCACACGGCCTGGCTCATGCTTTAGTTCCCGCTTTCATAGGTTTAAGTTTTCATGCATTCATTCGATTTCGATCTGTTGGTGGTTGGTGGCGGTAGCGGAGGCGTACGCGCCGGCCGCATGGCTGCGCAGCGCGGCGCGCGCGTGGGCTTGGTAGAAGCCCAGGCCATGGGCGGCACCTGCGTCAACGTGGGCTGCATCCCTAAAAAGCTTTATAGCTACGCCGCTCACTTCGCCGAGTCTTTTGAAGAGTCGCACGGCTTTGGCTGGGTGGGCGAGGCCCCAAAGCTCGACTGGGCCTTGCTCAAACGCAACCGCGCCAAAGAGATTTCGCGCCTCAACGGCATTTACCTTCAGTTGCTGAAAAACTCGGGCGTTCAGGTCATCGACGGCTGGGGCAAGCTGATAGATGCGCACACCGTCGAAGTCGGGGGCAAGCGCTACACGGCGCTCAACCTTTTGATCGCCACCGGCGGCCAGCCGACGGTGCCCGATTTCGCGGGGCGCGAGCATGTGATCACGTCGGACGACATCTTTGACCTGGAGCCTTTTCCGCAGCGCTTGCTGGTGGTGGGCGGCGGCTACATCGCCTGTGAGTTCGCGTCCATCTTCAACGGCCTTGGCGCCAAGGTCACGCAGCTGTATCGCGGCGAACAAGTGTTGCGCGGCTTTGACGAAGAAATCCGCAACTTCATCTCCGCCGAAATGAAGAAAGCCGGCGTGGACTTACGCCTGAACGCTGACGTGGCCGAGATCAAAAAGCAAGCCGACGGCAGCTTGAACGTGCGCCTGGTCGATGGCAGCCACCTGGAGGTGGACGCCGTGCTTTACGCCACGGGTCGTGCCCCCAATGTGAAGGGCCTCGGCCTTGAAGCTTTGGAGGTCAAGCAAGGCCCCCAAGGCGCCATTGAGGTGGACGCGCACTATGAAACCAGCGTGCCGCATGTGTACGCCGTGGGTGACGTGACAGCACGCATTCAGCTCACGCCGGTGGCCTTGGGCGAGGCCATGGTGGTGGTGGACCGCCTGCTCGGCCCCGCGCCTGGCAAAGCCCTGCGCACCATGGGCTACGACTTCATCCCGACAGCAGTGTTCACGCACCCGAACATCGGCACCGTGGGCTTTACCGAAGCCGGTGCGCGCGCGGCCTTTGGCGAGGTGCGTGTGTTCAAGAGCGAATTCAAGGCGCTCAAGCACACGCTCAGCGGCAGCACTGAGCGCACTTTCATGAAGCTGCTGGTGGATGTGGCGACTGACCGCGTGGTGGGCCTGCACATGGTGGGCGCCGAGGCCGGCGAGATCGTGCAAGGCTTTGCTGTGGCCATGAAGGCCGGCGCGACCAAGGCGATTTTCGACAGCACCATCGGCATTCACCCCACGGCGGCGGAAGAGTTCGTCACCATGCGCGAGCCTGCCAAGTCCTGAACAAAACGACATTCAACCCAACTCAATTCATGGCCTATCTCCCGCCCTACATCGCGCCCACCCGCTACACCGACCCCGTCGCCGCGCTGGCGCAGGTGCGGCTGATTTATGACCAGCAAATCGCGCACCTGCGCGACTGCATGAAACGCTATGTGCATGGCGAAACCCTACCCGGCCGCGCGCGCGCCTGCTACCCCTTCATTCGCGTGCAAACCGAAACCGTGGCCCGCGCCATTTTGGAAACGCCGGACATCTCGCAACTGAGCTACGGCTTTGTGGCCGGGCCAGGCACGTACGACACCACGCTCACGCGGCCAGACCTCTACGGCAGCTACTACCTGGAGCAGTTCCGTCTGCTGCTGCAAAACCATTCAGTCGAGCTGGAGGTAGGCACCAGCACGCAGCCGATCCCGGTGCATTTTTCATTTGCCGAGCATGACCACATAGAAGGCAACCTGAGCGCCGAGCGGCGCATGCTGATGCGCGACGCCTTTGACCTGCCCGACCTGGCCGCCATGGACGACGGCATTGCCAACGGCACCTACGAGCCACGACCGGGAGAGCCGCAACCGCTGGCACTCTTCACGGCTGCGCGGGTGGACTATTCCTTGCAGCGCCTGCGCCACTACACCGGCACCTCGCCAGACTGGTTCCAGAACTTCGTACTCTTCACCAATTACCAGTTTTACATTGACGAGTTCGTGCGCCTGGGCCACGAAGAAATGGCCAAGCCCGACAGCCCCTACGTAGCTTTTGTCGAGCCGGGCAATGTGGTGACGCGGCGCTGCAATTTGCCGCCGCAAGCCGGTGATGCGCTTGGCCACGCGCCACCGCGCCTGCCGCAAATGCCCGGCTACCACCTGCTGCGTGAAGACCGCAGCGGCATCAGCATGGTCAACATCGGCGTGGGCCCGGCCAACGCCAAGAACATCACCGACCACATTGCCGTGCTGCGCCCGCATGCCTGGATCATGCTGGGCCACTGCGCCGGCCTGCGCAACAGCCAGCAGCTGGGCGACTACGTGC
>CAZNQE010000142.1:0-6185 GCA_964575005.1 uncultured Polaromonas sp. | reverse complement strand
GGACAGCAACTCGGCACGCTCCATACCGGCCTTGCGTGGCATAGAGCCAACGAGCAAGGCGTAGTCTGTGTCTTTGAAAGCAGTCATCGGGTCGCTGTGGGCTTCCATGCCGACCAGCAATGGGAAGGCGCAGTCTTCCAGTTCCATCATCACGCCCTTGAGCGCTTTTTGCGGGCCTTCAAAGGGGACTTCGAGCAATTGCAAGATAACCGGCTGGTCCTTGCCCAGCATTTCGCCCGAGGCGATGCGGAACAACAGGGCGTAACCGATTTGACCGGCGGCACCAGTGACGGCAACACGGACGGGTTTTTTGCTCATGACGAAACTCCAGGAAGGTTGTTGAAACTGAGGGCCCGGGCGGGCAGCATCTGCCGGAAATTCTACGCGGGAAAACCCGTGCCCGTCAATTTGTCTTATGTCTTATATAAGATATCATTCGACCCTCCTGCCCGCCATGCCCACCATCTCCACGCCCCCGAACGACCCGGCCCCAGCCGCGCTGGACACCGCCTCCAGCCCTGTCGGCACGCCAGCCTTCAGCCCGCTGTACCAGCAGATCAAGTCGCTCATCTTGCAAAGCCTGCAAGGCGGCGAATGGAAGCCTGGCGAGACGATTCCGAGCGAAATGGAGCTGGCATCGCGCTTTCGCGTCAGCCAAGGCACGGTGCGCAAAGCCATCGACGAGTTGGCGGCCGAAAACCTGGTGGTGCGCCGCCAAGGCAAGGGCACCTTTGTCGCCACCCATTCCGAGCAGCATGTGCAGTACCGCTTTTTGCGGCTTTTGCCCGACAGCGGCGACACGCGCGACGAAGGCCCGGCGGACCGCCGCATCATTGACTGCAAGCGCCAGCGCGCCCCGGCCGACATTGCGCGCGCCCTGGGCCTGCGCACCGGCGACGCCGTACTGCAAGTACGCCGCGTACTGGCTTTTCAAGGCGTGCCCACGATTCTGGAAGACCTGTGGCTGCCGGCCACACCCTTCAAAGGCTTGACCGCCGAGCGGTTGGACGCCTACCGCGGCCCCATGTACGCCTTGTTCGAGGCGGAATTTGGCATTCGCATGGTGCGTGCCGACGAAAAAATACGCGCGCTGGCCGCAGCGCCAGCCGCCGCCGAGTTGCTGGGCGTGGCGCCGGGCGAGCCGCTTTTGAGTGTGGAGCGCACCGCCTTCACCTACAACGATCTGCCGATGGAACTGCGCCGGGGCTTGTACCGCACCGATACGCATCACTATCACAACTCCCTGAGCTAAAAGGCGGCTTTTCAATGGGTGCGACCTCCGGCTTCAAGGGCAACAAGGCCAGCCTGCCCAGCAAACCCTGCCAGGCCTGCGGCCGTGAGATGACCTGGCGCAAAGCCTGGGCCAAGAACTGGGCCGACGTCAAATACTGCTCAGACGCCTGCCGCGCCCGGAAAAAGGTGAGCCCTCAGCCATGAGCCAACCGAC
The DNA here is from genome assembly GCA_964575005.1 of uncultured Polaromonas sp. Taxonomy (GTDB): domain Bacteria; phylum Pseudomonadota; class Gammaproteobacteria; order Burkholderiales; family Burkholderiaceae_C; genus Polaromonas. The sequence continues at coordinate 4,738 of CAZNQE010000142.1, read as the reverse complement.
CCTGCCCTGCCGAAATCTGTTGCTCATACTGGGCGACCAGTTGGACGCTGACAGCTCCGCTTTCTTGGACATGGACCCGTCCCAAGATAGGGTGCTCATGATTGAAGCCTTTGAAGAGTCCACGCACGTGGCCTCGCACAAGGCGCGGACGGCGCTGTTTTTGTCAGCCATGCGGCACTTCGCAAAAGACCTTCAAACCAAAGGGCTTCAAGTGCATTACCGCGCGCTGGACAAAGAAGCCGACGCCAGTCTGGCCCTTGGCTTGCAAGCAGCACTGGCGAGTTTCAAACCCCAGAGCGTGATCGGCGTCGAGCCCGGCGACCTGCGCGTGCGCGCCGCACTCGACGCGGTTTGCGCGGCCAAGAAAGTCGCTTTGGAATGGCGCGAAGACCGCCACTTTCTATGCAGCCCGCTCGAATTTCGCCAATGGGCGGGCAAATCCAGCAGCCTGCGCATGGAGTTTTTCTACAGGCGCATGCGTCAGCGCCACAAGGTCTTGATGGACGGTGACGAGCCGACGGGCGGGCAATGGAACCTGGACGCCGAAAACCGCAAAGGCTTTGGCCGAGCCGGGCCTCAGGCTTTGCCGCAGCCGCCTGTTTTTGAAAACGACGCCATCACGCGCGAAGTGCTGGATTTGGTCGAGACCCGTTTTTCGCAAAACCCCGGCTCGCTGGCTCACTTCAACTGGCCAGTGACTCGTGAGCAAGCACTGCTTGCATTGCAGGATTTCATCGAGCATCGGCTACCACTTTTCGGGCAACACCAAGACGCCATGTGGACCGGCATGGCCTTTGGCTGGCACGCGCTGTTGTCCAGCGCGCTCAACCTCAAACTACTCAATCCGCTGGAAGTGGTGCAGGCCGCAGAGCAGGCTTTTCACACTCGCGCCCTGCCGCTGGCGAGCGCAGAAGGCTTCATCCGCCAGGTGCTGGGCTGGCGCGAATTCATGCGCGGCGTGTACTTTCTGGACATGCCCGAGCTCAAACAAGCGAATCATTACGGACACCGGCGTGATTTGCCTCGCTGGTACTGGACGGGGCAGACCCGGATGAATTGCATGCGCGAAAGCGTGGGCCAGACCTTGGCACACGGCTACTCGCATCACATCCAGCGCCTGATGGTGACAGGCATGTTCGGCGTGATGGCCGAAATCAAGCCCCAGGCCTTGTGCGACTGGTACCTGGGCATGTATGTCGATGCCATCGAATGGGTCGAGCTGCCAAACACCGCGGGTATGGCTCTCTTTGCCAATGGCGGACGTTTTACGTCCAAGCCCTACATTGCCAGTGGTGCCTACATCAAGCGCATGAGCAACTACTGCAGCGGCTGCGCTTACAAGCCCGACGAAAAGACAGGCCCAGCCGCCTGCCCGATGACGACGCTGTACTGGAATTTTTTAGACAAGCACGAAAGCACCTTCGGCGCCAACCCGCGCACGGCGCTCATGGTCAAAAACCTGCAGCGGCTGCCCGACGCCGAACGCCAGGCCATGCGCGAACGGGCTGCCCACATGCTGGAAAACCTCGATGCGCTGTAACCCTTGCGTCAGCTTACTGATCAGGATGCAGGGCGGAGCCTGTGGAAGGGGAAAAAAGGCCGGCCTTTCCCCCGCCCAACCCGATATCTATGCTGCATTGCAATAGAATTTCAGGTTGAGCAGCTTTTGTTACGAAGCAGTTACTCAAATCATCAGAAAGACCAGCATGTCCGAATCAGCGACAAACGCAGCAAAGAAGCGGCCCGAGTTCCGCAACATCAACGCTTTCACCGACCTTCCCAGCTACCGTCTGCCTGCCGCCGGCTGGGTTTCCATCTTGCATCGCGTCAGCGGCGTGTTGATGTTTGCGCTCATGCCTTTCATCATCTGGATGTTTGACACCTCGATTTCTTCGGAAATCTCGTTCGCCCGCTTCACCAGCGCATTCAGCGCCGGCATGCTGGGTCTGCCGGGCTTTTTCTGGAAGCTCGTGACGCTGGCCATCCTCTGGGCTTACCTGCACCACTTCACGGCTGGCCTGCGCCACCTGTGGATGGACGTGAGCCATGACGCGGCTGACCTCAAATTTGGCCGCAGCTCGGCGCAAATCACGCTGATCCTCAGCCTGAGCCTGACCGTGGTGCTCGGCGCCAAGATGTTCGGCCTCTACTAATTCCCCCGCACTAAAGCTCACCCAGGAAACATCATGTCAGTGAACTACGGCTCCAAGCGCATCGTTGTCGGTGCCCACTACGGTCTGCGCGACTGGCTCAGCCAGCGCGTCACCGCCACCATCATGGCCCTCTTCACCCTGGTGGTGCTGGCCCAGGTCATCTTCAGTCAAGGCCCTATCGGCTATGACAAGTGGGCCGGCATCTTTGCCTCGCAACCCATGAAGATGCTGACCTTTGCGGTCATCTTGTCCATGCTGTACCACGTGTGGGTGGGCATGCGCGACGTATTCATGGACTACGTCAAACCCGTTTGGATGCGCCTGTCGCTCCAGGTAATTACCATTGTTTGGCTCGTGGCATGTTCCGGTTGGGCCATTCAAGTGCTGTGGAGACTCTGAAAATCATGACCGCCTCTTCCAAAAATTCCAAGATCCCTTCCCGCAAGTTTGACGTCGTCATCGTCGGCGCCGGTGGCTCTGGCATGCGTGCCTCGCTGCAGCTGGCACGCGCCGGCCTGAACGTCGCGGTGCTGTCCAAAGTCTTCCCGACGCGCTCGCACACCGTGGCAGCGCAAGGCGGCATCGGTGCCTCGCTGGGCAACATGTCTGAAGACAACTGGCACTACCACTTCTATGACACCGTCAAGGGCTCCGACTGGCTCGGCGACCAGGACGCGATCGAGTTCATGTGCCGTGAAGCGCCCAAGGTCGTCTATGACCTCGAGCACATGGGCATGCCTTTTGACCGCAACCCAGACGGCACGATTTATCAGCGCCCGTTTGGCGGCCACACCGCCAACTACGGCGAAAAGCCCGTGCAGCGCGCCTGCGCCGCCGCTGACCGTACCGGTCACGCCATGTTGCACACGCTGTACCAGCAAAACGTCAAGGAAAAAACCAGCTTCTTCGTTGAGTGGCTGGCACTTGATTTGATCCGCGACGCCGCTGGCGACGTGGTCGGCGTCAGCGCGCTGGAAATGGAAACCGGCGACGTGCATATTTTCGAAGCCAAGACCACGCTGCTGGCCACTGGCGGTGCAGGCCGCATTTATGCCGCTTCGACCAACGCCTTCATTAACACCGGTGACGGCCTGGGCATGGCAGCGCGCGCTGGCATTCCGCTGGAAGACATGGAGTTCTGGCAGTTCCACCCGACCGGCGTGCACGGCGCTGGCGTGCTGCTGACCGAAGGCTGCCGCGGTGAAGGCGCCATCTTGATCAACAGCAATGGCGAGCGCTTCATGGAGCGCTATGCACCGACCTTGAAAGACTTGGCCCCGCGTGACTTTGTGTCCCGCTGCATGGACCAAGAGATCAAGGAAGGCCGTGGCTGCGGCCCCAACAAAGACCACGTGCTTTTGAAGCTCGACCACCTCGGTGCCGAGACCATCATGAAGCGCCTGCCTTCGGTGTACGAAATTGGCCACAACTTTGCCAACGTCGACATCACCAAGGAACCAATTCCTGTGGTGCCCACCATCCATTACCAGATGGGCGGCATTCCGACCAACATCCACGGCCAGGTTGTGACGCAAGATGCGAACAACCAAAGCCAGGTCGTCAATGGCCTGTACGCTGTGGGCGAATGCTCCTGCGTGAGTGTGCACGGCGCCAACCGCCTGGGCACCAACTCGCTGCTGGACTTGCTGGTGTTTGGCCGCGCTGCAGGCAACCACATTGTTGAGTTCAACAACAAGAACAAAGAGCACAAGCCGCTGCCGGCTGACGCGATGGACAAGACCATGGCGCGCATTGCCCGCCTGGACAACGCCACCGACGGTGAATACGCGCAAGACGTGGCCAACGACATCCGCGCCACCATGCAGCAGCACGCTGGCGTGTTCCGCACGCAAGCCAGCCTGGACGAAGGTGTGACCAAGATCGCGGCCCTGCGCGAGCGCGTCAACAAGATCAACTTGAAAGACAAGTCCAAGGTCTTCAACACGGCACGTATCGAAGCGCTGGAAGTCGAGAACCTGATCGAAGCGGCTGAGGCGACCATCGTCTCCGCTGCTGCCCGCCGCGAAAGCCGCGGTGCCCACACCGTGGACGACTACGCTGATTCGCCAGAGTATCCAAATGGCCGCAACGACACCGAGTGGCACAAGCACACGCTCTGGCACAGCCAGGGCAACAAGCTGACTTACAAGCCAGTGCAGATGAAGCCGCTCACGGTCGAGTCCGTGCCCCTCAAGACCCGTACCTTCTAAGCGACGGAAAAATCATGACCAAACGTACATTCCAGATCTACCGCTACGACCCGGACCAGGACGCCAAGCCCTACATGCAGACCATCGAGGTCGAATTGGATGGCAGCGAACGCATGCTGCTGGACGCGCTGATGAAGCTCAAGGCGCAAGACCCGACGATCACCTTCCGCCGTTCCTGCCGCGAAGGTGTTTGCGGCTCGGACGCAATGAACATCAACGGCAAAAATGGTCTGGCTTGCCTGACCAACATGCTCACGCTCAAGGGCACCATCGTGCTCAAGCCGCTGCCCGGCCTGCCGGTCGTGCGCGACTTGATCGTCGACATGACGCAGTTCTTCAAGCAGTACAACTCGATCAAGCCGTACTTGATCAACG
>CAZNQE010000141.1:0-6187 GCA_964575005.1 uncultured Polaromonas sp. | reverse complement strand
GACAACATGGGTGGCCGCGTGGAGAAGTTCCGCAACCGTTTCGGCAAGACCACCGCAGCTGCAGCTGCCGCCGAGAAGTAATCGGCCACGGACGGCGAGAGCAACTTTTGCGGGTTGCCTCTGCCGCCCTCATGCAACTGCATCTGATGCATCTGCTCAAAATGGCAGCCTGATTCCAGGCTGCTTTTTTTTCGTCCGTCTTTTTGCCTAATCCTGGCCTTTGCGCCTAAATTCCCTTTAATGAACCTGCCCTCACCCGCCATCATTGCGCAGTCCGCTGTGCGCCGGATGCCCCGCCTCGCGCTGCTGCTGTTTTGCCTGGCGTATGTGCTGCCCGGACTGGTGGGCCGCGGGCCTTGGAAAAGCGCAGACATCACGGCTTTTGGCGTGATGCAGCAACTGGCCAACACTGGCACTGGCTGGCTGCACCCGCAAATCATGGGGCAGACGATTGGCTTTGATGGCGTCTTGCCTTACTGGCTCGGGGCTTTGGCCATTCAGGCCATGCCTTTTCTGGACCCGGCCCTGGCCGCACGCATTCCTTATGGCGCACTGCTGGCGCTAACGCTGTTGGCCACCTGGTATGCGGTCTACCACCTTGCGCGGAGCCCGCAAGCGCAGCCTGTGGCCTTTGCGTTTGGCGGCGAAGCCAAACCCACGGACTACGCCCGAGCGATGGCCGATGGCGGCGTGCTGGCGCTGATGGCCAGCCTGGGCCTGGCCCAGCTTTCGCACGAGACCACGCCGGCCGTGGCACAACTAGGCTTTACCGCGCTCTTGTTCTTCAGCGTGGCCTCGGGGCCGAACCGCCGTACGCCGATGGCCTTGTTGCTGGCGCTAGGCTTTGTCATCGGCATGCTCGGCCTGGCCTTGAGTGGGGCCCCTGCCGTGGCCGCCATGCTGGGCCTGGGCAGCGTGCTGGTGGAGTGGGCGCAGGGACGCTGGGGCGGCAAGCGCGGCCCTGCGCATACGCATCAGGACTCGGCGCCGGCACAGGCCGCCGCGCCCTGGCTACTGCTGATGTTGGCTGCCACCGCACTGGCCGCCTGGATTTCCTACGCGCTGGGCCAATGGGGCTGGCGCATCAACGTGAGCGCCGTCAGCGGCACCCACCCCAACAAGGACTGGGGCAGCATTCTTCGTTTGCTGCTTTGGTTTGCCTGGCCGGCCTGGCCGCTGGCAATCTGGACCCTGTACCGCTGGCGCCGTCAGCTGGCCAGCCGGCACGTGGCGCTGCCGCTGTGGTTCGTGTTTGTAACCGTCGGCACAACCCTGTTGACCACGGCCAATGACCGCAGCTTGTTGCTCAGCCTGCCCGCACTGGCGACGCTTGCGGCATTTGCCCTGCCCACATTGCGGCGCAGCGTGGCCTCACTGATCGATTGGTTCACGCTGCTGTTTTTCACCTCCTGCGCCATCGTGATCTGGGTGATCTGGGTGGCCATGCAAACCGGCATACCGCGCCAGCCCGCAGCCAACGTGGCCAAGCTCGCGCCTGGCTTTGAACCCAGCTTCTCGCTGCTCACCTTTGCCGCGGCCAGCCTGGCGACCCTGGCTTGGATCTGGCTGGTACGCTGGCGTGCAAGCCGCCAACAAGCCCCCATCTGGAAGTCGCTGGTGCTACCCGCCGCCGGCACCACCTTGTGCTGGTTGCTGCTGATGACGCTGTGGCTGCCGCTGCTGGACTATGCCCGCAGCTATGCCACGCTGTCCGCCCAGGTGGCCAAACGGGTGGACCGCCAAGCCTGCGTCGAAGTGCTGGGCTTGAGCCCTGCGCAAGTCGCAGCTTTGCGCTATCACGCTCAGCTCAAGCTGCAAGCAGCTGGCCAAAACGCCACATGCCCTTTCCTTGCGGTCGGCGTCGGCGCTAGCGGCCCCACGGCCTTGGCCAGCAGCGTCAGCCCGCGCGAATGGACGCGCGTAAGCACCGTACGCCGGCCTACCGACCGCAACGAAAACGTGGTGATCTTCAAACGCATAGACGGCGTACCAATCGCCGCGCCGGCTGCAACACCCTCGGCCAAGCCGTGACCGAATTGCGCGTGATCGCACGGCACGCCGGCACCGTGATGGTGGGCCAGCTCGCGGTCATGGCCTTCGGCGTGGCGGACACCGTGATCGCCGGCCGCTACAGCGACGCCACACTGGCCGCCTTGTCGGTGGGCTCGGCCATTTACATCAGCGTCTACGTGGGCCTGATTGGCGTGTTGCAGGCGTTGTTGCCCATCTGGGCCGAGATGCGAGGCGCTCGCCGCCATGGCGCCGTTGGCCCGTCGATACGGCAAAGCTTGTACCTGTGCGCCTTGCTCACGCTGGCCGGCATGGGGGCCCTGCTCTATCCGGGGCCGCTGCTGGCCTGGGCCGAAATTCCGCCTGACATGCAGCAAGACGTGCGTGCCTACCTGGACGTGCTGGCCTTTGCCTTTGCGCCAGCCTTGCTGTTTCGCTTGTTCAGCACGCTCAATCAGGCGCTGGGCAAACCCGTGCTGGTGACCTGGCTGCAGATCATCGCCCTGGCCGTGAAGATTCCTTTGTCGATCTGGTTCGTGGCCGGCGGCGCATGGCTTCCAGCCATGGGCGTGGTGGGCTGCGCCTGGGCCACGCTGGTGGTCAATTTCGTCTTGCTGGCGATGGGCGTGCTGCTGCTGCGCACGCATTCACTGTATGAGCCCTTGGACTTGTGGTCAGGCATGGAAAAGCCAGACTGGGCGCAGATCAAAACCTTCATGCGCCTGGGCTTTCCGGCCGGCCTGTCGTACATGGTGGAGGTGACGTCCTTCACGCTAATGGCTTTGTTCATTGCGCGGCTGGGCACTGTGCCGGCGGCCAGCCACCAGATCGCGGCCAGCCTGGCGGCCGTGCTTTATATGGTGCCGCTGTCGCTGGCGATTGCCTGTAGCGCCCGGCTGTCGTATTGGATTGGCGCTGGAGACAGCCAACAAGCCCGGCGCGTGGTGCGCCTGGCGCTGATGCTGTCCATGCTGAGCGCCACGGCCTTGGCCACGCTGCTGTGGGTTTTGAGCACGCGCATCCCGGCCTGGTATTCGGCCAATCCCGAGGTCGTCATCACGGCGTCTTCGCTGCTGATCTGGGTCGGGTTTTATCACCTTGCCGACTCGGTGCAAGCGGTATGTTCCTTCTTGCTGCGCTGCTACCGCATCACGCTGGCGCCGCTCTTGATTTACGGCGTGCTGCTCTGGGGCCTGGGCCTGGCGGGCGGCTATGCGTTGAGCTATGTGGGCACCGAAGCCTGGCCGGCCACGCACGCACCAAGCAGCTTTTGGTCTGCAGCCACGCTGGCCTTGGCCGTGGTGGCTATCAGCTTTCTGGGTTTGCTGTGGCGTGCCCAGCGGCAGGCGCAGGCGCAGCGCCTGGCAGACTAGATTTACGCTGGAGACGCAGTCGTGGCCTGCGCCACACTGCGCACCCGTGCCGCCGGAAACACGATGGCAAACACCGAGCCTTTTCCGAGCTGGCTGGTGATCAACAACTCCGCGCCGTGGCGCTGGGCCACGTGCTTGACGATGGCCAGACCGAGGCCCGTGCCACCGGTCTCGCGCGAACGGCTGCGGTCCACCCGATAAAAGCGCTCGGTCAGGCGCGGCAAATGTTCGGGCGCAATGCCCGGCCCGCTGTCGCTCACCGCAAACTCGCCCCGACCGTCAACCAGTACGCGCCAGCTCACCGTGACAGAACCCGGTGCGGGCGTGTAACGCAGCGCATTGTTGACCAGATTGGACATGGCGCTGTAAAGCTCGGACTGCCCACCCGCCAGCTCGCAAGGCGCCGACATGTCATAGCGCACCACATGCCCACCCTCGGAAGACAGCAAGCTCGCCACCGCCCTTGCCTCCACCTCGCACTGGGCCAGCAAGGTGCCCACCGCCACCCATTCACGCCCCGGCAGCGGGCTGCCCTCCAGGCGCGACAAGGTCAGCAAGTCATGCACCAAGGTTTGCATGCGCAGGGACTGCTGGGACATCAGGCCCAGGTAGCGCTGGCGCTCGGCATCATCCAGCGGCAACGTTTGCAGCGTCTCGACAAAACCCGCAAGGACGGTAAGCGGTGTGCGAATTTCATGCGACACGTTGGCCACAAAGTCGCGCCGCATGGCTTCAGCTTGCTCCAACGCCGTGATGTCACGCGACAGCAACAAGTGCCGGTTGCCACCGTAACCATGCGCATGAACTGACAGGCGCTGAGCCCGCGCAGCCGTGTTGTGGCGGCCGGGCATGAGGATTTCCTTTGAGAAATCTCCGGTGGCCAAATAACGCGTGAAGGCGGGGTCTCGAATCAGGTTGGCGGCGTACTGCTGTAGGTCGCGGCTGGGGTCAATGCCGAAATGCTGCGTCGCCGTCTGGTTGCACCACTCGATGCGGCCTTGCGCATCCAGCAAGACCACGCCGTTGGGCGAGGCTTGCATGGCCGAAAGAAAATCTTCCAGGCGGGCACGGCTTTCTTGCTGCGCCCTGTCCAAGGTTCGCAGCAGACGGCGCAGGCCGTCGCTCAAGCCGCCCCAGCCCAAAGCTTGCGGTGTGCGGTCATCGTCAACGTCTTTGCGGCCCTTGCCGGCTTGCAGCCAAGCCAGTAGCCGCGCCATCAGCCAGCTCTCTGCCGCAAACCAGAGCACGCTGGCCAGCAGCGCGCCAGCGAGGACGCTGGTCACGCCATTCCAGAGACGAATTTCGCCTTGAATGGCAGCAGCCGACAGACCCATCGCAGCGCCAGCCAGCAGGACCAGCACATAAAGGACAAAGCGCTGAATCATGCCGAGCCGGAGAACTGGGTAGGCTGACCGGGCTTGAAGACCGAAGCCGTCAAACGGTAGCCAGCGCCGCGTACGGTCTCGACCATGGGCGCGGCATCACCCAGGGATTCGCGCAGCCGCTTGATGTGCACGTCCACCGTGCGCTCCTCGATGAAGACATGGTCGCCCCACACTTTGTCGAGCAAAGCGCTGCGGCTGTGCACGCGCTCGGCGTGCGTCATGAGGTAGTGCAGCAGCTTGAACTCGGTGGGCCCAAGCTTGAGCTCCAGGCCGCGGAAATCCACGCGGTGCGTCCCAGGGTCCAGCGTCAGTTCAGCCAGTTGCACGGCCTCACTGTCCGCCTCGGGCGCCCGGCGCCGCAGCACCGCGCGAATGCGCGCCAGCAATTCCTGCGTTGAAAAAGGCTTGACGATGTAGTCGTCCGCGCCGGCGTCCAGGCCCTGCACTTTGTCTGACTCATCGCTGCGCGCGGTCAGCATGAGGATGGGCACGGCGCGTGTGCGTTCTGCCTTGCGCCATTGGCGGGCCAGCGCTACGCCGCTCTGGCCGGGCAGCATCCAGTCCAGCAAAATCACATCGGGCAGCAGCGTATCAACTTCACGCTGGGCTGCTGCGCCGTCAAACACCACCGTGGGCGCAAAGCCGTTGTGACGCAGGTTGACGGCAATCAACTCGGCGATGGACGGCTCGTCCTCCACCACCAGCACGCGGGGCTTTTTCATCCGGCGACGGACTCCACGTTTTCAAGGGACATGTGGCGAATGTCTTCGCCCTTGACCACGAAGATGATCTGCTCGGCGATGTTCTTGGCATGGTCGCCCACGCGCTCGATGGACTTGGCCAGAAAGAGCAAGTCCAGGCTTGGCGAAATGGTGCGCGGATCTTCCATCATGTAGGTGATGAGCTTGCGCAAAAAGCCGTTGTACTCGTCGTCAATCTCGTTGTCTTGCTTGATGATGTCCACGGCCATGGCGGTGTCCAGCCGGGCAAACGAGTCCAGCGTTTTTCGCAGCATTGACGAGGCCAGGTCTGCCGCCACGCGCAACTCAGAGCTTGGCAAATTGCGTGGTGTACCCGTCTGGATGATGGACTTGACCATGCGCGCAATACGCGCCACTTCGTCACCTGCACGCTCCAGGTTTTGCGTGGTGCGCGAGATCGCCATTAAAAAGCGCAGGTCACGCGCTGTGGGCTGGCGGCGACCAATGGTCGAGATGATTTCCTGGTCAATCATCAACTCCATCTGGTTGATGCGGGCTTCGTTTTCAATCACCTGGTCTGCCGACTCGGGGCTCATGTGCACCAAGGCCGATACGGCCAGATGAAGCTGCGACTCCACGAGCCCGCCCATCTCCAGCACGTGCGTGGAGATCGAGTTGAGTTCAGCGTCGAACTGGCTGGAAATATGCTTGTCGCTCA
>CAZNQE010000140.1:0-6337 GCA_964575005.1 uncultured Polaromonas sp. | reverse complement strand
TGAAGGCGCAGGCAAGGCCGCCGGCGGCGCTGCAGGTTCGGGCGGCTTGGGCCAAGGCAGCACGGGCGTGTCCAGCGGGATCTCATACGCTGGGATTCCACCTGTGGCCGGGCGCGGCAGGCGATCCTGGTTGGGCAGCATGGGCCCGCTCTGAATACCCAGCATCGGGTTGGGAGCGGGCTGCGCCATTTGCTGTTGGTTGCGCATCAGGTCGTAGCGGTCCATGGTCAGGCTGTCCGTGCCCGAGGCTTCGCGCATGACCACCGGCCGCATGAAGACCATCAGATTGGTTTTCTTGCGCGAGCGTGACTGGCTTTTGAACAGATTGCCAAAGAAGGGCACGTCGCCCAGCAGCGGCACCTTCTCCTGGTTGTCGGCGTACTCGTCTTGCAGCAATCCACCCAGCACCACAATGCCGCCGTCTTGCACCATCACGGTCGAGTCGATGGAGCGCTTGTTGGTGATGATGCCGGACGCCGAGTTGACCGACGAGGGCTGGACGCTGCTGACTTCCTGCGCGATCACCAGCTTGACGCTGCCGTTCTCGCTGATCTGCGGGCGCACGCGCAGGGTCAGGCCCACGTCGCGCCGTTCGATGGTTTGAAACGGGTTGACCGTGCCGTTGGCGACGCCACCGGTGTTGGTGTAGCGGCCCGTGATGAAAGGCACGTTCTGGCCGATGACGATCTTGGCTTCTTCGTTGTCCATGGTCAGCAAGTTCGGCGTGGACAAGATGTTGCCGCTGCCGGTTTGCTCCAGCACGCGCGCCAAAAAGCCCAGCGCGTAAACGCCGTTGTTGCGCTGCAAGATGCCCGCGTTCAAGCCCGTGCCGGGCTGCACGCCGTTGGGCGTGACGCCCGCCAAGCCTTGCGTCGCCAGGTTCAGGATGTTGTTGCCGCCAGCGCCAAAGTTGGTGCCTAAAAGTCCGATCAAGGCATTGCCCGCGTTGCCCAAGGGGCCTTGCCACTGGATGCCGAACTCGGCCGCCTTGTCGGCATTGACCTCGGCGATCAGGCTTTCCACATAGACCTGGGCGCGCCTGGCGTCCAGTCGGTCGATCACCGCACGCAACTGGCGGTACTGTGGCGGCGGCGCTGTGATGATGAGCGAATTGGTGGCGACGTCCGCCTGGATTTGACCGCCTGTGCTGGGCGGGCGCGGCGCGCTCGTGCCGGTGGCGCCGCCGGGCAGGCCGGCAGCGGTGGCCGCTGGTGGCGGTGCCATGCCGGGCAGCGTGCCGCCAGGCGGCGCGAGCGTGGGCACGCCGGCTTGCGTCGGGCTGGGCGCTTCAGCCGCCATGGCCCCGCGCAGTGTCATGGCCAGTTGCGTGGCGTCTGCGTTCTTGAGGTACACCACATGGATGTTGCCGCTGGCATTCGCACCTTCTTCAGGCGGTCTGTCCAGGCGCTCGACCAGTGAACGCACCAGCGCCACACGCGCCGGATTGGCCGCACGCAAGATCAGCGCATTGCCACGCGGCTCGGCCAGCAAGGTGGTCCGAAATGAGCTGTCGCCGCCTGCACCGCCACCGCCGCCACCTGTGGCCGTGCCGCCCGACCCGCCATCCAGCAGCCGCACCATCAGCGGCACCAAGTCAGTGGCCAGGGCGTTCTTGAGCGGAATGATCTCCAGGCCGCTGGCGTTGGGCACGTCCAGCGCGGCAATGATGCTGGCCAGGCGCTGCAGGTTGTCGGCGTAGTCGGTAATCACCAGCGAGTTGTTGCCGGGATTGACGGTGATGCTGTTGTTCGGCGAGATGAGCGGGCGCAACACCGGCAGCACGCTGTTGGCGGACTCATGGTTCAGGCGAAAGATCTGTGTCGCGATCTGGTTGCCGCCATGAATTCCGCCTGGCGTACGCCGGGCGGACACCACGCCGCCTTGCAGCTTGGCGTCAGCCTCTGGCACAACTTTGTAAAGTCCGGCCACCTCGACCACGGCCAGGCCTTGCAAACGCAGCTGCGCGGCAAATTGGTTGAAGGCGGCCAGCGGGGCCACCGGCTGGTTGGTGATCAAGGTCAGCACGCCTTTGACGCGCGGGTCCACCACCACGTTGCGGCCAGTGATGGTGGCCATGGTGCGGGCCACGGCGTCGATGTCGGCGTTGACGAAATTGAGCGTCACCGGCTCGGCGCGGACTGGCTTGCGTGCGCTGGGCGCTGGTTTTTTGGGTGGGCTTGGGGCGCTTGTTTGTGCCAGGGCCGGGCTGCTCAAGGCCAGCAGGCTTGCAGCCAAGGCCAAGGCCAAGGCCAAGGCACCAGCACGTGGCAGGAGACGAATCATCGTGAAAGTCATGCGCGTCATTTCATTTGGAAGACGAATGGGCTAAAGCCTCCGCCAGGAAGCATCAAAGAGCATCAAAGGCCATGGCAAGCACCCCGCGCCTGGGAACAGGTGCGGGCATGACGCCTGCGAGGTGGCCAGCGGCTGCCTAGTCGTGAGGGGCTAGAAAGGCGGGTAGGGCTGGAAAGGACGAAAGGGAGCTGGCCAGTACAGGCCGATCACCGCTACTTTCATGCGCTGCACGCCAGCATGGGCTGTACGTGCGCTTGCGCACGCAGTTGCAGGAGCGCGCTGACATCGTGTAGGCGAATGTGAAGATGGCACCGGGTGCGAACGTGCCAGCGCGGGCGCCTGCCCTCAGCCTCACCTGCAGTCTCACCTGCAGAAGGGGGGCGGTCGGAGTCGCGCACGTCCAGACGCGTCAAGCGCGTCCGGAAAATCGTAAGTCGAGGCCCTTCAGGTGTAAGGGCGTGTAGCTGTGGTTTGACAAGCGCTTACCGATTTGACGAAGAAGGTACAGAACCTTGCATGCGCTTGAGCACCCAGCGCTTGCGGTTGCGTATGCAATGGTCGGTCATCACTTGCAGGAGCTGATTTGTCTCAATGGCCGCATGGCAATTTGTCGCTTGCCAATCGCTTGATCGCGGATTTGCCGGCGCTTGAACGTGGCCTTTTGCTCGAGCATGCCGATCTGGTCGAGCTGTCCGTGCAGGAGCTGGTGGGGCAGGCTGGCGAAATCAGTGCATGGGCGGGGTTTCCCGTGGAAGGCTGGGTGGCTCAGATGCTGCCCGTGTCCCACACAGGGCGCAGCAGCGCTGGTGAAGTGGGTGTGGCCGTGGTCGGCAGCGAAGGCATGTTCAACACCTCGCTGCTGTTGGGTGGCGCGCAGTCGGCCTGGCATTGGCGGGTGCAGGCCGCAGGACGTGCCTTTCGAATCCACCGGGAACCGTTACGGCAAGTGATGCAGGAGAGGCCGGCCCTTCGTGAAGGGCTGTACCGCTATGTGGACGTGCAGCACAGGCAGTTGGCGCAGCAAGCGCTGTGCATGAATTACCACGCGGTTGAACAGCGCCTGGTGCGCTGCCTGCTGATGGCGCGTGACCGCATGCATTCGAGCGAGCTGTTCCTCACACATGACGTGCTGGCGCAGTTGCTGGGCGTGCGCCGTGAAAGCGTGACGCAGGCGGCCAGCAGTTTGCAGCGGCGTGGCCTGCTGAGCTACAGCCGGGGCTACCTCATGCTGCTCGACGAGCCGGCTTTGGAACGGCTGGTTTGTGTCTGCTACCAGGCCGACCTGGCGAGTTATGAGGCGTGCCTGGGGCGGGTCGAGTCGAGTTAAAGGCTGCGCCAAAAATCCGTCAGCAAGGCGGCAAACGCCGCGGGCTGCTCGACCGCGCTCAGGTGTGCGGCGTCCAGGCTGCGCACCTGAGCGCCGGGAATGCTGCGCGCAATGGCCTCTGACATGGCCGGCGGCGTCGCCTCGTCGCGGCTGCCGGCAATCACCAGCGTGGGGCAGGTGATGCGGTGGTTTCCGGCTTCCAGCGCGATGTTTTTCACGGCTTCGCAGGCTCGGGCATAGGGAAGCTTGGGCGTGCTTTCGAGCACGGCGCGCAAGGCGCTGACGCGCGCGCTACCGGGCTGCGCCGGGTCGCGGAACTCCGGCGTGAACCAGCGCTGCATGGCGCCTTCGGCAATGGCCGCAAGACCTTGGGCCTGCACGGTGTCTATGCGCGCCTGCCACATGGCCTGGGCTGCGGCGTCGTACTGGCTGGCCGAGTTGGCAATGACCAGGCTGCTCAGCAAGTGCGGATGGCGTGCGGCCAGGGCCTGAGCGGTCATGCCGCCCAGCGACAGGCCCACGAAATGCACCGGGCCGGCGCTCTGCGCCTGAATCAGCTCGGCGGCGTCGTCGGCCAGGTCATTGATGCTGAAGGGTGCGCTATCAGCTTCAGCATTGCCAGCAGCAGCCGAGCGGCCGTGCCCGCGGTGGTCATAGCGCAGCACGGTGTAATTGGCTTGCAGCAGGTCGGCCACACCATCCCACATGCTCTGGTCGCAACCCAGCGCATGGCTGAGCACGACGACGGGACCTTGACCTTGTTTGACGAAATGAAGACGGGGCATACGTGTCCCGGCATGGGCCGGCAGTTTTAAAAGGAGCCGGTATTGTGGCTGACCAGCAGGTGAATGAAGTGCAGCTTGGCCACCACCTCGCGCGGCAGCACGAAAGGATAGAAGTCGGCTTGCCCCATGGCGCGCGTCATTTCATTGAGCAGCGTGGTCAGCTGCGTCCAGGTGTTCAAGAAAGCCAGAAAGCGCGCCGCGCCCGCATGCGAGGGTTGCCACAGTGCGTCGCTGGTGAAGGGGGTGAAAGCCAGGGGCATGCGCTCGGTGCTCAGGCCCAGGCTCAGTGCCGTGTCCACCGTGTCGCGCATGTGCAGATAGTGCGCCCAGCATTCGGCCCAGTCTTCCCAGGGGTGGGCGCTGGCGTAGGCGCTCACGTGATGCAGCGGCCAGTCAGGGCGCGGGCCTTGGGCGTAATGGCGCTGCATGGCTGCGGCGTAGTCGGCGCGCTCGTCGCCAAAGAGCGCACGAAAGCCTGCAAGCCAGTCGCTGCCCTGCACCAGACGCTCCCAGTAGTAGTGCCCCACCTCATGACGGAAATGGCCAAGCAGCGTGCGATAAGGCTCGCCCATGGCCTTCCGGGTGGCCTCACGCGTGGCGTCGTCGGCTTCTTCCAGATTGAGGGTGATCAGGCCCGCCTCATGCCCCGTGTTCACGTGGCCGATGGCGTCCGAGTTGCGCAGGAAGTCAAACATCAGGCCGTGCTCGGGGTCTTCGGTCAGGCGCGATGCCACGGGCAGCCCCAGCACGATGAGGGCCGAGACCAGGCGCCGTTTGGCTTGCTCGATCTGGCCCCACAGCAGGCCGTTGTCGAGGTGCGCCGGATCGTTGAGATCGGGGATGGTGCGGTTGAGGCGGCAGGCTTTGCACAGCACGCTGGCAGAGGGCGAGGGGCTAATGCGTGAGGGCCCAGCGAGGGAAGCGTCGAGGGGCACCAGCCAGTTGCAGGCGGCAGGCCCTTCGAAGTTGGCGCAGCGTTGATACAGCGTTTGATCTTCTACCTCGGGTGCGCTGCGCTTGCCCTTGCGCCCATCGGCCGGCCAGTAGCGCCAGCTGCCTTGTTGCGGCCCGGCTTGCAGCGGCATGAGCTTGGCTTTGTCGGGCTCATAGCCCAGCGGCGCTCCGCAGGCCAGGCACTGGCTGTTCGGGAAAAACACCGCTTGTCCGCAGCGGCAGCGGTAGGCGCGACCGGCGAGCGTGGGCAGTGTGGAGGGCGGCGCCGGGGTGGACATGTTTGAGTCTGGCCGCGGGCTGCGTCTGCGCCATGCGCGGCGGGCCCGGCGTGCTGTCAGCAGCAGCCGACAGCACGCCGGGCTTGCTTATCATTGGTGTTCTGTTTCGTTCCGATTTCATCGCCCCAAGGACACCATGCCCACGTACCACATTGAAATGTTTGAAGGCCGCACGCCCGAGCAAAAGAAAAAACTGGTGGCCGAAATCACCCGCGTCACAGTCGAGGTGCTGGGCGGCTCGCCTGATTCGGTGGACATCATCATCAGCGACATCAAGCGCGAGAACTGGGCTACGGGCGGACGCCTTTGGTCAGAGCCGCGCAGCTGAGTTTTTTAAGGCAGGCCTTCACCATCTGTCAGCTGCTGGGCATGAACTGCAATGCCCCCACCGACGTCACCTTCAGCTTCAGCGGTTTTGCGCAGCGGGGCGGACGCACCGACCACCACGCGGACGGCTGGGGCATCGCGTTTTTTGAAGGCGGTGGTGGTGGTGCTGGTGATGATGCAGACGACAAAGGCCTGCGGCATTTTGTGGATCACCAGCCAGCGTCCAGCTCGCCTGTGGCCGAGCTGATTCGCCGTTACCCCATCAAAAGCCGCAATGTGATTGCGCACATCCGAAAGGCCACGCAAGGTGTGGTGGCGCTGGAAAACTGCCACCCCTTTGTGCGCGAGTTGTGGGGCCGCTACTGGGTGTT
>CAZNQE010000139.1:0-6376 GCA_964575005.1 uncultured Polaromonas sp. | reverse complement strand
GCGAAGGCTTCGAGTTGATCGTGCGTGACAAAGAGCGCCGTGGCGCCGGCTTTTTTCAAGATGCCGCGCACTTCATGCGCTAAGCGTTCACGCAAGTCCACGTCGAGGTTGGAAAAAGGTTCGTCCAGCAACAAAAGGCGCGGGCGCGGCGCCAGCGCACGCGCCAGGGCCACGCGCTGCTGCTGCCCGCCTGACAGCTGGTGCGGATGCAGCGCGCTGGCGTCAGCCAGGCCCACCAGTTCCAGCACTTCTTGCACCCGCACTTTGCGCTCGCCAGACTTCAGGTGGTTCAGGCCAAAAGCCACGTTGCTGGCCACGTCCAGATGCGGAAAAAGCGCGTAGTCCTGAAACACCATGCCGATGCGGCGCGACTCGGCGGGCAAGTGCGTGTCTTGGCTGCTCACGATGTCGCCGGCCAGCCGGATGCTGCCCGCCGTGGCGCGTTCCAGCCCGGCGACGGCGCGCAGCAGCGTGGTCTTGCCGCAGCCTGAAGGGCCGATGAGCACGCCGATCTCTCCAGCCCGGAGGCTGAAGGTCGCGCCATCGACCGCACGCTGCGTGCGACCCGCGTAGTGAACGCCCAGCTGAGAGACTTCCAAAAACATGAGTTTTATTGTAGATGCTTACAATTCTCATTTGCACTTGCGGGCCAATGCCTCTGTCTCGCTCGTTAGCGCAGATTTCTGCTCAGTTCCCGCTCACCCGCCCCCATCGGACTTCATGCTGCGTCGCCTCACATCGTCCTTCTCGTCCGCTTCAGTCACTTCGCTGGGCTCGCCCGTCGCGCTTTTGATTCTGGTGCTCTTTTTGAGCTTGCCGGTGCTGGCGATTGCGCTGTCGTGGGCGCAACTCGACAGCGTGGCCTGGGGCATCTTGCGCGAGATGGGCAGCACCGTGCTGCCGGACTACGCGGGCACCACGCTGCTGCTTTGCCTGGCGGTGGCCGCTGGCGTCACGCTGCTGGGCACGACCACGGCGGCCATGGTCACGCTGTTCGACTTCCCCGGTCGCCGCACTTTTGAATGGGCATTGCTGCTGCCCCTGGCCATGCCGGCTTATGTGGTGGCCTATGCGTACACCGACTTTTTGCAGTTCTCAGGCCCCGCGCAAAGCTGGCTGCGCGCTGCCTTCGGTGTTCAAGGCCGCGTGCTGCCCGAGGTGCGCAGCCTGGGCGGCGCGGTGCTGGTGTTCACCGTCTCTCTCTACCCCTATGTGTATTTGCTGGCGCGCACGGCGCTGGCTGAGCGCGCCGTGCATTTGATGGAAGCCGCGCGGCTGTTGGGCGCACCGCTGCCCCGTCGCATTCGGCAGGTCGCCTTGCCTTTAGCCCGCCCGGCCGTGGCCGCGGGCGTGGCGCTGGCTTTGATGGAAACACTGGCCGACTTCGGCGTGTCCAGCTACTTTGGCATTCAGACCTTCACGGCCGGCATCTACAAAGCCTGGCTGAGCATGGACAACCGCATTGCCGCTGCACAACTGGCCACGCTGCTCCTGGTGCTGGTGGCGGTGCTGCTCAAGATCGAGCACGGCGCACAGCAACGCATGCGCTTTTCAGGCGGCAGAGGCGGGCGCGCAGGCGCGGCCGATGCGCAGCCCACGCGCCTGAAAGGCCGGCGCGCTGCGCTCGCCTTTGCAGTGTGCGCGCTGCCGATTGCGCTGGGCTTTGTGCTTCCCGTCGTCTTCATGCTGCGGCCCTTGAACGAAGGCTGGGAAACCCTGTCCTGGCTGTCATTTGTGCGCTGGTCCTTCAACAGCATCTGGCTGGCCAGCCTGACGGCGCTGCTGGCCACGGCCCTGGCGCTGGCCTTGGCCTTTGCCTTGCGGCACCGGCCCAGCGGCATGAATCGCGCCGCCGTGCAACTGGTCAGCCTGGGCTATGCCGTGCCGGGCGCCGTCATCGTGGTCGGCTTGCTGCTGCCGGTGGGCTGGCTCCAGCAAGCGGCACCGCAAACGCAGGTGGGTTACTGGGTCACGGCCACGGCGCTGGGTCTGGTGTGGGCTTATCTAGTGCGCTTTTGCGCCGTCGCTTTGCAGTCGGTGCAAAGCGGCTACACGCGCATTGGCGCCAGCCTGGACGACAGCGCGCGCATGCTGGGCACCACTGGCTTGGGCTTGCTGACCCGCGTGCACTGGCCGCTGCTCAAACGCTCTGTGGCGGCTGCCGGCTTGCTGGTGTTTGTGGACGTGATGAAAGAGCTGCCCGCCACGCTGGTGCTGCGCCCCTTCAACAGCGACACGCTGGCGGTGGTGGCTTATCAGTTGGCGCGTGATGAGCGCTTGGCGGAAGCGGCCTTGCCTGCGCTGGCCTTGGTGCTGGTCGGCCTTTTGCCGGTGGCGCTGCTGAGTCGAACACTCCGTAGCCGTTAAGGTCGCAGCCGTTCAGTTGAAGCCGCTGACTTCGCGGCCGACACCACGGCCCGGCAAGCCGCCCACAGCCCGGTAGGCACGGGCCTACTCCCAAGCCCCTGCCGCGCCTACCGCTGCGCCGCAGTGCGAATCCTAGAGTGAATTTGACTCAGCCATGGCTCAACCGCTGGGGGTCATTACTTTACAAAGGACTCATCATGAAACATCCACTCGCTCTCCTCACCCTGGCCGCATCGCTCAGCTTTGGTGGCCAAGCCTTCGCGTTGACGAAGGCGGAACACGACGCGCAAAAAGACCGCATCGAGGCCGACTACAAGGCCAGCCGCGAGCGCTGCTCCAGCATGCAGGCCAACGCCAAAGACGTTTGCCAAGCGGAAGCCAAGGGTAAGGAAAAGGTAGCCCGCGCCCAGCTCGAGGCGCAGTACAAGCCTTCGGCCCGCAATGACCAGAAGGTCAAGGATGCGCAGGCCGATGCCACCTATGACGTGGCCAAGGAAAAGTGCGACGACATGAGTGGCAACACCAAAGACGTGTGCATGAAAGAAGCCAAAGCCGCGCACACCAGCGCCAAGGCTGACGCCAAAGTAACCCGTGCGCAAAGCAACGCCCGCCCGGCCGCTGCAGGCAACACCGCCAACACCAGCGCAGCGGGCAAAGGCATGACGGACAACAGCAGCACCGCAGCCGGTACCGCCGCAGGCAGCCGTCAGGGCGCCGTGGCTGAAGCACGCAAAGACGCCGCTGAAGACAAAAACAAAGCCCAGTACGAAGTGGCCAAAGAGCGCTGCGATGCCATGTCCGGGAATGCCAAGGACAGCTGCATCTCAGCGGCTAAATCCAAATACGGGCAATAACCCGCGCCCATGAAAAAAGGCCTGACCCCTTGCGGGTCAGGCCTTTTGTTTGAGCCGAAGCTGGCTTACTTCTTGGCTTCCACACCCGGGCCGTTGGCGGTGCGCACGCTCAGCAGCATGGTGGCTGCCATGGTCCTGATCAAGTGCATCTTTGTAGAGAGTACTAAAGTAATAATGCGTACACCTAAACAAACCAGAAAAGACGATGAAGAAATACTTGTTTCAGCTACTTGGTCTAACCCTGACGATCATCTTGATCGGATGTTCTGGCGTTGGGGTGATTTCAAGCTCAGACCCCAAAGTTAAGCTTACCGATGCGGAACATCTTTTTGAGGAACAAGGTCGACCGTTGATCGCAGAGCGTCTAATTCGTGAGGCAATTGGCAGCTGCGAAAGCACAGCCGACCAAGCATGTCTTGGTGAGGCCTATCGAGTTTATGGCTCTTTCTTCAAGTCGCGTTCTGTGCGTCTATGGAACAAGTACAGAGAACACGGCTTTCTCGACAATTCTGCGACGTTCGACAGTCGGTATGAGAAATCCGTCGAGTATTTTAAAAAGTCGCGTGAAGTATTTACAAGTCTTCAGCGGTTTGACGCTTTAACCAACGTTAACCTTAACTTGGGATTTGCCTATGCAATCATGGGCGATCCCATCCAAGCTTGTCGTGCCTTCGACGAAAGCGCAGCCAACAATCGTGAGAACTTACGTCTAAACCCAAATGTAAAGGTCGTCCTTGAAAAAGGTTTTTCCTCATTTGAGGAATACCTTGGAACGCAAAAGAGATTGATTAGATGTCAGTAATTCGGCCCTACGCTCGGCTGAAGCCATGAAAAAAGGCCTGACCCCTCACGGGGCCAGGCCTTTTGTTTGAGCCGAAGCCGGTTTACTTTTTGGCTTCCACGCCCGGGCCGTTGGCCGTGCGCACGCTCAGCAGCATGGTGGCTGCCAGGATGCCGACCACCACACCCAGCGACACGCCGACCGGAATCTTGAAGATGTCAATCAGGCACATCTTCACGCCGATGAACACCAGGATCACGGCCAGGCCGTAGTTGAGCAGGTGGAACTTGTTGGCCACGGCGGCCAGCAAGAAGTACATGGCGCGCAAGCCGAGGATGGCGAACACATTGCTGGTCAGCACGATGAACGGGTCTTTGGTGATCGCGAAGATTGCGGGGATCGAGTCGACTGCAAAGATCACGTCGGTCAGCGCCACCAGGCAGATCACCATGAACAGCGGCGTCGCGATTTTCTTGCCGTTTTCCACGGTCCAGAATTTCTCGCCGTCGAAGCTCTGGCTCACAGGCAAGACCTTGCGCAGCAGCTTGAGCGCTGGGTTTTCAGCCAGGTCAGGCTCCTTGCCAGCGGCCCACCACATCTTGACGCCGGTGAGGATCAGGAAGGCGCCGAAGACGTACAAGATCCAGTGGAACTGGGCCAGCAACCAGCCGCCCACCAGGATCATGATGGTGCGCAGCACGATGGCGCCGATGATGCCGATCATGAGCACACGCTTTTGGTACGCCGGTGGCACCGCGAAGTACGTGAAGATCATCAGGAAGACAAAAATATTGTCGACCGCGAGTGATTTTTCAATCAGGTAGCCGGTGAGGAACTCGAGCGATTTTTCGTTCGCCAGTTCGGTCGAGCCGCTGCTGTCCTTGACCGCCCACCAGAAAAGGCCGTTGAACAAGAAGCTTAGGGCAATCCAGATGAGTGACCAGTTCAGGGCTTCCTTGACGCCGATTTCATGGGCACCTTGCTTTTTGAGCACCACGAAATCGACGAACAAGGACGCCAGCACGATGCCAACGAAGGTGGCCCAAAGCCAGAGGGGAGCAATAGTTTCCATGGGAGGTAGCGCTTTATTTTTTAGTTATTCGTTCGAGCCGCCAAAGCCAAACAGGCTGAGCAGGCTGGTGAACAGGTTGAAGATGGAAACGAAAAGGCTCACAGTGGCCAGCACGTAGTTGGTCTCGCCACCGTTGACGATGCGGCTGGTCTCAAACAGGATCAGACCCGCCGACAGCAACGCGACCATGGCTGACACCGCCAGGCCCAAGGCCGGAATCTGGAAGAACATGGCGCCCAGGCCTGCCAGCAGCGCGATGACCATGCCGGCAAACAAGAAGCCGCCCATGAAACTGAAGTCGCGCTTGGTGCTCAGCACATAAGCCGAGAGCGCCAGGAAGGTGGCGCCCGTGGCGGCCAGCGCCAGCATCACGGTGTCAGCGCCGCCGGGCAGCGCCAGCGAGCGCGACAGCACCGGGCCCAGCGTGTAGCCCATGAAGCCTGTCAGGCCGAAAACGGCAGCCAGCGCCCAGGCGCTGTTTTGCAGCTTGTGCACGGCAAACAGCAGGCCGAAATAGCCCACCAAGGTGATGATGAGGCCGGGCGAGGGCAGCTTGAGCGCGGTGGACAGGGCGGCCACACCGGCGCTGAACAACAAAGTGAGCGAGAGCAGCGCGTAGGTGTTGCGCAGCACGCGCGCGCTTTCTGCGGGCAGGGTCAGGCTAGACGAGCCAGAAGAGCCGAAGCTGCCTGGCGTGGAAGGAAAGCGTGAGTTCATGGTGGACTCCTTGAGAAAAATGAAAGACGGCGCCCGTCGAGCGGGCTTGGGGGCAACCATAAGGGCGAACATGATTCTTAAAAAGCAGACAATGGCGGATTGAAATTCCTAAATTAACGAAGAGTCGCCAGCCATGAGCATTCACTTCAGCTACAAGCATCTGTACTACTTCTGGGTGGTGGCCAAAGAGGGCGGCGTGTCCAAGGCGGCGCAGCGCCTGGGTATGGCGGTGCAGACCGTGAGCGCCCAGGTGCGAGAACTCGAGCGCAGCCTGGGCTATGCGCTGCTCAAGCCGGCTGGCAGAGGCTTGGCGCTGACGGAAGCTGGCCAGGCCGCCGTTCGGCAGGCCGACCTGATTTTTCAGTTGGGTGAGGCACTGCCTCTGGCCGTCAAAGAGGCGGCCAGCCAGCCCAGCGTGCGTTTGGCGGTCGGCATTTCAGACGGCATCCCCAAGCTGGTGGTGCGCCGCCTGCTCGAACCCGTGATGCAAGAGCCCAATTTGCGTTTGCTCTGCCACGACGGCGAGTTTGATGATTTGCTGGGCGAGTTGGCCTTGCATCGGCTCGATCTCGTGATTTCCGACCG
>CAZNQE010000138.1:0-6388 GCA_964575005.1 uncultured Polaromonas sp. | reverse complement strand
ACCAGACCGTGCATCTCAATCAGTTCTTCTTTTGCCATGGCTTTAGCTCCTTGGGATCTTTAAATCAATACAAAAACTTAAGGGGAACTGCCGCTTCACGCGGCAAGGCTGTTGCGCTCGGCGATCCAGGCCAGCGCATGCTGGGTGGCATACGTCAGGGCGGCGGGCGCGCTGTCAAACTGGCCGCAAAAGCGGGACACGCGGTCGTGCGTGGCGCTGCCGGAGCCGGAGCGGATGGACACCGAGGCGGAAAAGCCACCTTGGTGCAGGGGCGTGGCCAGGGGCGACACGCGGTATTTACCCACCTCGAGGGAGGGACTGTTGAACTGATTCATTGCAAAGCGGTGCCGGCCGTGAGCCGCGCACAAATAAGGAGACACAAACGACTTGCGAGCAAGCCAAGGGGTCCGACTGCACGACTGGACCGTGTGGCCGGTATAGGCACCGCTTGCTTGGGGGGTCTTTGCGAGGATTAGGGAACAGTGCGTTGGGATGTCAGGGCTGTGGTGGCCATGAGAACACTGTGAAGTCCGGGCTCTGAGAAGCGCCGCGCTTTGAAGATCAAACCACTTCAAGATTTCAGGACATGAATAAATGGAAGGCTTGATACGAAACGCATTTTGCGATACCGAAGCGCCGATTGTAGCGTCTTATGCCACACCCGACCGAGAAGCGCCTGAAGCCGACGCCGGACAGCGCTCCAGGCCTACAAGACACGGCTCAGCCGCAGCCGACACTGGTGCCCGATGCAAGTTCATGTCAATGCCAACAACTCGGTGCACACCCATGAGTCTCTGGAGCGCTGGGCACGTGACGAGTTGAACGCCAGCCTGCGCCGCTTTGGCAATGACATCACCAGCGTGGAAATGCACCTGAGCGACGAGAACAGCGACCGGGTCAGCTACGAGCACAAACGCTGCATGCTTGAAGCCCGACTGGCGAATCACCCACCCGTGGCCGTGAACCATCAGGCGGGCAGCCTGGACGAAGCCATTCGCGGCGCCATCGACAAGCTGCGGCGGGCGCTGGATCACACTTTTGGCAAGCTGCGGGACCAGCGGGACCGCAGTTCCATTCGTCATGAACCGCCTGACACGCTTACCGAGCCGCCAGCCTGAACTGGCCTTCAAGCACGCCCGTGCAGCCTCACGTCCAGGCGGAAGGTGGTGCTGCAAATGGCGCCTGGCGCTAACTCTCCGCCACCCAGGCAATCGGCCGGCACGGTGCTTTGAAGATTCAGCCAATCCGTGCAGTTGCTGACGGGCTCGGCGCAAAAAAAGGGCTGACCTTGGGGGCAGTACAAAACAAAAAAGTCGAGCGGACTGGCGGCCGTGAGCGTGAGCTGACGGCCAGCCTCTGAACCGGATTCAGGCCAGTCCACCTGGAAGCGCCGCTGCCAGCCCGTGAAATTGTTGTCCAGATGAAGTCGGGCCACGTCCACGCCTTCGCGCAACGCTTGTAAAAGTCCGGGTTTGGCCAGTCCCGTGGGCAGGCAATGCGCATCGCTCTCCCACATCTGAGCCTCATCACTGAAGTCGCATTGCAGCCGTGTACCCGGCAGGTGCGGAAAATAAGGGTGGTGCCCCAGGCCGAATGGCATCACTTCGTCGCTGTCGTTGCGCAAGGTCATTTGACAGGCAAAGCCGCTGGCGTCCAGCTTGAAGCTCTGCCACGCACTGAAGGCCCAGGGCCAACCGATGGCCCCTGGCTTGGCTTGAGGCGTTGGCTGGTAGCTGAACGCCAGCAAAGCCGAATCAGTGCAGCTCTGGCTGATTTGCCAAGGCTGCTGCCAGGCCACGCCGTGAATCGTGTGCGGGCTGTCCTGGAAGTTGGGCAACAAATTTATAGCGCGTCCGTGCTGGCCATGCGCCAAGGCCCGGCCATCACGCAGGCGGTTGCACCAGGGCAACAAGGGGAAACTCGCCATGCCCAGCGGGTCGTGGGCTGCCAGCGCGGCCCTTGAAGCCGGTCGAAGCCAGTCAATGCGCGCCCTGCTCTTTTTGTCCTTTTCGTTTTCTTGCGCTGCGCTGTAAAAACTGGCAATAGAGCCGCCCACGCCGGGCGCCAGGTCAAGGACCAGGTCGCCACTTTGCAGGCTCAGCAACTCGGGCACGGTCAGGGATTGTTCAGTCATGTCAGTAGGAATCGAATTCACGAGCTTGCCTGCCTGCAAATTTCAGGGCAAGGTAGCCAGTCCATGCGTGCACTCTACCCCTCCTTGGAAGACCGAGTGGTCTTTGTCTCTGGCGGCGCCAGCGGCATCGGTTCGGCTCTGGTCAAGGCCTTTGCGCGGCAAGGCGCGCGCGTCGGTTTTGTTGACGTCGATTCAGCGGGTCTGGGCCTGGCCGCGCAGCTCAATGACGAACTGCGCCACCGCTGGGGAACCCAGGGCCGTGAGCGTGTGCACTTCAGCCACGGCGACATCACGGACACGCTGGCCCTGCAAGCCAGTGTGAACGCCGTGCGCGGCGCGCTGGGTCGCATCAGCGTGCTGGTCAACAACGCAGGCAACGACAAACGGCACACGCTCGCGTCTTTGACTCCGGATTTTTTTGACCAGACCGTGGCCGTGAATTTGAAACACCAGTTCTTTGCCGCGCAAGCCGTGCTGCCGGACCTCATGGCCTTGGGCGGCGGCAGCATCATCAACCTGGGCTCGACCAGCTGGATGATCAAGGCCTCGGGCTTTCCGGTTTACGCCACTTGCAAGGCGGCCGTGCGCGGTCTCACGCGCTCACTGGCGCGCGATCTGGGCAAGCACAACATCCGCGTCAACACGCTGGTGCCCGGCTGGGTGATGACGCCGCGCCAGATGAAGTTGTGGGTCACGCCCGAGAGCGAAAAGGAAATCGACGCGGCGCAGTGCCTGCCCGGCCGCTTGCAAGAAGACGATGTGGCGTCACTGGCGCTCTTTTTGGCCGCCGACGATTCAGCCATGTGCACCGCACAAGACTTTATTGTGGATGCGGGTTGGAGTTAATGGTGCGCGCCGAGCCTGTTGAAGCCCTTGAGGGCCCGGCCCTTGCGCCCTGCCCCCCTTGCGAATTGGGCGAAGGCGCAACCTGGAGCGAGGCCAGAGGGGCGCTGCTCTGGACCGACATCCAAGGCCAGCACCTGTGGTCTTTCGAGCCGGCCAGCGGCCGCAGCCAGCGCTGGGCACTGCCGGCAAGACTCGGCAGCTTTGCGCTCACGCGCGATGCCAACCGCCTGCTGGCCGCGTTTGAACATCACTTGGCCTGGCTGGACTTGGACACAGGCCGCAGCCAGGCGCTGGCCCATTTTGACGACGGTCTGGCGACGCGCGCCAACGACGGGCGCTGCGACCGCGCAGGCAACTTCATTTTTGGCACTTTGGATGAAGTGCGCAGAGGCACGCCCGCCGGCCGCTGGTACCGCTACAGCGCAAGCGGGCAATTGCGTCTGCTGGACTTGCCGCCTGCCTACATTCCCAACGGTCTGGCCTTTAGCCCGGACGGTCGGCACATGTATTTCGCTGACAGCATGGAGCGCTGCGTGCGCTGCGCAGACTACGACGCAGCCACCGGGACACTGCGCAACGCGCGCGTTTTTGTGCAACTCAAAGAAGGCGAGCCAGATGGCGCCACGGTGGATGCCGAGGGCCACTACTGGAGCGCGCAATGGGGCGCGGGCCGCTTGCAGCGCTACGCCTCCAACGGCGAGCCTGCAGGCCATGTGCTGCTGGACGCTAGCCAGCCGAGTTGCCCAGCCTTTGGCGGGCGTGGCTTGTCAACGTTGTTTGCCACCACCGCACGGCAGGGGCTGGATGCGCACAGCCTTGCTGCGCAGCCCAATGCGGGCCGGGTCTTCAGCGCGGCCACGCCTTGGAGGGGGTTGCCCGAGCCGCTTTTTGGCGGCGTTTGAACAGTGGCTTGGCCATGGCCTTAGCGCTCAGTGCTCAAACTGCGGCAGCAACTGACGAATGCGGTTCATCGCCATGGCCGCCGCTGCGGTGCGCGTCTCCACACCGAGCTTGGCAAACACCCGCTCCAGATGTTTTTTCACCGTCATCGGGCTGGTGCCCAGGATGTCGCCGATGTCGCGGTTGATCTTGCCCTTGACCACCCAATACAAGACCTCGGCCTCGCGCGCCGTGAGCTTGAAGCTCAGGCTCATGGCCTGGATCACGGTTTCGTCCGACTCCTCGCGCATGATGATCAGCCAGTCACCGTCGCCGGTTTGCTGGTGCAGGCGAAAGGTCAGGCGCTTGGCGCCCTGGGTGAGGGTAAGGCGGGGCGGTTCGGTGGCTTGCGGCGCCTGCGCCAGCGGCAGTTGGTGGCGCAGCCACGCCAACACGGGCTCTGGCGTGGTGGGCGCGGCGGTGCCGCAATAGCTTTGCAGCAGCGTGCGCGCCAGCGGCGTTTGCCACATCAGTTGCCCGTCTTGGGCGCCGCCTTGCGCTTCATCCTCAAGCCGCACCATGATGGTGGCGTAGCCAAAGGCGTCCAGTGCATTGCGCGCCTGACGTTTTTCTCGTGCGCCTTGCAGATGCACAGCCATGCGGGCCAGCACTTCCTTGGGCTTGATGGGCTTGGTCACGTAGTCCACACCGCCCACCTCCAGCGCCGCCACCAAGTACTCGGTGTCCGTCAGCCCGGTCATGAAGACGATGGGAATGTTCGCGGTGGCGGGGTCCAGCTTCAGGCGCCGGGCGACTTCAAAGCCGTCCATGCCCGGCATCATGGCGTCGAGCAGCACGATGTCGGGCATGGCTTGCGCGGCGCGCTGCAAGGCGGCTTCGCCACTGGTGGCCACCAGCACCGTGTAGCCGGATTCGTCAAGCGCATCGTGCAGCATCGCCAGGTTGTCGGGCACGTCGTCCACGATCAGCACGACATCAGAGTTGGCGCGATCCAGTGCCTTGGACAAGGGGGGCTGTGTCATCTGGGTCCTCTGGGTCATAAGGGCTTTCCTGATGAAGACGCAGACGGCGCTGCATGATTTTCAAGCGTGCGGCTCAGGCCTTCAAAATCAAAGCGCTGGGCGAGCTCGCGCATGCGCGCCGCAAAGCTCGCGCATGCCGGATCGTCGGCCTCGATACGGTCCAACACCTGGGTGATACCGCGCAAAAAACCGAGGTCTGCGGCTTCTCGCAAGGCTTGCAGGTCGTCGGCGGGGGGCAGCTTCCAGGCGGGCACGGCAGCGGCAAGCAAAGCGGGTGCAGGCGTGGGTGCTTCGTCAGTCCAGCGCAGATCCAGCTGCCGCCCCAGCCAGTCCAGCAACTCGCTGTGGCGCACCGGCTTGGTGATGAAGTCCTCCGGCGGAATGCCCACATCGTTGTCCAGCCCCTTGTCAAAAGCATTGGCTGACACGATGGCCAGGCGCGGCGGCTTTGGCAAGCCGAGCGCGCGCACACGACGCAGGGTTTCCCAGCCGTCGATGCCGGGCATGGCCAGGTCCATCAAAATCACATCGGGCGCCAGGCCTGCGGCCAGCAAGTCCAGGCCGTCGTGGCCGCTGGCCGCAGTGCGAATGTCAAAGCCCAGCGGCGTGAGCAAGTTGACCAGCAAATCGCGATCAGCTTCTTCGTTGTCCACCACCAGGATGCGGCGGCGCACGCCCAAGTAGCCCAGGCGCGGCCGGCTGCTGCCTGGTGCATGACCGGCCGAGGCCTTGGCTGAAGTGACCGGTTCGGGCACACGCAGCTCCGGCAAAAACAGCCGCACCTGAAAAACAGAACCCACACCGAGCGTGCTGCTGACGGTCAGCTCGCCACCCATGAGGTCAGTCAGCATCTTGGCTATCGTCAGGCCCAGGCCTGCGCCGCCACCTGCGCTGCTCGCACCCACACCGGCACCCACACCGGCACTCGCACCAAGTGCCGCCGCGCCAGCCCCCCGCGTGAAAGGCTCAAAGATGCGCTCGCGCTCTTCGGCCGACAGTCCGGGGCCGGTGTCTTCAATGCTGATCAAGGCCATTTCCCGCGCATGGCGCACGCGCAAGGTCACGCTGCCGCGCGCCGTGAACTTGATGGCGTTGCCCAGGAGGTTGATGAGAATCTGGCGCAAGCGCTTTTCATCGGCACGCACCCAGGCGGGCAATTGGCCTTCTATCTCAAAACGAAATTGCAAGCCCTTGCCCGAGGCTTCAAGCTCGAACAAATTCGCGATCTCGCCCACGCCTTCAGCAAAGAGCATGGGTTTGGGATTGAGCGTGAGCTTGCCGCTTTCGATGCGGGCAATGTCCAGCGTGCCTTCAATGAGCGAGAGCAGATGCTCGCCCCCGCGCTTGATGACGCTGACCGCCTGCTTGCGGTGCGCCGGAATGCTCGCGTCTTGCCCCATCAACTGCGCATAACCCAGGATGCTGTTGAGTGGCGTGCGCAGCTCATGGCTGATGGCGCTGATGTAGCGGCTCTTGGCCTGGTTGG
>CAZNQE010000137.1:0-6409 GCA_964575005.1 uncultured Polaromonas sp. | reverse complement strand
CGGCCATGACGGGCCAGGACCTGGACCGCTACATGGGCCGCGCGTTCATTGGCGACGGCGTGGCGACCATGGTGAGCGGCGCTGCAGGCGGCACGGGCGTGACCACCTACGCCGAGAACATCGGCGTGATGGCCGCCACCAAGATCTACTCGACCGCCATCTTCATGGTGGCCGGCCTGATGGCGGTGCTGCTGGGCTTCAGCCCCAAGTTCGGCGCGCTGATCCAGGCCATCCCGCTGCCCGTCATGGGTGGCGTGTCCATCGTCGTGTTCGGCCTGATCGCCGTGGCCGGCGCCAAGATCTGGGTCGACAACAAGGTCAACTTTTCTGACAACAAGAACCTGCTGGTGGCCGCCATCACGCTGGTGCTGGGCACCGGCGACTACACGCTGAAGTTCGGCGGCTTCGCGCTGGGTGGCATTGGTACCGCCACCTTCGGCGCGATCTTGCTTTACGCCTTGCTCAACCGCAAAAAGTAAGGGCCAACGTCTGATTTTGAAAACCGCCTCTCGGGGCGGTTTTTTTATGGGCGGCGTTTGGGCTCAGGCAGCGCTGCAGCGCTGACGAAGGCGCTGGCCGGAAAAGCTCTAGCCTAGGCCGCTTAGTTGCAAGCTCCTAAAGCTGAAAATCAAGTCGCAATCAAAGTTGCAAAAATTTCCGGAAATCATCGAAAAAACCTTTGTGAGTCATACACTTAGCAACCATGTCAAAGTCGCAAAAATTTGAACTCTACGACCATCCCTCGCAGATGGAGCCGCTACTGCCAAGCGAGCAAGGCCTGGGGTCTGTTCTGGAGCGCGCGCATGACCTGATCCGCAGGGCCGACCGCTTGTCAGGCTGGTGCCCCACCGACGCTCTGCCGGGTTTGCGGCAGATGCTGCGCGCCATGAACTCTTACTACTCCAACCGCATCGAGGGTCAACACACCTTGCCGCTGGAGATCGAGCAAGCACTGCGTAACGACTACGCCCAAGACAGTGACAAGGCCCGTCGGCAGCGCTTGGCACTGGCCCATATGGCGACCGAGGCACGACTTGAAAGCCTGTGGCCGCAGTGGACCACCACGCAAGTATGGGATGCGCAAATAGTGCAAGACATTCACCAAGACCTGTTTGCGAGGCTCACCGATGCAGATCGAGTCATGCCCGCTGCACCAGCCTCGGGCACCGATGCGCAAACGCTTCTACCCGGCGCTTGGCGCAGCCGCGAGGTCAGCGTGGGCCGGCACGCGGCGCCCCGTGCTGCCGCCGTGCCCAACTTCATGACCCGCTGGGCCGAGGTTTATAGCCAAGCACGGCGTGGGGAAATGCAGATCGTGGCCATGGCCGCCGCGCACCAACGTCTGGCCTGGATACACCCCTTCCTCGACGGCAATGGCCGAGTGGCCCGACTGCACAGCCACCTGGTGCTGGGCCACATGGGGCTGACCAACGGCCTGTGGTCGCCCCTGCGTGGCTTTGCCCGCAACAAAGACGCCTATTACGCCCACTTGGCAGCCGCAGACGCGCCACGCGCGGGCGACCTCGACGGCCGAGGCAACCTGAGCGAATCAGCTTTGCTTGCCTGGGTGAACTACGTGATTGGCATCTGCCTGGACCAGGTGGACTTCATGAGCGGCGTGCTGTCGCTGGGTGATATGAAGAGCCGCATGGCGGCCTGCCTGGCCTACGAAGAACAAGTCGTGCGCCAAGGCGTACGCACCGAATCACTGCGCGCCCTGCACTACCTCTTTGCAGCCCAAGCCGAACTAGACCGCGCTGACTTCAAAGCCATGCTCGGCTTGGGTGACCGCATGGCGAGTGCGCAAGTTTCGGCACTGCTCAAACGCGGCCTGCTTGAAAGCGATTCGCCTCACGGGAAGCTTCGACTGGGTGTACCGCAGCATGCATTGCGGTTTTACTTTCCCAGTTTGTGGCCGGAAGCTGAAGGCGCGGGCTGACGCGACATTTAGCTCGCAGCTTCAAGATCAGCTAAGGGTCGAATCACCCCCGCGCCAACACTGGCTGCAACGCCACCCCAGTCGCCGTCTTCAATCGCACCACCTCTTCAGGCGGCGCACTCGCCACCACCTGCCCGCCGGCCTTGCCGCCGTCTGGGCCGAGGTCGATCACCCAGTCGGCTTCGGCAATCACGTCCAAGTCATGCTCGATGACGACCACGCTGTGGCCGCCGTTGACCAGGCGGTGCAAGACATGAATGAGCTTTTCAACGTCGGCCATGTGCAGACCGACCGTGGGCT
The DNA here is from genome assembly GCA_964575005.1 of uncultured Polaromonas sp. GTDB lineage: Bacteria > Pseudomonadota > Gammaproteobacteria > Burkholderiales > Burkholderiaceae_C > Polaromonas. The sequence continues at coordinate 4,170 of CAZNQE010000137.1, read as the reverse complement.
CGTCGAGCACGTAAAGCGTGTGCGGTGCTTTTTGGCCGCGGCGCGTGATGTCGTCGCGCACTTTGCTGAGCTCGGTCACCAGCTTGATGCGCTGCGCCTCGCCGCCTGAAAGCGTGGGCGAGGGTTGCCCCAGCGTGAGGTAACCCAGGCCCACGTCTTTCAAGAGTTGCAGCGGGTGCGCAATGCTGGGCATGGCCGCAAAGAACTCGACGGCTTCATCGACCTCCATGCGCAGCACGTCGCCGATGTTTTTGCCGCGCCATGTCACGGCCTGCGTCTCGGGGTTGAAGCGCGCGCCGTGGCAGGTTTCGCACAGCACTTTCACGTCGGGCAGAAAGCTCATGCCGATGGTGCGCACGCCCGCTCCTTCGCAGGTCGGGCAGCGGCCTTCGCCGGTGTTGAAGGAAAAGCGATTGGCCGCGTAGCCGCGCGCCTTGGCTTCGAGCGTGTCAGCGAACAGTTTGCGGATGGTGTCCCAAAAGCCGATGTAGGTCGCCGGGCAGGAGCGCGGCGTTTTGCCAATCGGCGTTTGATCGACTTCGAGTACGCGGTCAACTTGCCCATAACCCGTGACCTGCTTGCAGCCCATCCAGATCGGCGTCCTGCCCGCATCGTCCAAGTCGCGTCCAGCCTTGGTATTGCGCAGTTGCACGCCGGCTTGAACATTCGCCAGCAGCACGTCGCGCGCCAGCGTGGACTTGCCCGAGCCCGACACGCCTGTGACGGCAACCAAGCGAAAGAGCGGCACGTCGATGCTGACGTCTTGCAGGTTGTGCAAGGTGGCGCCGCGCACGCTGAGCCACTGCGTGTCAGCCGTGGCCGCTATCGGTGCGGCATTCGCTTCCTTGCTGGCGCGCTCAGCCTCTGCCAGCACGGCGGCGGCCTTGGCTTTGGCACTGAGCTTTTTGGCGGGCTGACGGCTGAGCGCGAGAGCCGTTGCACGAGCCAAGGAAGCCTCGGCCACCTGCACCGCGTCAAAAGCCGCGGTCTCGCGCCGTGCATGCAGCGGGTGGCGAATGGCGTGCAGCAAATAGCGACCGGTCAATGAATCAGGCGCAGCAGAAATCTGCGCCGCCGTGCCTTGCGCCACCACGCGGCCACCGCGTTTGCCCGCGCCAGGACCGATGTCAATGATGTTGTCGGCGCGGCGGATGGTGTCTTCGTCATGCTCAACCACCACCAGCGTGTTGCCGCGCTCGCTCAAGCGGCCGAGCGCGCGCAGCAAGATCTGGTTGTCGCGTGCGTGCAGGCCGATGGTCGGCTCGTCGAGCACATAGCAAACGCCTTGCAGGTTGCTGCCGAGTTGCGCGGCCAGGCGGATGCGCTGCGCCTCGCCGCCAGAGAGCGTGGGCGCGCCACGGTCTAGCGTGAGGTAGCCCAGGCCCACCTCTTCCAGAAATACCAGGCGGCTTTTGATTTCAGGCACTAGGTCGCGGGCGATGGCGCCGTCGCGGTCCGACAGCTGCAACTGTTCCACCCAGGCGCGGATATCCGTCACGCTCAGGCTGGCGATGTCAGTGATCGCCCAGCTTGGCGCGGCCTTGGCTGAAGCGACTTTGGCTGATGATGCTTCTGCCGCCAGCAAGGCGGTGAACTGACCCAGCCGCACGCTGCGCGCTTGCGCGTTCAGCCGCGTGCCGGCGCACGAGGTGCACACCTTGTCAGTCACGTCGTCCACGTCCGGCTCGGCAAAGCTTTGCTCGCGGCCTTTGTCGGCATCGTCTCGCACCGAGTCGTCAAACACGGCGCGCTGCTCGCGCGTCAGCGCCACGCCCGTGCCCACGCAGTCCGGGCACCAGCCGTGCTTGCTGTTGTAGCTAAAGAGGCGCGGGTCCAGTTCGGCATAGCTCGTGGCGCACACCGGGCAAGCACGCTTGGTCGAAAACGCCAGCACGCGGCCGATGCCTGCGGTGGATGTGCCGTCTTCCATAGCGGCCTTCAGGCCGTCCAGCGGCGCCAGCACGTGCACCACGCCTTTGCCGTGTTCGAGTGCGGTCTTCAGCGCTTGGCGCAGCGCGGCTTCATTCGCCGGGCTCACCACCAAATCCGTCACCGGCAACTCCACCGTGTGCTCTTTGAAGCGGTCAATGCGCGGGAAGTTGGTGGTCGGCAAAAACTCGCCGTCAATGCGCAGGTGCGTGTAGCCGCGCGGCCGCGCCCAGTCGGCCAGCTCGGTGTACACGCCCTTGCGGTTGATGACCAGCGGCGCCAAGAGGCCGATGTGCTGGCCGCGGTAGTTCTTGAGCAACTGTGCCGCAATGCTTTCAGCGCTTTGCGGCATCACGGGCGCGCCGTCATGCGTGCAGTGCTGGATGCCGAGCTTGACGTAGAGCAGACGCAAAAAGTGCCAGACCTCGGTGGTCGTGCCCACCGTGGACTTGCGGCCACCTCGCGACAGACGCTGCTCAATGGCGACCGTTGGCGGGATGCCGTACACCGCATCGACTTCAGGCCGGCCCGCTGGCTGCACGATGCTGCGCGCATAGGCGTTGAGCGATTCCAAATAGCGGCGCTGACCTTCATTGAACAAGATGTCAAAGGCCAGCGTGGACTTGCCCGAGCCCGACACGCCGGTGACCACATTGAACTTGCCGCGCGGAATATCGACCGACAGGCTTTGCAGGTTGTTCTCGCGGGCGTTGACGATTTGAATCAGCTGAGGGACGACGGGGCGCACCGCCCAGGCGGCGGGCTCCACGTCTTGCACGGCATGCACCTGCCCCATGGCAGCTTCGTAGTCGCGCAAGGCCTTGGCGGTGTGCGATGTCGCGTGTTCGCGCACCTGCTCGGGCGTGCCTTCGGCCACCAGCAGGCCGCCGGCCTCGCCGCCTTCGGGGCCTAAATCAATCAGCCAGTCGGCTGAGCGGATCACGTCCAGGTTGTGCTCAATGACGATGAGCGAATGCCCTGCTTCAATGAGTTTGCGCAGCGCGCGCATGAGCTTGGCGATGTCGTCAAAGTGCAACCCTGTCGTTGGCTCGTCGAGCAAAAACAGCGTGCCCCGGTGCTGACGCAACGCCAAGCCTTGGCGGCTGATGCTGGCCAGCGTGGGCTTAGCTTTGCTGCCTTTTTCGCCGTTGCCGGCAAGGAAGCCGGCTAGCTTCAAGCGCTGCGCTTCGCCGCCGGACAGCGTGGGCACGGGCTGGCCCAACTTCACGTACTCCAGCCCCACATCCACGATGGGTTGCAGCGCGCGAATCACGTCGCGGTCATGCGCAAACAACTGGCTGGCTTCGCTCACCGTCAGGTCCAGCACGTCGGCCACGTTCATCACGGCCGTCTGGCCGTTCGGGTAGCGCCGCTCAATCACCACTTCCAAGATTTCAGGGCGATAACGCTTGCCGTCGCAGTCCGGGCAGCGCAGGTACACGTCTGACAAAAACTGCATCTCGACATGCTCAAAGCCCGAGCCGCCGCAGGTGGGGCAGCGGCCGTCGCCGCTGTTGAAGCTGAACTTGGATGCGGTGTAACTGCGCTCACGCGACAGCGGCGCCACCGCAAACAACTCGCGAATCGCATCCCAGGCGCCGACATAACTCGCCGGGTTGGAGCGTGCGGTTTTGCCGATGGGCGACTGGTCCACAAACACCACGTCGTTCAGGTGGTCAGCGCCCATCAGCCTGTCGTGCGCGCCCGGTGTTTCCGTCGCCTTGCCAAACTGACGCAGCAGCGCCGGCGCCAAGATGTCTTGCATCAGCGTGGACTTGCCCGAGCCGGACACACCGGTCACGCAGACCAGGCGCTGCAGCGGAAATTCAACGCTGATGTTTTTCAGGTTGTGATCACGCGCGCCTTCCAGAATCAAACGCGGCGTGCTGTCGGTCACGGGCCGCTTCAAGCCCATGCCCACCGTCTTGCGTGAACCCAGGTAAGCACCGGTCAATGTATCGGCATGGCGCAGCTCGGCGGGCGTGCCGTCAAACACAATCTGCCCGCCCTTCTCGCCCGGGCCGGGTCCCATGTCAATCATGCGGTCGGCGGCCATCATCACGGCCGGGTCGTGCTCCACCACCACCAGCGTGTTGCCCGCATCGCGCAGGCGCAACATGGCCTCGGTAATGCGGTGCATGTCGCGCGGGTGCAGGCCGATGCTGGGCTCGTCCAGCACAAACAGTGTGTTGACCAGGCTGGTGCCCAGCGCCGTGGTGAGGTTGATGCGCTGCACCTCCC
>CAZNQE010000136.1:0-6445 GCA_964575005.1 uncultured Polaromonas sp. | reverse complement strand
TGCCGCTGGAGTCAGCAGCCGAGAAGCCGGCCAGGCCGGTGTTGACGCCGCAGACGACTTGACCGCGGGCCTTGATGGCGTCCAGGGTCTTGCCGGCGTGGGCGGGGAGGGTGGCGGCCAGCGTCAGGCTGACGGTCGCCAGAGCCATCAGGCCCTGCTTTTTGGTGAATGTGAACACGTGAAATCTCCAGTCAATGAATCTTGGGAAGCTCGGATCAGCCAGCACGATGTGTGCCAGTGGCCGAATGCTAACCGAAGGTTTCATGCTGTTTGACGGGGAGAAAGCGTATTCCCCTAGGACTAACCCTTGGCTATTTTGCAACTATGCGAAATTTGCATAGTGAGATGCGAAGCCTGGCGGCCAGCGTCTTTTGCACCGGCTCCGGGCAGCTCAACCCGAAGCGGTGCACACCCGCAACACTTCTGCACCATAAGCCTGCAATTTCTTGCTGCCCATGCCGCTGATGCCTTCGAGGTCGGCCAGGTCTTGCGGATTGCGCTCGGCAATCGCCCGCAGCGTGGCGTCATGAAAAATAACGAAGGCCGGCAGGTTGTGCTCACGGGCGACTTCAGCGCGCCAGGCCTTGAGGTGGCCCAGGCGCTCCAGCGCGCCGGCGTTCAGGCTGGCCTCGGCCAGGCCCTTCACCGAGGTCTTGACAACGCGCTTCTTGCGCTCGGCCCCGCCTGCGGCCTGCTCACGCAGCAAGAAGGTGACTTCCCCGCGCAGCACGGCCCGGGCCTCGGGCAGCAGTTGCAAAGTGCTGAAGGCCTCGCTGTCCACTCGCACCATGTTGCGTGCAATCAATTGGCGCAGCACACCGCGCCACTGCGACTCGCCCAAGTCGGCGCCGATGGCGAAAGTACTCAGTTTGTCATGCGCGTACTGGGCGACTTTTTCCGTCGCCTTGCCGCGCAAGATGTCCATGACATGGCCCGCGCCAAAGCTGATACCGCTGGCCTGCTGCACGCGGTAGATGCAACTGAGCATCTTGCGGGCGGCGTCGGTGGCATCCCAAACCGCCGGGGGACTGAGACAGTTGTCGCAATTCCCGCAGGGCTCGCTGGCTTCATTGAAGTAGCGCAACAAACTCACTCGCCGGCATTGCGTGTCTTCAGCCAGCACCAGCAGCGCGTCGAGCTTGCCGCGCATGACTTGCTTGAACTCCTCGCTGGCGACTTCGCTGGTGTCGATCATGCGACGCTGGTTGACCACGTCTTGCAGGCCGTAGGCCATCCAGGCGTTGGCCGGCAGGCCGTCGCGCCCGGCGCGGCCAGTTTCCTGGTAATAGCCTTCGATGTTCTTAGGCATGTCCAGGTGCGCCACAAAGCGCACGTCGGGCTTGTCGATGCCCATGCCAAAGGCAATCGTCGCGACCATGATCATGGCGTCGTCGCGCAAAAACTTGTCTTGCCGCTCTTGGCGCAGAGCCGAATCCAGACCCGCGTGGTACGCCATGGCCTTGAGGCCTGCGTCTTGTAAGAGGTCGGCGATTTCCTCTACCCGCTTGCGCGACTGGCAATACACAATGCCCGCCTCGCCCGCATGCTCGGCCTCAATGAAGCGCAGCAACTGCCGCGTCGGGTCGGTTTTTTCAACGATCGTGTAGCGGATGTTCGGCCGGTCAAAGCTGCTGATGAACTGCGCCGCGTCTTCCAGCTTGAGCCGCTCGATCATGTCCTGGCGCGTCAGCGCGTCGGCAGTCGCCGTCAGCGCGACGCGCGGCACGTCCGGGAAGGTCTCGTGCAAAAGGCTCAGTGAGCGATATTCAGGCCGAAAGTCGTGGCCCCACTGGCTCACGCAATGCGCCTCGTCAATCGCAAACAAGCTGAGCAAGCCGCGCTCATGCAGCGAGGCCAGCAAGCCTTTCATGCGCGGCGTGTTGATGCGCTCGGGCGCGGCATACAAGAGCGTGAGCTCGTTGCGCAGCAACTGCTTTTCCAGCGCGCTGCTTTCTTCTTGCGTTTGTGTGGAATTCAAGAACGCCGCCGATACGCCCGCCTCATGCAGCGCGCCCACCTGGTCGTGCATCAAGGCAATCAGCGGCGAGATGACGATGGTCACCCCGTGGCCAGCCTGCTGGCGCGCAATCGCGGGAATTTGATAGCAAAGCGACTTGCCGCCGCCCGTGGGCATCAGCACCAGTGCGTCGCCACCGGCGACCACATGGTTCACGATGGCTTCTTGCGGGCCGCGAAAGCTGTCGTAGCCAAAGACTTCGCCCAGGATGTCCAGTGTGGAAGGCAAAACAGGAGAGGACGATGACGACAAGGGCGGCGGACTCGTGGTGAAGAAAGTGGAGACGACAAGGCGCAAGATGGCCGGGGCCAAACGCAGCGGCTTATTGTCGGCGCTTTGTTGGCGGCCAGGTGCTCCGACCCGCACGGCGCGGGCGCCTACCTACAATTGCCCCATGCCTTCAGTCGTCTACACCCGCGCCCAAGCCCTGCCCGCCATCCTGGCCAAACGTATCGCCATCCTTGATGGCGCCATGGGCACCATGATCCAGCGTTTCAAGTTGAGTGAAGCGCAGTACCGCGGCGAGCGCTTCAAGGATTTCCACAAAGACATCAAGGGCAACAACGAGCTCCTGAGCCTGACGCGGCCGGACATCATTCAAGACATTCACGAAGGCTACCTGGCTGCCGGTGCTGACCTGATTGAAACCAACACCTTTGGCGCTACCACCGTGGCCCAGGCCGACTACGATATGCAGCACCTGGCTGTCGAGATGAACTACGAGTCCGCCCGCATTGCCCGCGCCGCTTGCGACAAGTATTCAACGCCTGACAAACCGCGCTACGTTGTCGGCGCCCTCGGCCCCACGCCCAAAACCGCCAGCATCAGCCCCGACGTGAACGACCCCGGCGCGCGCAACACCAACTTTGAAGAACTGCGCCAGGCTTACTACGAGCAGACCGAAGCCCTGGTCAAGGGCGGCAGCGACGTGATCCTGGTTGAAACCATTTTTGACACGCTCAACGCCAAGGCCGCGCTGTTTGCCATTGACGAGTACTTCGACAACTCGGGCGAGCGCCTGCCGCTCATCATCAGCGGCACCGTGACCGACGCCTCGGGTCGCATTTTGAGCGGGCAAACCGTGACCGCTTTCTGGCACAGCGTGCGCCACGCCCAGCCCCTGGCGGTCGGCTTGAACTGCGCGCTGGGCGCCACGCTCATGCGCCCCTACATCCAAGAATTGGCCAAGGTCGCAGGCGACACCTTCATCAGCTGTTACCCCAACGCAGGCTTGCCCAACCCCATGAGCGAGACCGGCTTTGACGAAACACCGGACGTCACCAGCCGCCTGCTGCGCGAGTTCGCCGCCGAAGGCCTGGTCAATATCGTCGGCGGCTGCTGCGGCACCACGCCCGAGCATATTGGCGCGATTCACCACGCGGTGGCGCCGCTGGGTCCGCGGAGTTTGTCGGCTGGGGCTTTTTACAAAGAAGCGGCTTAAGCTTCGGTTGTTCCATTCGCTACTTGCCCCGTTTGAGCGGTCTCACACCATGTCACTAACCGTCGATCATTTGCTGCGAACGGCCGCCACGTTGGAGCAGGCCGTCCTGGCCTTGCATGGCACGCCTGACCAAGTGTCGGTGCTTTACGACCTGTACCGTAATGCAGCGATCAAAAGTTTCGAGCTTTCCCTGGAAACCGCCGGCAAGCTGCTGCGCAAAGCGCTCAAAGTTTATGAAGGCAACCCGCGCAGCGTGGACGCCTTGGTTTTTAACGATGTGCTGCGCCATGCGGGTAAACATGCGCTGATGAACCCAGATGCAGTCGAGCGCTGGCTGCGCTACCGAGCCAACCGTAACAACACCGCGCACGACTATGGCGTGGACTTTGCCAACCAAACGCTCAGCCTGCTTCCTGCCTATTTGGAGGATGTCCGCGCTTTAGCGGCGGCACTGCAAAAGGCGTTTGATGCCGCAGCTTGAGCCGGGCAAATTGCAGCTGGCACCCAAGCACCTTGCCCTGCTGAGAGCCTTGCTCAGTCAGCACGTCCCGCAGGCCCAGGTTTGGGCGTACGGCAGCCGCGTCACGGGCGCGGCGCATGAAGGCAGTGATCTGGACTTGGTGCTGCGCAACCCTTCAGATTTGAGCCAGGAAGTCGCTGGCTGGCACGACCTCAAAGAAGCCTTGCAGGCCAGCTTGCTACCGATCTTGGTAGATGTGCACGACTGGGCGCACTTGCCCGAAGCCTTTCACCGCAACATCGAGGCGAGCTATGTTGTGCTCCAAGAAGGTGCTTGAGCCCCTGGGCTTCCCGCCAAGCCGTTAAAATCCCGTCTCCCAAGGAGCGTTGCAGCTTCGCCCCGCGAAGTCAGGCTTGGGAATCCTTTAGCGCTTGGCCGCGAGGGCATTCATTGCAACGACGCTCACCTTTGCCCCAAGGTGAGTCCGTGTCTTCTTCCTCTTCTGCCATTTCCCCTGCTGTTCCTCCCATGAAGCTGTCCGGCCTTGAGCCGGTCAGCATTGGCGAGGGCAACCTCTTCGTCAACATTGGCGAGCGCACCAACGTCACCGGCTCCAAGGCCTTTGCCCGGATGATCTTGAACGGTGACTACGAGCAGGCGCTGGCTGTGGCTCGGCAGCAGGTGGAAAACGGCGCCCAGATCATCGACATCAATATGGACGAGGCCATGCTGGACAGCCAGGCGGCCATGGTGCGGTTTTTGAACCTGATTGCTTCAGAGCCCGACATTGCCCGCGTGCCCATCATGATCGACTCGTCCAAATGGAGCGTGATTGAAGCGGGCCTGCGCTGCATTCAGGGCAAGGGCATCGTCAATTCGATTTCCATGAAAGAAGGCGTGGACGCCTTCAAGCAGCAAGCCAAGCTTTTGAAGCGCTACGGCGCGGCCGCCGTGGTCATGGCTTTTGATGAAAAAGGCCAGGCCGACACCTACCAGCGCAAGACGGAAATTTGCGAGCGCGCCTACCGCGTGCTGGTCGATGAAGTCGGCTTTCCGCCTGAAGACATCATCTTTGACCCGAACATCTTTGCCATTGCCACCGGCATTGAGGAGCACAACAATTACGCGGTGGACTTCATCGAGGCCACGCGCTGGATCAAGGCCAACTTGCCGGGCGCCAAAGTCAGTGGCGGCGTGTCGAATGTGTCCTTCAGCTTTCGCGGCAACGACCCGGTGAGGGAAGCGATTCACACCGTCTTTCTGTACCACGCGATTCAAGCCGGCATGGACATGGGCATCGTCAACGCCGGCATGGTCGGCGTGTACGACGACCTCGAAGCCACGCTGCGCGAGCGGGTGGAAGACGTGGTGCTGAACCGCAGGCCTGACGCGGGTGAGCGATTGGTGGAAGTGGCCGAGACGGCCAAGAGCGGCGCCAAAGACGACAGCAAGCGCAACGAATGGCGCGCGCTGCCGGTGCGCGAGCGTTTGAGTCACGCGCTGGTGCACGGCATGAACGAGTTCATCACCGAAGACACTCAGGAAATGTGGGAAGCCATCCAAGCCGATGGGGGCCGCCCGTTGCACGTGATCGAAGGCCCGCTCATGGACGGCATGAACGTGGTCGGTGACTTGTTTGGCCAAGGCAAGATGTTCTTGCCGCAGGTGGTAAAAAGCGCCCGTGTGATGAAGCAGGCCGTGGCGCATTTGCTGCCTTACATCGAAGCTGAAAAGCTGCTGCTGGAAGCCGCAGGCGGCGACGTGAAAACCAAGGGAAAGATCATCATCGCCACCGTCAAGGGCGACGTGCACGACATTGGCAAAAACATCGTCACCGTGGTCTTGCAGTGCAACAACTTTGAAGTCGTGAACATGGGCGTGATGGTGCCTTGCCACGAAATTTTGGCGCGCGCCAAGGTCGAAGGCGCGGACATCGTCGGCCTCTCAGGCCTGATCACGCCGAGCCTGGAAGAGATGCAGTACGTCGCCGCCGAGATGCAAAAGGACGACCACTTCCGCATCAAGAAAATCCCGCTGCTCATTGGCGGTGCGACCACCAGCCGCGTCCACACGGCCGTGAAAATTTCGCCGCATTACGAAGGCCCGGTGGTCTATGTGCCTGATGCGTCCCGCAGCGTGAGCGTGGCGCAAAGTTTGTTGTCTGACCAGGCCGCCAAGTACATCGACGACCTGAACACCGACTACGCGCACGTGCGCGAGCAGCACGCCAACAAAAAGCAAACGCCGATGTGGCCGATTGCCAAGGCACGCGCCAACGCCACGCCCATGGACTGGGCGCACTACACGCCCCCCGTGCCCAAGTTCATTGGCCGCCGCGTCTTCAAAAACTTCGATTTGGCTGAACTCGCCAACTACATCGACTGGGGTCCGTTCTTCCAGACCTGGGATTTGGCCGGGCCCTTCCCTGCCATCTTGAAAGACGAAGTGGTGGGCACCGAGGCCGTGCGCGTGTATGCCGACGCGCAGCGCATGCTCAAACGCCTGATTGAAGGCCGCTGGCTGACGG
>CAZNQE010000135.1:0-6458 GCA_964575005.1 uncultured Polaromonas sp. | reverse complement strand
GCATCAGCCGCGGCCCGGTGCGCGAAGCCTGTCGCAGCCTGGAAGAAGCCGGCCTCTTGGTCAGCGTGGTGAACCAGGGCGTGTTTGTGCGCGAGATGACGCTGCATGACGCGCGCGAGCTCTATGAAGTGCGCGGCGCGCTGTCGGGGCTGATCGGCCGGCTGGCGGCCAGCCGCGTCACACCGCCCGCGCTGCAAAGCTTGCAAGGCTTGCTCAGCGACATGAACGCGGCTGCCGAGCAAAACGATTTGTCGGGCTACTACAAGCTCAACCTGAGCTTTCACGAGTTGCTGATGAAGGTGGCCGACAACCAAACTTTGGCCGACCTGTACCTGTCCATCGTGCGGCAAACGCATTTGTTCCGCCGCCGCGGTCTGGTGCATCAGGGCAGCTTGCGCACGTCGAACGAAGAGCACCAGGCCATCGTGCAGGCGCTGTCGGCGCAAGACCCGGCCGCCGCTGAAGCCGCGCTGACGCGCCACGTGGCCCAGGGCTGGCTGCGTCTGGCCGCCACCGTCACCCCCGCAGAACCCAGTTAAGCCGCGCCGAAGCGCGCATCGCAGGCAGATCGCAGGCAGATCGCAGGCAGGGCCGCAGGCCAAGGGTTCAAACTGTTGACAGTTGGCAATCCGCGCTCTACATTTTTTGGCTTGCGCACACTGAGGCGCCCCGCCTTTAAAAGGAGACAAAGCCATGAACCTCAAACGCCGCCTGACCTGCAGCCTGCTCGGCCTGCTCATCGCACCCGCCGCCACTTGGGTGCAGGCGCAAGACGCCTATCCCGTCAACCGCGTATCGCTGGTCACGCACTCCAGCCCCGGCGGCGGCACCGACGTGTTCCTGCGCGACCTCATCAAACACCTGCCGCTGAAAACGAACATGGCGGTTGAAAATATCCGCGGCGGCAGCGGTGCCACCGCCGTGGCGCATGTGGCCAAAGGCGCGCCTGACGGCTCTGTCTTCTACGGCACCACGCCGACCTACATTCAGACCACACTGCTGTCCAAACCAGCCGTGGGTTATGACGGTCTGGACCCGATGGCCATCATCTTCATTGACCCCGAGGTGATCTACACCCGCACCGAGTCGCCCTACAAAACCCTGGCCGAGGTGGTGGCCTTTGCCAAGGCCAACCCCGGCAAATCGCGCTGGGGCGCGTCCAATCCAGCCTCGCTGGAGCGCATCGCCATGGAACGCCTGGCTCGCGCTGGCGGTGTGAAGGTGCCCATCGTGAGTCACGACGGCGGCGCCGACCAGATGATCGGCGTGCTCAACGGCACTTACGACATCGGCGTGGGCGAGATTCAAGAGCTGCAAGCGCAGCTTGAAGCCGGCAAGATCCGCCTGCTGGCCACCTTGTCTGAAAACCGCCTGGCCGGCCTGCCGCAACTGATGACCGCCAAAGAGCAAGGCCTGAACGTGGTGGTGCGCAAGTTCCGCGGCCTGGCCTCGCCCAAGGGCATGCCCGACGCCATTGCCAAGCAGTGGGAAGAAGCCATCAAGAAAGCCGTCGCCTCGCCCGCCTACAAGGCTGAATACACCAAGGAGCACCTGACGCCTATGGTGCTGGGCCGCGAAGCCGCACGCAAGTTCACGGCCGATGTGGCGCAAGAAACCATTGAGTCCTTCAAGGAACTCGGCCTGCTGAAATGAAGGGCGCCAATGCTGACCGCATGACCGGTCTTCTGGGCATCCTTTTGTCGGCCACCTATGTGGCGCACGCGCGCGGCATTGAAGACAGCTTGCTGGCCGACGAGGTCGGCGCGGCGGGCGTGCCTTCGGCCGTGGGCGTGGTGCTGATGCTGGCGTCGGCCTCGCTGCTGATCAAGGGCAGCGTGCCGGCGCGCCAAGGCGCAGGCGCTCCCGCCGAGGCGGAGGCTGACGAGCAGCCCGGCACTGACACGCACACCCCCTGGCGCGCCGAAAAGCTGGCGCTGGCTCTGCTGGCCGTGCTGACGGCCTACATGCTGATGCTGCCGCTGGCGGGCTACACCGTTTCCATCGCCTTGCTGATCGCCGCCGTCGCCTGGCTGGTGGGCGCACGCGCGCCGCGTACCGTGGCGCTGAGCGCACTGGGCGGCGCACTCTGCCTGTACGGACTTTTCACTGTGCTTTTGCAAATCCGCATGCCCCCCGGTCTGTGGCCTGCCTGGATGGGAACCTGATTGATGGAAGCGTTTTTCAATGCGGTGCTGAGTGTGCCGACCCTGTGGCTCCTGGTGGCCGCCTTTGCCGGCGTGTTGTGGGGCATTCTGGGCGGCGCGCTGCCGGGCATCTCGCCGTCGATTGCCATGGCGCTGCTGCTGCCTTTCACCGTCGGCATGGAGCCGGCCACCGCCATCGTGCTGCTGGCCAGCGTCTACGTAGGCGCTGAATACGGCGGCTCGATTCCGGCCATCCTGATCCGCACGCCGGGCACCAACTCGGCCTCGGCCACGGTGCTGGACGGCTATGAAATGGCACGCCAAGGCCGCGCCGGTGAGGCGCTGGGCATCTCGCTGATGTCGGGTCTGATCGGTGGCCTGTTTGGCTTGGCGGTGCTGGTACTGGCCACCGAAAGCCTGGCCAAGATTGCGCTGGCCTTCACGCCCGCGGCTTACTTCTCGCTCGGCATCCTGGGCTTGTCGGTGATTGCCGGCCTGTCCGGCGGCTCGCTGATGCGCGGCCTGGTTGCTGCCAGCCTCGGGCTCATGCTGTCCTTCATCGGCAGCGACCCCGTGTCGGGCGTGCCGCGCTTTACCTTCGGCTCGCCAGATTTGCTGGGCGGCATCAAGCCGATCCTGGTCATGGTGGGTCTGTTTGCGGTCACTGAGATGCTGGTGCAAATTGGCGAGCCTGCCTGGAACAAGGCCATCAAGTCCAAGGCCAAGCTCAAGCTGCCCAACTGGGCCATGAGCAAACGCATCTTCAAGCCGCAAGCCATTGGTGTGGCCATCGGAACCGTTGAAGGCGTCACGCCCGGCGCGGGCGGCACGGTGGCGGCCTTCATGGCTTATTCCGAAGCCAAGCGCTGGTCCAAGTACCCGGAAGAGTTTGGCAAAGGCTCGCCTGAAGGCATCGCTGCGCCCGAGTCGGCCAACAACGTAGTCACGGCCACCGCGCTTGTGCCGCTACTCAGCCTGGGCATTCCGGGCTCCAACTCGGCGGCTGTGCTGATGGGCGGGTTTTTGATTCATGGCCTGCAGCCCGGCCCCATGCTGTTTCAAAAAGCGCCAGACATTGTCTGGAGCCTGTACGGCGGCCTGTTCTTTGCCAACATCGCCATGCTGGTGATTGGCCTGGTGATTCTGGCGCCCTGCATCTGGCTGGTGAACCGGCCCAAGCCTTACCTCATGGCTTTCATTTTGGCGCTGGTGATGTCAGGCGTGTACGCCATGCACCAGAGCATTTTCGAGATCGGCCTGGTGCTGGCCCTGGGCGTGGTGGGCTACGGCATGCGGCTCTTGAAGCTGCCTGTGCTGCCACTGGTGCTGGGCCTGGTACTGGGCGCCATGGTCGAGTCCAACTACCGCCGCAGCCTGCTGATTTCCAGCGGCGATCACAGCATCTTTGTCACCGACACCGTGTCGCTGGTGCTGCTGGTCCTGGCCTTGGCCCTGATGCTTTACACCGGCGTTAAAGACTTCACTTCCAACAAGAAACCTGCATGAGTTCCTCGACTTCTTCTGCTCTTAAATCTGCAACTGAATCTGCTTCTGCTGTGACCGTTTCCCGCCGTCTGGCGCAAGCCATCATCACAGCCCGTCCTGAAGCCTGGCCAGCAGCGCGCGCCATCGGCGAGCGACTGCTGATGGACATTGCCGGCATCTGCATTGCCGCGCGTGCCGAGCCCTATGTGCTGGCCGCGCTGGCCGCCGTTGAGCAAGATGGCCCCTGCACCGTCATCGGCCTGCCGCAAACCTGCGGCGTGGAAGGCGCGGCTTTTGTCAACGGCATTGCCGCCCACGGCGAAGACTTTGACGACACCTACGAAGGCGGGCCGGTGCATGCCGGCGTGGTCATCGTGCCGGCGCTTTTGGCGGCAGCCCAGCGTCACAAACTCTCAGGCGCTGACTTGCTGCGCGGCATCGCCATTGGCGTTGAAGTGATGTGCCGGCTCTGCGCCGTGGCGCCCACCAAAGTGCACAAGGCCGGCTTTCACCCGACCGCCGTCTTTGGGGTGATGGGCGCAGTCGCCGGCGTGGGCGCGGCACTGAAGTTGAGCGAAGACGAGTTGGTCAACGCCTTTGGCATTGCTGGCAGCATGTCGTCCGGCATCATTGAATATCTGGCCGACGGCAGCTGGACCAAGCGCATGCACCCGGGCTGGGCTGCGCAATCGGGCTACCGGGCAGTGCGTCTGGCGCAAGCCGGCTTCAAAGGGCCGGCCACGGTGTTTGAAGGCACGCATGGTTTCTTCCATGGCTTTGCCAACCTCAAAGACAGCAAGGACGGCAACTTTGAAGCCATGCTGCAAGGCATGGGCAGCGACTGGATCTGGACCACGATTGCGTTCAAGCCCTACGCCTGCGGCACCATGGCCCACCCCTACATCGACTGCGCGCGCGAGCTGCGCCGCCAGGGGCTGGACCTCGCGCAGATCGAACGCATCGATTGCGAGACGGCCGAAGGCATCGTGCACCGGCTGTGGGAGCCTTTGGCGCTCAAGCAGTCGCCGCCCAATGCCTATGCGGCCAAGTTCAGCATCCCGTATGCGATTGCCGCCGGCCTCTTGCTGGACAACGCGGGCCTGGGCGAATACACCGAGGCGCAAGTCAAGCGAGATGACCTGCGCGCGCTGGCGGCCAAGGTGCACTACATCGTGGACCCGGCCAACCCTTACCCCAAGCAGTTCACCGGCCACGTGCGCGTGACGCTCAAGGACGGCCGCGTGATGGAAGCGCGGCAAGCCTACTTCAAGGGCGGGGCAGACCATCCGCTGAGCGACGTGGATCTGGACACCAAGTTTTTTGCCAACTGCGCGCATGGCGGCATCACGCCGGGTCAGGCGCAAGCCATGCATCAATGGGTCAAGCAAGTGTTTGATGCGCCGCTGGCCGACGCAGCTATTTTGTCGGCGCAAGCATGAGCACGCTCAAGCAACGCGTGGCGCTGGTCACGGGCGCAGGCCGCAATATCGGACGCGCCACGGCGCTGGCATTGGCGCGTGACGGCATGGCTGTGGTCGTCAATGTGCGCAGCTCAGAGGCTGAAGGCCAGGCGGTGGTGGACGAGATTCTCGCGCTGGGTCAGCCCGCCATGCTGTGCCTGGCCGATGTGACGGACGCGGTGGCCGTGCAGCGCATGGTGGATGAGGTCAAGGCGCAATGGGGCCGGCTGGATGTGCTGGTGAACAACGCCGCGATTCGCAAGGAAGGGCCGCTGGCAACCCTGAGCGCAGTTGACTGGCACGGCACGCTGGCGGTGGTGCTGGACGGTGCCTTCTTTTGCGCGCAAGCCGCGCTGCCTTTGCTGACCACATCGGACTCGGCGGCCATCATCAACGTGGGCGGCTTGACCGCGCATACCGGCGCAGCGCAACGTGTACATGTGGTCACGGCCAAGGCGGGGCTGGTGGGCCTGACGCGGGCGCTGGCGGTGGAGCTGGCGCCGCAGGGCATCACGGTGAACTGCGTGTCGCCGGGCTTGATTGACAGCGTGCGCCACACGGCGACCAGCGCGGCCGCGCCTGCGCATCACGCAACGCGGCAGACTCTGCTGGGCCGGCGCGGCACGGTTGAAGAGGTGGCTGATGCGATTGCGTGGCTGGCGAGTCTGCAGGCGCGCTTTGTGACCGGGCAGGTCACGCATGTCAATGGCGGAGCTTATTTAGGCGGTTGACCCGGCCTGTGTCTTAGTAGGCACTCCGCAGCAAGCGCGTCCCGTCGAAACAAACCAAGGCCTGTGGCCGGGTGGGGGCGGGCGGCCGATTTCTGGTACCCCAGTATGAGGACGTCCGCCCCCACCCGGCCGCAGGCCGCTCTGCCCAACAGGCACAAAGGCTCAGGCCTTCGCCACCTTCGCGTGTCGCTGGCCATTGCAAACCCCGTGGCTGATGGCCAGATTCTCTTGATGCGAATTGCCGCCTTCACTCAGCGGCTTGATGTGCTCCAGCGTGGCAGCTGTTTGCAACACGTGTTCGCCGCACACCCAGCACGGCACCTGGCCGTGCAGCTGGCGGGCAATCGTTTTGTAAATCTTGTCGCGGGTCAGGCCCAGGCGGCTCATGGCTTTAGTCCCTGCCGCTTTACAAGTTGGGCGCCAGCAGGCGCTCCAGGTCTTGCAATTTCACACCGCGTCGCTTGGCCAAATCGTGCACTTGGTCGTCGCCAATCTTGCCGACGTTGAAGTACGCGCTGTCGGGGTGGCTTAGGTAAAAACCGCTGACGCTGGCGGCGGGCGTCATCGCTAGGCTTTCGGTCAAGGCCATGCCGATCTCGTCCGCCTTGAGCAAGTCGAACATGGCTTGCTTGACGCTG
>CAZNQE010000134.1:1613-6507 GCA_964575005.1 uncultured Polaromonas sp. | reverse complement strand
CGCGGTTTTTATCACTGGCTGGGGCGTGAAGGCCTGGTCAGCAGCAACCCTGTGCAAGACGTGCGCGCGCCCAAGGCGGCCAAGCCGCTGCCCAAGGCGCTGAGCGTGGACGAAGCGGTGCAGTTGGCTGACTTCACAACCGACGACACCGAGCATCACCCCGGCCTGCAGGCGCGTGACGAATGCCTGACCGAGTTGCTCTACGGCTGCGGCCTGCGCATTGGCGAGATCGTGGGCCTGGACGCGCAAGCCAGCGCGGCCGCGCGCGGCTGGATAGATCTGGACGCTGGCGAAGCCCAAGTCATGGGCAAGGGCCGCAAGTGGCGCAGCGTGCCCGTGGGCAGCAAAGCGCTGGCGGCGCTGCGGCATTGGCTGGCGGTGCGCAGCGAATGGTTGAGCGCGGGCGAGGCCGGCCCGACCATTGAAGCGACCAGCGCAGCCCCTCATGCGCAAGCGGGCGCTGTCGATCCCAACGCGCTTTTCATCAGCGCACGCGGCACGCGCCTGACGCCGCAGCATTTGCGCGTGCGCCTCAAGCAGCGCTCTTTGCAAGCGGGGCTGGCCACGCCCGTGCATCCGCACATGCTGCGCCATTCATTTGCCAGCCACGTGCTGCAGTCCAGCGGTGACTTGCGTGCGGTGCAAGAGCTGCTGGGCCACGCCAGCATCACCACCACGCAGGTCTACACGCGGCTGGATTTTCAGCACTTGGCCAAGGTCTATGACGCGGCGCATCCGCGCGCTTTAGTGGCCGCCGAGCCTGCTCCTGCCGCCTGGCCCAGTGCCGAGCCCGCCGACATTCAAGCTCGAAAAGCCAAGTGATGGGCAGTGGCCGCGACAATAGCGGCCATGAAATCAATTCGACTCCGCGAAGGCAAAGAACGCTCGCTGCAGCGCCGCCACCCCTGGATTTTTGACGGCGCCATAGCCAAAGGTGGCGGCGACGCTGGCGAAACCGTCAAAGTCGAAAGCCATGAAGGCCGCTTTTTAGGCTGGGCCGCCTTCAGCCCGGCCTCCAAGATTCGCGCCCGCGTCTGGAGTTTTGACGAAGCCCAGCGCATTGACGCCGCGTTTTTCTCGGCGCGCATTGCCGCAGCGCTCAAGGCTCGCAGCCTGTTTGACATTCAAAGCAACGGCATTCGTCTGGTGCATGGCGAGTCTGACGGCCTACCCGGTTTGATCGTGGACCGCTACGCTGACACGCTGGTGGCGCAGTTCACCAGCTGCGGCACTGAGCGCTGGAAGAGCGTGATCGTCCAGGCCCTGCTGGCGCAAACTGGTTTGACCCGGTTGTACGAGCGCTCAGACGCCAGCGTGCGCGGCCTCGAAGGCCTGAGCGAAGCCACCGGCTGGCTGGCCGGAGCACCAGAAAAGGGTGAAGAGGGCGAAGACCCAGGCACCGAGATCGTGATTCGCGAACACGACTGGCAACTGGGTCTCAACATCGCCGAAGGCCACAAGACCGGTTTTTATTTAGACCAGCGCGACAGCCGCCATAAGTTTGCGCAGCACGCCAAGCGCCGGCAGTTCCAGCGCGTGCTCAACTGCTACTGCTATACAGGCGGCTTCACGGTGGCGGCCCTCGCTGGTGGCGCTGCGCATGTCACCTCGATTGATTCCTCTGGCCCGGCGCTGGCCAAGGCCAGCGCCAACGTCGCGCTCAATGGCTTTGACGCCGCCCGCACCGAGATGATCGACGCCGACGTGAACGCCATGCTGCGCCGCTACATCGCCGAAGGCCGCACCTTCGGCGCCATCGTTCTCGACCCGCCGAAATTTGCGCCCACGGCCGCCCATGCCGAACGTGCGGCACGCGCCTACAAAGACATTAACCGGCTGGCCCTGTCCATCCTGGAGCCCGGCGGCACACTCTTCACTTATTCGTGCTCGGGCGGCATCAGTGCGGACCTGTTCCACAAGATCGTGGCTTCGGCCGGTGCGGATGCCGGTGTGGACGCCTTCATCAGCGAGCGGCTGGGCGGTGCGCCCGACCATCCGATGACGGTGACTTTTCCCGAGGGCGAGTACCTCAAGGGGCTGGTGCTGGTCAGAAAGCCTTGAAACAGGGCGCGGCACCGGCACACGCCCGCGCCGCTAAACTCCCCGGCTCTCCCGCATTCGCCCTTTCGCCTTTCTTCGTTCTTAAGCATTCAATTTAGGCACTCATGAGCTTGATTCCCGTCACCATCCTCACCGGCTTTCTCGGCTCAGGCAAAACCACCTTGCTCAAGCGCGTGCTGACCGAAGCCCACGGCCAAAAGATCGCCGTGATCGAAAACGAATTCGGTGAGGAAAACATCGACAACGAGATCCTGGTGAACGAGACCCAGGAAAACATCATCCAGATGAGCAATGGCTGCATCTGCTGCTCCATCCGCGAAGACTTGCGCGAAACCCTGCAAGACCTGGCCGCCAAAAAGCGCAAGGGCGAGCTGAACTTTGACCGCGTGGTAATCGAAACCACGGGCCTGGCCGACCCCGGCCCTGTGGCGCAGACCTTTTTCATGGACGAGGAAATTGCCGAGCAGTACCTGCTGGACTCCATCTTGACACTGGTGGATGCCAAACACGCGGCCGTGCAACTTAACGAGCGCCAGGAAGCCCGGCGCCAAGTGGGTTTTGCCGATCAGATTTTCATCAGCAAGGCCGACCTGGTGGCAGCGGATGAGGTCGAAGCCCTGATGCACCGCCTCAAGCACATGAACCCGCGCGCCCCGCAGCGCGCCGTGCATTTTGGCGAGGTGCCGCTGGCCCAAGTCTTTGACCTGCGCGGCTTCAACCTCAACGCCAAGCTGGACATTGACCCGGACTTCCTGAAAGAAGACGAGCACGGGCACGACCACGCGCATGGTCATGATCACGTCCACGGCGAGCATTGCGACCACCCGTCGCATGCGAACGAGGGCACTGGAGGCGATAAAGACGCCGTCAATGGCGGCCATGGCCACCATCACCACCATGACGATGACGTCAAAAGCTTTGTGTTCCGCGCTGACAAGGCTTTCAGCCCGGCGAAGCTGGAAGACTTTTTGGGCGCGGTGGTCAATATCTATGGCCCGCGCATGCTGCGCTACAAGGGCGTGCTGAACATGGAGGGCACTGAGCGCAAGGTGATCTTTCAGGGTGTGCACCAGCTGATGGGCAGCGATCTGGGCCCCGCCTGGGCTGAAGGCGAGGCCCGGGTCAGCAAGATGGTGTTCATCGGAATCGACCTGCCCAAGGATATTTTTCTGCAAGGGCTGGAGCAATGCCTCGTTTGAGCCCGGATTGAGTTAGTCTCTGCGCCAAATTCAAGGCCGCGTGTTGATTTTGTTGATTTCTTTTGAGATGAGCGGTTGAAGGCTGGAGGCCAAATGTTTGTTTCATTTTTGCAACGATTTGGATGGCTGCCCGGAGGACCGGTGGGCACCCCGCTAAAATCGCGCGCCGATCAAGGCGGCGTGTCCATCGAAAGGCCCAAAGTGGCTTCTTCGGACCGGCCGGCTTCGCATCCGGGCGCCGCGGCGACCGGGGTTCATCCACAGGCCCATGCCCAGAGGAGACAAGCAGTGAAATCCCCCGCCAAGAAGAACAAGACGCCCGCAAAGGCCGGGGTCAAGTCCGCGCCCGCCGGCAAGACGGCCAAAACGCCAGCCAAGACCGCTGTCAAAGCCCAAACATCCAAGCCCACCGCACGCAAGGCCGCATTGCCAAAGGCCGTGCTCAAGGCCAAGCCCGCAGTCAAGCCCATTGCCAAGGTCGTGGCCAAGACGGCCAAGACGGTGACCAAGCCTGCAGCCAAGTCAAGCAAATTGCCCGCAGGCAAGTCCGCCGCCAAAGCCACAGTGAAAGCCGCAGTCAAGTTGCCGGTCAAGGCTTCCGCTAAGGTTGCCACCAAGGTCGCTGCCAAGGTCCCTACCAAGGCGACCCCTAAAACGCCCGTCAAGGCTGTTGCAAAGACAGCCCTGAAATCGCCTCTCAAATCTGCCAGCAAGCCGGCTACCAAGCCCCAGCCCAAGGCCCTCCCCAATTCCGTCGCTGCAAAACCAAAGTCCAAGCCAGCGGCGAAAGCGCGTCCCCTGACGCCATCCGCTCCTGCTGCCAAAGCCGCCCCTGTGGCGGTCAAGGCAGTGTCTCTGTCCACCCGGCCGGCGCCTGCAAAGCAGTTGCCTCAAGCCGGGGCCAGCGCCCCATCTGCTGTCTCGGCGGCCGCTTCTTCTGCTGCCACCGTCAAGCCCATGGCGCCCGCGCCCCAGCCCGCCGCACCAACCGTTTCTCAAACCATGCTGACCCCACCTCCACTCAAACCTGGCCGCCGTAGTTCGGCCCGTACCGCGGCAGCATCGCCGCCGCCCGCACCGATGGTGCCTACCCATTCGCCTGACGCCGCCAAGGCCAGCTACTCGACGATCGCTGATCGCGTGATCTCGCCAGCGCCCCACGTGGCTGCGCGCAAGGACCCAAAGCTGGCCAACAACTGGAAGGCCAAAGAGGCCAACGAGTTGACTGACGACGAAGTCAAGGCCATGCCTGACAGCGAATACATGAATGAAAAGCAGCTGGCGTTCTTCCGTCACAAGCTGTCTTTGCTCAAGCAAGAGATTCACGCCAGCGCCGGTGAAACCACCGAGCATTTGCGTGAGGACACCGTGGTGGTGCCTGACCCGGCCGACCGCGCGACCATCGAGGAAGAGCATGCGCTGGAGTTGCGCACGCGTGACCGCGAGCGCAAGTTGCTGAAAAAGATCGAGCAGTCGATTGCGCGCATTGACGCGGGTGATTACGGCTATTGCGACGAGACGGGCGAGCCGATTGGCGTGGGCCGTCTGATCGCTCGCCCCACGGCCAGCTTGTCGCTGGAGGCGCAGCAGCGTCGTGAGCTCAAGCAGAAGATGTTTGGGGATTGATCTTCTTG
>CAZNQE010000134.1:0-1513 GCA_964575005.1 uncultured Polaromonas sp. | reverse complement strand
CGGTGGCGGCACCCCAAAACGCCTCGTTAATCGGGGCGTTTTTCTTTTGAAGACTGCATCTGCTTGCAGCTCTCACTTTCTGTTCGCCCACCTAGGCGGTGGTGGGCCTGCATCCGGGCTATCCTGTTTGCCAGTGCCTTTGATGGGGCCCTGCGCCTACAGCGCAGCGCGCCGGAATCTGACAACGGGCCTTGCGACCCGCGCATCTGCTCAGATTCTTCGTCCCAGTGGCATCCCTGAGAAAGCACTTTCAGAGCCTTCGCTAAGTGCTTAATTTAGAACGCTTTTATGTTTCCAATGATTTGGAAAACCGCTCTAAGTACTTGATTTCATTGAAATTTTTCTGATCAAGTGCTTGCTTGCTGGACGATTCCTGCTAAAGTGGGGAAAAGTGCAGTTTTGTGGTGAAAAGTGTTTTCAAAGGTCTGACCAGCGTGTTCCAAGGGGCTTCATCCATTGTTCTCGATGCCAAGGGGCGGCTTTCAGTGCCGACCCGGCACCGTGACGTGCTTGTTGCCACCGCTGCAGGCCAACTCACCATGACCAAGCACCCGCACGGGTGCCTGATGATCTTTCCGCGCAACGAGTGGGAAAAATTCCGTGAGCGCATCGCCTCGCTGCCCATGCAGGCGCAGTGGTGGAAACGCATTTTCCTGGGCAACGCCATGGACGTCGAACTTGACGCCACGGGTCGTGTGCTCATTTCGCCCGAGTTGCGCGCGGCTGCCGGCATCACGAAGGAAACGGTGCTGCTCGGCATGGGTGGCCACTTCGAGCTGTGGGACGCCAGCACCTACGCGGCCCAGGAGGCCGAGCAGATGAAGGGCGAAATGCCCGATGTCTTCAAGGACTTTTCGTTCTGAAAGATGACGGTGCAAGACACATGGACACACCGCACCGTCTTGTTGAACGAAGCAGTCGAGGCACTGCAGATCAACCCGGACGGGCACTACATCGACGCGACCTTTGGTCGGGGTGGGCATTCGCGCCTCATCTTGTCGCAGTTGTCGACGCAAGGTCGCTTGACGGCCTTCGACAAAGACCTGGACGCGATTGCCGAAGCGGCTACGCTGAACGACGCGCGCTTTACGATTCGCCACGAGGGCTTCAGCCACCTGAACGACATGCCTGCTGCCAGCGCGGCCGGCATTTTGATGGACCTGGGCGTGAGTTCGCCGCAGATCGACAACGCGGCACGCGGCTTTTCATTTCGGGGCAATGGCCCGCTCGACATGCGCATGGACACCACGCGTGGCCAGAGCGTGGCCGAGTGGCTGGCCGATGCGTCTATCGAACACATGACGGAGGTCATTCGTGACTATGGCGAAGAACGGTTTGCTGGGCAGATTGCAAAGGCGATTGATCGTCGGCGCCAGGAGCGGGGCCCGCTTGGAAGCACCGCAGAACTGGCCGAGGTCGTGGCTAGCGCCGTCAAAACCCGCGAGCCGGGCAAGGACCCTGCAACGCGCACATTTCAAGCTTTTCGGATTTTCATCAACGCCGAGCTTGAAGA
>CAZNQE010000133.1:0-6633 GCA_964575005.1 uncultured Polaromonas sp. | reverse complement strand
TGGTGCTGCTCAATTCGCATGGCGGCAATGTCTCGACCATGGACATCGTGGGCCGCGAGTTGCGCGCGCGGCACGGCATGACGGTGCTAATGGTCAACAGCTTTGGCCTCGCGCTGCCGGCCGACGTCAGCGCGCTGTTCAGCGCCCACGAGCATCGCTTTGGCGTGCACGGCGGCGACATTGAAACCTCGATGATGCTGGCCCTGCACCCCGAGCGGGTGGACATGACGGCCGCGCAAAACTTTGCATCCACCAGCCAGCACCGCGCCGCCAACTTCACGGTGCTGGGCGACGGCCGCAGCGCCAAGCTGGCCTGGGCCGCCCAAGACCTCAATGCGTGCGGCGCGGCGGGCAATGCGGCGGCGGCCACGGCTGAGAAAGGCCGCGCGGTGCTGGCTGCCAGCGCCGAGACCTTGGCTCGGCTGCTATTGGAGTTTGATGAGTTAGCGCCCTTCGCCTGACCCAGTGGCTGACGAGTACCAAAGCCAGTGACTGACTCGGCAGGGCTGCCGGCTCGGACACCCTGCGAGTGATGCAAGGTGAGGTTCTTCAAGGAGATGAGATGCCATTCGAAATGTCATGTGCGCCACCAAACCAGCTCAGGCCGCGCCTCTTTCCAGCCCTTGCGCTGTTGCTCGCCCTTGCCGGCTGCGGCGACATGGCCAAGCTGCCGCCCATGGCCGACGTCGGCCCCGAGCCCACGCTGCCGCCGCCGGTGCGGCAGGCGATTCCCACCGTCAACATCGCGCCCGCACAGGGCTGGCCGACCGGGCAGATGCCGCAGCCCATGGTTGGCCTTTCCGTGACCGCGCTGGCCGCGGGGCTGGACCATCCGCGCTGGCTGCATGTGCTGCCCAACGGCGACGTGCTGGTAGCCGAGAGTAACAAGCCTGCCAAGCCCGCCGAGGGTTCCCCCGAGCCGGGTTTCCTAAGGCGCATCAAGGCCTGGGCGACGCAGCAAGTCATGGCCCGCGCCGGTGCCGGCGTGCCCAGCGCCAACCGCATCACGCTGCTGCGCGACGCTGATGGCGACGGCGTTGCCGAGTTGAGAACAGTTTTTGCAGAAGGCCTGAACTCGCCCATCGGCATGGCGCTGGTGGGGCGCAATTTCTACGTCGCTAATACCGATGCCATCCTGCGCTTTGACTGGCAGCCGGGGCAAACACGTTTGCATGGCCCAGGCACGAAAGTGACAGACCTTCCCGCCGAACCCATCAACCACCACTGGACCAAATCA
Source organism: uncultured Polaromonas sp. (assembly GCA_964575005.1). Lineage (GTDB taxonomy): Bacteria > Pseudomonadota > Gammaproteobacteria > Burkholderiales > Burkholderiaceae_C > Polaromonas. The sequence continues at coordinate 5,396 of CAZNQE010000133.1, read as the reverse complement.
CTGATCGCCAGCCCTGACGGCAAGTACCTGTACGCCACGGTGGGCAGCAACAGCAACGTGGCCGAAAACGGCCTGGCCGCCGAAGCCGGCCGCGCCGCCATCTGGCAGGTGGACCTGGCCACAGGCAATAAGCGCTTGTTTGCGTCCGGCCTGCGCAACCCCAACGGCATGGCCTGGGTGCCGGGCCGCAGCGCTGGCGTAGAACCGACGTTATGGACGGTGGTGAACGAGCGCGATGAGCTGGGCAGCGACCTGGTGCCCGACTACCTGACGTCGGTGAAAGACGGTGCCTTTTACGGCTGGCCTTTCAGCTACTACGGCCAGCATGTGGACACCCGCGTGTCCCCTGCGCCCGACCAGGTGGCTCGCGCTGTGGTGCCCGACTACGCACTGGGTGCGCACGTGGCACCGCTGGGGCTGGCTTTTGCGTCCGCGGGTGGGGCTGCCCAAGCTGCACAAGGCAAGGCACCCGCCAGCCTGCTGGCCCGCTTGGCTGAGGGCGCTTTCATCGGCCTGCATGGTTCCTGGAATCGCAAACCCTTGAGCGGATACAAAGTCGTTTTTGTGCCCTTTGAAAACGGCCAGCCCAAGGGCCTGCCGGTGGATGTGCTGAGCGGTTTCGTCAGCCCGGGGGGCAAAGCCTGGGGTCGCCCCGTGGGCGTAGCGCTGGATGCGCAAGGCGCGCTGCTGGTGGCCGATGACGTGGGCAATGCGGTGTGGCGGGTGAGCGCGGTACGGCCCTGACTCAGGCTAGGCCAAGTCCGTTCAGGCGTAAGTCACCCAATCCGCATCGGCGGGCAAGTGCAGATGCGGCAAGCCGTTGTAGCTCACCAGCGCATGGCGTTTGGGGTTGAAGTCGAACTCCGTCACCGAGCTGTTGCGGATGCGCAGGTTCAGCGCAATGCTGGCCTCGGGCGAGGCGCCCAGCACCTGGGCCACGGCAGTGGCTATAGGCCCGCCGCTGGAGACCAGCAGCACGTCGCCTGAATGCGCTTTGCGCACATGGGCCAGCGCATCGGCCACCCCAGCAGCAAACTCTTTGTAGCTGGGCATGCCTTGCGGGCTCACGGTGCCGGCCATCCATTGCGCCAGGCCGTCGCGCAGCAGCCTGAAGTGATCGCGAACCATCTCGGGAGTGGTCGCTTTGGGCAGCGGCTCTGGGTGCAGCGTGGCAATGACGGCCAGGCTGTCGTATTCGTTCAAACCGGGCCAAGCCAGCGTGGGCAGCGCATCGCCCAGTCCATCGCAGATGCCGGCCAGGGTTTGTTTTTGGCGCTTGAGCGTGCCGGTCAGTGCGGCTTCAAATTGCAAGCCGCGTGCCTTGAAGTACTGACCTAAGCGCTGGCTTTGGCGCTCGCCCAAGGCGCTGAGCTGGTCATAGTCGTCGGCGCCAAACGAGGCCTGGCCGTGGCGCACAAGGTAAAGCGTTCCCATGGCGGGCGATATTTACTGTCAAACCCCTGGCGCAGTCGATGGCTCGGGGCGCGTCGGTGAATTCAGGCGTACCAGTCCGCGCGGGGTTTGCAGCACCGCGCAGATGCCGGGCGAGCCTGACTTGATCAGCACGCAGCGCAGGCCGATGGCCTGGCAGGCGTCTTCGAGCGGCTCGGTGTCGGGATGAATCAGTTGCAGCTCTTGCAATTGCACGCCGGTGCCGGGCAAGCCGTCGGTCGGGTGTGCGGCTTCTTTTTCACCGCGCAGACCCCACTGAATCAGCGTCGGCAGCGCGCCGTCCATCAGGCGTTGGCCGTCGTCGCGCAGGCTGATGCGCCAGCGAAGGATCGTCTTTTCGGTCTGCCGGGACGCGGGCACCAGGCGGCCGCAGGCGATGTCCTGCGCGGCCAGCGCCTGGGCGGTCACTTCAATGTCGGGGCTGCGCACCACGTAAGCGATCAGCTGCGGTCCGTAGCGCCTGACTTGCTCACGCAAATGCTCGTCGTCCATGTCAAACCAGCGCTTGAGGCCGGGTGCCAGTTGCGGCGTGGCGTTGGGGTCCAGCGCAATGATTTCGAGATAGCAATCCGGGAAGTTGAAGCCCGAGATATTGATGAGCTGGTTGTGCGTGCCCATCAGCGGGTGGGCGCCGCCAGGCCCTGGCGTGACACCCAGCAAGGCTTCGACCCAGCGCGCGCCCTCTTCGAGCGTGTTGGCCATCACGACCAAATGGTCCAGCGTGCTGAACAGGCGCGGCGTGGGATGGCCCTGGACGTCGTGCGGGCTGGCGGTGGGCGGTGGATTGTTCATGAGGTGTGAATGCTACAGCGTGACCGTGCCATCTACACAGCTGATGCAGTGCCCGCCCACCCAGACCTGGCCGCTGGCGTCGCGCCGCACATGCACCTGGCCGGCACGGCCCAGGCAGGTGCCTTGCGATGCGAGGTAGCTTTCGGGCAGCTGCCCGGTACCGATCAGCCACTGCGCCAGGCTGGCGTTCAGGCTGCCGGTCACGGGGTCTTCATACACGCCGCTGCTGTCGGCCACGAAGCCGCGTACTTCGATTAAAGGGTTGGCTTCTGCTGGGCTAGCGCTTGATGGTGCCGACTTGAAAGCCGCCGCCTCGCGGTTGATGCGGCCAATCAGCGGTGGCGCGGCTTCATCGGCATAGCGGCCGACCAGTCCGACCTTCAGGCCCAAGCGTCCAAGCTCGGCTGTATCTGGCTTTGCATTCAGCACCGCTTCAGCGGAGTCGAGCAACAGGCTGAACCAGACGGGGCCGTTGTCGTTGGCCTGCGCTGCCAGCACTTGCGAGGCCTGCAACCCAAATGCTTTGGCCACAGCCGCCACTTGTGTCGGGTCGGCTGCCGCTGGCGTCACGCTGGGCGCAGCGAAAGCCAAGCGCTCTTTGTCCCCCGCCGCTTGCCGTTCAATCCGCACCAAGCCCTTGGCGCATTGCTGCACCACCACACCCGCGTGCTGCGGCTGGCCGCCGGCTTCCAGCCAGGCATGGCAGCTGCCCAGTGTCGGGTGGCCCGCAAACGGCAGTTCACCGCCGGGTGTGAAGATGCGCACGCGGTAGTCGGCTGCTGCGTCTGTGGGCGGCAGCAAAAACGTGGTTTCAGACAAGTTGGTCCAGCGCGCAAATCGCTGCATGGCCGCGTCGTCCAGGCCTTCGGCGTCCAGCACCACGGCCAGCGCATTGCCCAGGCAGGGCTGCTCGGTGAAGACGTCGATTTGCTTGAAGCGGCGAGGGCGGGGGGACGATGTGCTCATGTCAGCTCCATGTCCAGCACGCCGCGTGCGCCCGGCCGGGTTGAGAGTGCGCGGTACCAGCGCTCCACATGCGGCCAGCTGTGGCGCGGCTGCGGCAGCTTGTACCAGCGGTGCGCCTCGCAGCCCAGCGGAATGTCGGCCATGCTGAAGTGATCGCCGGCCATGAAAGCGCGTTGGGCCAGATGTGCATCCAGCGTCGCCAGCAGGGTCTCGACGGCGGTGTTCGACGCGGCCAGCGCGGCGGGGTCGCGCTGCTCGGGCGCGGTGCGAATCAGTTGCCAAAAGCCTGGCCGGCTGGCTGGGTTGAGCGTGGTTTGCTGCCAGTCCATCCAGCGCTCGGCGTCAAAGCGCTCGCGCAGGCCCGTGGGGTAGAGCGTGCCTGGCGCGTGCTTGGCACACAGGTAACGCACGATCACATTCGACTCCCAGAGCACGAAGTCATCGTCTTCCATCAAGGGCACCAAGGCATTGGGATTGCGCGCCAGGTACTCGGGCGTTTTGACGACGCCAAAGGCGCCGCCGGCCTCCGTGCGTTGAAAGTCCAGGCCCAGCTCTTGCGCGGCCCAGACCACCTTCTTGACGTTGATGGAGCTCATGCGGCCCCAGATTTTGAGGGTGCTGATTTTGGGAGTGTTGCTCATACCTGTGACCTTTGACCGCTTGTCATTTCGCGCGGCTTCAGGCCACGGCGGTTTGCACTGGATGACGTGCCCGCGGCAAGTCGCTCATGGCTTCCTTGACCGTCTCGGCCAGCGCGGCAATGCCCTTGGCAATCTGCGCTTCACTGGCCGTCACAAACGACAGGCGCAGCGTGCGCGCATCAGCTGCGCCCGCGTAAAACGCCGAGCCCGGCACAAAGGCCACGCCTTTGTCCACGGCCTTAGGCAAGAGCGCAGCCGCGTCCAGGCCTTCAGGCAAACGCACCCACAAGAACATGCCGCCGCTGGGGCGGTTCCATTCAACGCCTTCGGGCATGTGCGCGTCCAGTGCGGCCAGCATGGCGAGGCATTGCGCCTTGTACAGCGCGCGAATGGTGGGCACATGGCGCGCCAAGAATCCGTCTTTCATCACCTCGACCACCACGCGCTGGTTGAAGCCGGGGCTGTGCAAATCAGCCGCTTGCTTGGCCTGCAAAAGCTTGGGGTACAGCGCCTTGGGCGCGACCAAGTAACCGAGCCGGAAACCCGGCGCCAGCACCTTGGAAAACGAGCCCAGGTAAATGCTGCCTTCGGGGTTGCGCGCCGTCAGCGGCAGCGGTGGCGGCGTGTCAAACCACAGCTCGCCATAGGGGTTGTCTTCAACCAACGGCAGGCCCAGCTCTGTTGCCGTGCGGCTTAGCTCGGCGCGGCGGGCTTCGTCCATGCTGCGGCCAGTGGGGTTTTGAAAGTTGGGCAGCACGTACAAAAAGCGGGCCGCTTCACCGTCTTTGGCCTTTGCGCGCAGGTCGGCCAAGTCGATGCCGCCAGCGTCCGTTGCCACGCCCACGAAATTCGGCTCCATGGGCGTGAAGGCTTGCAGTGCGCCCAGGTAAGTGGGCGTCTCCACCAGCACGCGGCTGCCTTCGTCAATCAGGACTTTGGCAACCAGGTCCAGCGCTTGTTGCGACCCTGTGGTAATTAGCACTTGCGCCGGGTCTACGTCCCATGGCAGGTCGGCGGCCACGGCTTCACGCAGGGGCGCAAAGCCTTCGCTGGCGGCGTACTGCAAGGCGGCACTGGCGTCGTCCCGCAGCACCTTGTCGCAGGCGGCGCGAAAGGCTTCCACCGGGAAAGTCTGCGCTGAAGGCAGGCCGCCCGCCAGGCTGATGATGCCGGGCCGCTCGGTGACCTTGAGAATCTCGCGCAGCACCGAGGGGTTCATTTTTTGGGCGCGGCGCGCTTGGGTCCATGACATAGAGGTCGTCCTGAAGGAGGGTCTAAAAAAACAGAATTCTTTGACAGCCGTACAGCTTAGCGCGTCGATGGGGCCGGCTGGACGCTGGCTGCATTCACGGGCATCTTTTTGCCGATGAAAACTGTAGCAATCACGGCCAGCGCAAAGCCGACGCTCACGGCGTCCAGGCGCTCGCCCAAAAGCGCGGCGGCAAACAGCATGCCCAGCACGGGTTGCAGCAGTTGCATCTGGCTCACGCGCACCGTGCCGCCCAAAGCCAGGCCCCGGTACCAGGCAAAAAAGCCCAGCCACAT
>CAZNQE010000132.1:0-6649 GCA_964575005.1 uncultured Polaromonas sp. | reverse complement strand
CCCAAGGAGCTAAAGCCATGGCAAAAGAAGAACTGATTGAGATGCACGGTCTGGTTGAAGAAGTGCTGCCGGACTCGCGTTTTCGCGTGACGCTGGACAACGGCCACAAGCTCGTGGCCTACACCTCCGGCAAGATGCGCAAGAACCACATCCGCATCCTGGCCGGTGACCAGGTCTCGCTCGAGCTCTCGCCCTATGACCTGAGCAAAGGCCGCATCACCTTCCGCCACATCGCTGGTCGCCCGCCCATGGGTGGACAGTCGCGTCCGCCTTCACGCTGATGTGTTGATTCGCGGATCGGCTTAGCGCTGATCCGCCGCTCTTGACGGCTGCCTGGTGCAGCCGTTTGTCGTTGTTCAAGCATGCTTCAGGCCGCCTTGTTGCGCGGCGCGGCGGGCTTGCTGGTCGTTGCTTTTGTCTTAGGCTTGCTGCTGGCCGCTTTCGGGCTTTTTTTGGCGGATGGCTTAGGCGCCTTAAGCGCGTCACTGGCGTCTCCAGCCGAGGCTGAAGGCGCGGACTTGCCACCCTTGTTCAGGCTGCGCCTGAGCATTTCCGTCAGGTCATAAATCTGCGCGCTCGCTTCGGCGGTCTCCGTGCTTTCAGGCTGACGCACCAGCTCGGTCTGGCCGGCCTTGGCCTTGTCCTCCACCAGTTCCATGATCTGGTCGCGAAATGAATTGCGAAAATCTTCCGGCTTGAATTGCCCGCTCATGTCAGCCACCAGCTGCTCGGCCATGGCCATTTCCTTGGCCGTGATGCCGACGGCCTCCACGCCTTCTTCAGGCAGATTCAATTCGTCCCACGCGCGGATTTCGTCGCCCCAGCGCAGTAAATCCAGCACCAGCGCGGGGCCTGAAGGCGCGAGCATGGCCAGGTGCTGCTTGGTCTGAATCACCACTTTGGCAATGCCGACCTTGCCCGTCTTGCGCAAGATCTCGCGCAGCAGCGCATACACCTTGGCACCTCGGTTGATGGGCGAGATGTAGTAGGGCCGCTCCAGAAAAACCATGGGGATCTCATGCGCGTCCACGAAGGACTCGATCTCAATGGTTTGCGTGGTCTTGGGGTAGGCGGCCTGAATCTCTTCGGGCGAGAGGATCACGTACTGGCCATTCTCGTATTCGATGCCTTTGACGATGTTGTCCGAGCTGATCTCTTCGCCCGTGCGCTTGTTGATGCGCTTGTAGCCCACCGGGTCCATGCTGCGCTTGTCCAGCCAATCAAAGTTCAGCCCCTGGTCCGAAGTGGCTGAGTGCAAGGCGATCGGGATGTGGACGAGCCCGAAGGTGATCGCGCCCTTCCACAAAACACGTTTGCTGCTGGTGGCCATGCGTTTGATTTCAACGGTGCCTGGCGGCCGCGCATGTGGGCAGGCTGCGCACACGGCTGTGGGCTGCTGCCTACCGGGGCGTTCCTACATGCTTTGTTGGAAGGGCCTACAGAACGCCTTGCAGCCGCTGCCTAGATTGGCTTTTCCATGCAAGATCAAAAGACTCTTTAAAGGAGAAAAGACATGACCACTGTTTCTGAAATCATGACCCGCGGCGTGCGCGCCATGGCCCCACACGACAGCATCGTGCAAGCCGCACAAGCGATGGACGAGCTCAATGTCGGCGTGGTGCCCGTGTGTGATGGCGAAACGCTGATTGGCATGGTGACCGATCGCGACATCACGGTGCGCGGTGTGGCGCAAGGCCGGGCTTCTGAAGACACGCGCCTGTCCGACATCATGAGCCCCGAAGTTCATTGGTGCTCTGAAGACCAGGACATTGAAGACGTGCTGCGCGACATGTCGCAGCACCAAGTGCGCCGCCTGCCCGTGGTGGACCGCGAAAAACACCTGGTTGGCATGGTGACGATTGGCGACATTGCGGCCAAGACCGGGCACTCGGAAGTCGGCGATTCGCTGGGCGATATTTCTGAGCCGGCCCAGCCTGATCGCTCGGGTATGTCGGCCGCCAGCGGCAGCGCGGGTGGTGGCTCTGCCTCGGGTTCGGCCAGCCGTATGCCGGGCTGAAGGAGGGCGTCGCATGCTGCTCAGTCGCGAAGGAAGCCGCGTGCCCCAGGCCGTGTTCAAGACCCGGCGAGACGGCCAATGGGTGCAGGTCAGCACAGACGACTTGTTCGAGGGCAAGACAGTGGTGGTGTTTTCACTGCCGGGTGCCTACACGCCCACGTGCTCGTCCACTCACTTGCCGCGCTACAACGAGCTGGCCAATACCTTCAAGGCCCACGGCGTGGACGACGTGATCTGCATCTCGGTCAACGATGCCTTTGTGATGAGCGAATGGGCCAAGTCGCAAGAGGCCGAGAACATCACCATGATTCCGGATGGCAACGGTCAGTTCACCGAAGGCATGGGCATGCTGGTGGACAAAAGCGACCTGGGCTTTGGCAAGCGCTCCTGGCGCTATTCGATGCTGGTGCGTGACGGCGTGATCGAAAAAATGTTCATCGAGCCCGACAAAGAGGGCGATCCGTTTGAAGTGTCAGACGCGGACACCATGCTCGGCTACCTGGCGCCGGACGCCCAAGCGCCCGAGCCCATCACGATCTTCACCAAGCCCGGCTGCGACTACTGCAGGCAGGCCAAGCAGTTGCTGCGCGAAGCGGGTCTGGCTTATGAAGAAGTGCAGTTGGGCGGCGGCGTGACCACGCGCACCTTGCATGCGGTGGCCGGGGCTGGCACCACGCCCCAGGTGTTTGCAGGTGGCAAGCGCATAGGCGGCGCTGAGGAACTCAGGCACTGGCTGCAAGGGCAAAAAGGCCCTGCTGCGGCTGGGCCGCACCAAGGGCAAGAGACTACTGCAGAGGTATGAATGGCGGCTGAGCTTTGAGGCTCATCAGGATACCTTCGCGTTCATTTTTTGTTGGGTGGAGCGTAAAAGTTTGTACCTTTCTCGAGAATTTTTGAAACTTTTCAAGCGCACTGCATCCCTTTGTCCTACAGGATGAGTCGCCGCTTACTGACGTGCTTGACACAGCTTTTTTTTAAACTGAACTTGCTTCCAGCCTCATCCCTTCAACGTCAGTTTTTTTACTTCAGGAGTCCAAATGCTTTCAGAAAACACCCCACAAAAAACCACCTCCAAGCGCGGCTTCGCCTCCATGGACCCACAGCGCCAGCGCGAGATTGCCAGCCTGGGCGGCAAAGCCGCTCATGCCAGCGGCAAGGCCCATGAGTTCAACACGGCTGAAGCCCGCGAAGCTGGTCGCAAAGGTGGCCGCGCCGGTCGCCGCACGGCATCTTCCAACGCCAGCGGCCCTTCGGAGTCCTGAGCTCAGCGCCCCTTCAGGGGCGCATTCAAAAGACCGCCCGCAGCGCTTTCAAAGCGCGCGAGGCGGTTTTTTCATGGGCACTTTTTTTCATGGTCCAAAGCGCTGACAGCGCCATCAGCTCCTTCTGACGCGCAGGCGGTGCAGTCTCTTCGACAGTCCCTGCTGTTAAACAGTAAAGGGATTTGCCATGGCCACCAGTTCCATACTCGGCGCAGACCGCGCCCCCAGCTTGCCCAGCGGCACCGACGTTGAAAGCCTGGGCCCGAGCGACAGCACAGACAGCGGCAGCGACTCGGTAGGCGCTTTCAGCCATGACGAGTTGGCCAGTGACACCGATGCTGGAGGCACGGGCGAGCGCTCGGCCATCGAGCCGACGCTGGACGGGGACAGCCGTGACATCCTGCCTGACCACGTGGAGGCCGTGCCCCGCAACAGGCGACCGGGCGACACATCAAGCGCTGGCGTTGAGTCCATCTCCGGCGACGACGCTGCGCTGGAGAATCTGGCCGCCCTGGCCGGCGAAGACGATCAGCTGGAGGCTGACGTGGACGACCCTGACGCCCCGCTCAATCCTTGACTTCGACTTGCCACCACGACGGCAGCAGCGGCCTTATTTCCGGTCGGGCAAAGCGGTCGTCCATCAGGTAGATCACGCCTTCGTCGGTGGTGGTGCGGATCACGCGGCCTGCCGCCTGCACCACTTTGCGCAGGCCGGGGTAAAGGTAGGTGTAGCTGTAGCCGTCGCCAAAAATCTCGTTCATGCGCTGCATGATCTGTTCATTGACCGGGTTGACCTGCGGCAAACCCAGCGTGGCGATGAAGGCGCCAATGAGTTGCTTGCCTGGCAGGTCGATGCCTTCGCCAAACAGCCCGCCGAGCACGGCAAAGCCGATGCCCTGACCGCCTTCTGTGAAGCGCGCCAAAAAGGCCTGGCGCCCGGCTTCGTCCATGCGCGGGGTTTGCTGCCATACCGGTACCGCCGGGTGCTCAGCCTGAAAAAGCGCGAGGGCTTGTTGCAGGTAGTCAAAGCTTGAGAAAAAAGCCAGATAGTTGCCCGGTTGGGCCGCGTATTGCTCGGCCATCAAAGCGGACATGGGCGCGAGTGAGCGGCCGCGGTGCGCGTAGCGTGTTGATAAGCGGCGCATCACTTTGACTTGCAATTGCTCGGCGGCAAAGGGCGAAGCGACTTCCACGCAGGCGGTGGTCTGGGGCATGCCCAGCAAGTCGGTGTAGTAGTCCCAGGGGCTGAGCGTGGCCGAGAACAGTGTGCTGCTGTGGCTGGCCGCAAAGCGCGGCGCTAGAAAAGGCGCAGGCAACACATTGCGAATGCACAGGCGTGAGCCAGAGCCTGCGCTGTGCAGCGTCACGTCAAACAGCGAATGCTTGCCAAACACATCGGCCATGCGCTGAAAGTGCAGGGCGTCAAAAGCAAAGCGCTGCAGGTCTTCGTCCACTTCCGCCGGATGCTCGGCCATGTGCGCGCTCAAGGTGGCCGCGGCTTGCTGCAAGGCGGCCATGAACTTGGGCGGCAATCCCGGCTGCACGGCGTAGTCGGCTTCCTGGTCTCGGTGCAGCACCTGCCAAGCGCGGTGCAGACGGTCCAGGTCTTTTTTCAGGTTGCCGGGCACGTGGCGGCGCAGAGCGGAAAGGTCGGCTTGGTCCAGCGTGGCGCTGTACATCTGGCGCGCGCGCTCCACCATGTTGTGTGCTTCGTCCACCAGCACGCTCACGCGCCAGCCTTGCTCTACCGTCAGCGCATGCAAGAGCGCGCTGGTGTCAAAGTAATAGTTGTAGTCGCCCACCACCACGTCGGCCCAGCGCGCGAGTTCCTGGCTGAGGTAATAGGGGCAGACCTGATGCGCCAACGCGGTTTGCCGCAGGCTTTGCTGGTCCATGAGGCCATGCGCCAGCGCTGCGCTGCGCGCCTGGGGCAAGCGATCGTAAAAGCCCTTGGCGAGAGGGCAGGCGTCGCCGTGGCAAGCGCGGTCGGGGTATTCACAGGCTTTGTCACGCGCCACCATTTCGAGGACGCGCAGGGGCTTGGTTGCTGGCTCTGGGGCTTGGGCTTCTTCAAGGGTCTGCATCGCCTTCGGCGCCTGCAACAGCGCCAAGGCCTTGAGCGCCATCTGCCGCCCTGACGTTTTTGCCGTCAAGAAAAACAGCTTGTCGAGTTGTTGGCCGCTCACGGCCTTGAGCAGAGGGAACAGCGTGCCGACCGTCTTGCCAATGCCGGTGGGCGCCTCGGCCAGCAGGCAGCGCTTGTTGGCCGTGGCACGGTACACGGCCTCGGCCAGTTCGCGCTGGCCGGGCCTGAAGGACGGGTGCGGAAAGCTCAAGCCCGACAGTTGGGTGTTGCGCTGTTCGCGGTGGGCCATTTCCTGCTCGGCCCAGGCCAGGAACTGCTGGCATTGCGCTTCAAAAAAAGCTTGCAATTCGGCAGCGCTGTGCGTCTCGCACAGCAGCGTTTCTTCCTGCTTGTCGATTTGAAAGTAGACCAGCGCCAGCTTGATTTCAGTCAGCCCTTGCGCTTGGCACATGAGCCAGCCATAGACCTTGAGTTGCGCCCAGTGCAGTGTTCGCTGGTTGGGTTTGATGGCATCGAAGTCGCCGCGGTAAGTTTTGACCTCTTCAAGCTGGCCCAGCGTGGGATCAAAGCCGTCAGCGCGGCCGCGCACTTGCAGCGCATCGCCCGCACCGTAACTTCCATTTAGGCTGATTTCCGTCTGATAGCCAGGCCCACGCCGCGCCGCCACCAAGGTGTGGCCAGCAATGCCTTCTTGCGCGGTAGGCGCAGGCGTGAAGCGCAAGTCAAGGTCGCCGCGCCTGGCTGTGAATTCACACAGGGCGCGAACGGCTACGAGGTAGGTCAAGTCGGGTCGGGGCGCGAGGCGCCAAGCTCAAAGCAAAGCCGTGATGTTAGGGGCTTTGCTGTGGCCTTGATGACTGTCTTTAAATGCGACCTTCTTCCACCGCATGGCAAGCCACACGAATGCCGGCAAACGACTGCAGCTGCGGCCGCTCGGCCAGGCAGCGCGCATTGGCGTGCGGGCAGCGCGGGTGAAAAGCGCAGCCCGTGGGCGGGTTCAGCGGGTTCGGCACCTCGCCCGAAACCGGCGTGCGCGCCCGGCCCGTGTCATGCATCTTGGGAATCGCGTCCAGCAGCATGCGCGTGTAGGGGTGGCGCGGCGTGTCAAACAGCGAGTGTTTGTCGGCCAGCTCCACCAGGCGGCCCAGGTACATCACGCCTACCCGGTCGCTCACGTGGCGCACCACAGCCAGGTTGTGACTGATGAAAAGATAGGTCAGGCCCTGCTTGCGCTGCAGGTCTTTCATGATGTTGAGCACCTGCGCCTGCACGCTCACGTCCAGC
>CAZNQE010000131.1:0-6827 GCA_964575005.1 uncultured Polaromonas sp. | reverse complement strand
CCGGCATCAATGTGATGACGCGGCTGATGGGCCTGATCCTGGCGGCGCTGGCCGTTGAAGTGATGGCCGATGGCCTGGGCAAGTTGTTTCCGATTTTGCGCAGCGGCGTGATTTAAGCGCTCGCAAAGCCGGCCAAGGCTGAGCACATAATCCCGGCCATGAACCTCGCGACTGAACAGTTTGACTACATCATCATTGGCGGCGGCACCGCCGGCTGCCTATTGGCCAACCGCCTGAGCGCCAACGCCAGCAAGCGCGTCTTGATGATCGAGGCCGGTCGCAAGGACGACTACCACTGGATTCACGTGCCGGTGGGTTATCTGTACTGCATTGGCAACCCGCGCACGGACTGGCTGTACCAAACCGAGCCCGACGCCGGGCTGAACGGCCGTAGCCTGCGCTACCCGCGCGGCAAGACGCTGGGCGGCTCGTCCAGCATCAACGGAATGATTTACATGCGCGGCCAGGCCCGCGACTACGAGCGCTGGGCCGACCTGACGGGTGACGACGCCTGGCGCTGGGACAGCGTGCTGCAAAGCTTTCGCATGCATGAGGACCACTACAAACTCGATGCCGATCAAAGCCCGGCGGACGCGCAGTTCAGTCGCCTGCACGGCCACAAGAGCCAGCATGCAGGCAGCAAGGGTCTGGCGCGAAAGATGGGCGGCGAATGGCGCGTTGAAAAGCAACGCCTGCGCTGGGATGTGCTGGACGCCTTCGCCTTGGCCGCGCAGCAAACGGGCATCGCCGCAACCGACGACTTCAATGGCGGCGACAACGAAGGCGTGGCTTACTTTGAAGTGAACCAAAAAAAGGGCCTGCGCTGGAACACGGCCAAGGCCTTTTTGCGGCCCACCTGCTACAGCCGCCCGAACTTCGAGATGTGGACCAGCGCGCAAGTGACGCAACTGGTGATCGAGCGGCAAGCCGATGGCAGCCAGCGCTGCACAGGCGTCGAAGTCTGGACCGGAAACGAAAAGGTCAATGTCTATGCCACCCGAGACTCGGCTGGACTGCGCGGCGAGGTGCTGCTGTGCGCTGGCAGCATCAACTCGCCACACATCTTGCAACTCTCGGGCATTGGCCCGGCGGCGCAGCTGCAGCAGCATGGCATCGAGGTCAAGCAAGACCTGCCGGGCGTGGGCGCCAACTTGCAAGACCACTTGCAGATCCGCTCGGTCTACAAGGTGCAGGGCAAGGGCAAGTTCACGCTCAATACGCTGTCCAATTCGCTGTGGGGCAAGGCCAAAATTGGCCTGGAATACGCTTGGCGCCGTACCGGCCCGATGAGCATGGCGCCGTCTCAGCTGGGCGCTTTCACCCGCTCCGACCCCACGCAGCCGCATCCCAATATCGAATACCACGTGCAGCCGCTGTCGCTGGACGCTTTTGGCGAGCCGCTGCATGACTTCAACGCCTTCACCGCCAGCGTCTGCAACCTGAACCCGACCAGCCGCGGCAGCGTGAGCCTCAAAAGCGGCGACTTCGCCCAGGCCCCGGCCATTGCGCCCAACTACCTGAGCACGCCCGAAGACCGTCAGGTGGCCGCTGACTCGCTGCGCCTGACGCGTCGCATCGTCAGCCAATCGGCGCTGGCCGGCTACCAGCCTGAGGAATTCAGGCCCGGCGTGCAGTTTCAGAGCGACGAAGACCTGGCCCGGCTGGCCGGCGACATAGCCACCACCATCTTTCACCCTGTGGGCACGACCAAAATGGGCCGTACCGACGACCCGATGGCCGTGGTCGATTCGCATCTGCGGGTGCGCGGCATCACGGGCTTGCGCGTGGTGGACGCGGGCGTGATGCCCTTCATCACCAGCGGCAACACCAACTCGCCCACGCTCATGATTGCGGAAAAAGCAGCCGACTGGATTCAGCGGGGCGAGTGACAACCGCTCGCTCAAAACGCAGGCTGTTGTCTGACCCCAAGCTGGGGAAAGCCCCTATGCACTGACAAGGTGCAGCCACCTATAGTGGCGTACTTGCTGACGAGCCTAGCTGCTCGCACTGCGAGGGGCCGAGGAGACACAAGAAAAGTCGAACAAATGACAGGCAGGCGCGTCCCACAGGACGATCCCGCACACGAAAGCGCTGGTGACCCCAGCGCTTTTTTTTCGCCTCCATTTCGGGCCATGCCCTGCGGATGAGCCAAGGGACAATGCCACCATGGAATTAATTTTTGTGGCCACGGCCTCGCTGCTGGCCGGCTTTGTCGATGCGATCGTGGGCGGCGGCGGCCTGGTGCTGGTGCCCGCGCTCTTTGCGGCCTTCCCGACTACGCACCCGGCCACGCTGTTTGGCGTCAACAAGGGCGCATCGATCTGGGGCACGGCGGTGGCCACCGCCCAGTATTCACGCCGGGTGGAGATGCGCTGGTCGGCCTTGCTGCCAGCGGCAGCGGTCGGCTTCATGGCTTCCCTGGCTGGCGCCTGGCTGGTCACCCAGATCTCACCGGACTTTTTGCGCAAGCTGCTCCCCTTCGTGCTGCTGCTGGTGCTGGGCTACACCTTGGCCAAGAAAGAGCTGGGCCGGCACCACGCGCCACGCCTGAGCGGCCGCACTGAGACGGCCGCAGCTTGCTGCATCGGGCTGGTGGTCGGCTTTTATGACGGGTTTTTCGGGCCAGGCACTGGCAGTTTCCTGGTGTTTCTTTTCGTGCGCTGGCTGGGCTATGACTTCCTGAATGCGTCAGCATCAGCCAAGCTCCTGAATACGGCCAGTAACTTAGCCGCCCTGCTTCTTTTTGCCGCCAAAGGCCACGTGTGGTGGCACTACGCCCTGGTGCTGGCCGTTGCCAATGTGCTGGGCAGCCTGCTGGGGACGCGCCTGGCCCTGCGGCACGGCGCCGGCTTTGTGCGAATCGTTTTCTTACTGGTGGTCAGCGCCTTGATCTGCAAGACCGGCTACGACGCCTTCCTGCGCTGACGGGCGGCACCCGAAGGATCAGCGGCGCGGCGTGAAGGCGACCGGGCCCGGTGGCGCGGAAGCACCCGCCGGACCAAACATACTGGCCGGGCTGATGCCGTCGATGGCCACCGGCTCGCTGATGCCCATCACATTGACACTGGCTGCCATGCGCGGCTTGCCCAGGGGCGCAGGAGCTTGGCCTTTTTGCACCGCCGCCAGATCCACTTCATTGGGGTATTGACCCAGCAGCATGTAGTCAAAAACGCGCCGCGCGATGGGCGCGGCATGCTCAGCGCCAAAGCCCGAGTTTTCCACCACCACAGCCAGGGCAATCACCGGCTTGTCGGCGGGCGCAAACGCCATGTACAGCGCATGGTCGCGCTGGTGCTCCTCAAGCTTGCGTGCGTCGTATTTTTCCTTTTGTCCCACGCCCACCGCCTGGGCGGTGCCGGTCTTGCCGGCGCTCAAGTAGTTGGCCCCGGCAAACACCCGCGCCGAAGTGCCCACCTGCGTGACGCCCACCAGGGCGCGCCGAATCACCTCGACGTTTTCAGGCTTGAACCCCAGGTCCACGGGCGGGGTGACGTCGGCCGGCGCGAGAGCGCGGGTCACGCTGTCCTGGGTACCACGGATCAGGCGCGGCTTGTGCTGCAGGCCGCTGCTAGCCACCGTCGCGGTGGCTTGCGCCAGTTGCAGCATGGTGAAGGCGTTGTAGCCCTGACCAATGCCCAGAGAAATGGTCTCGCCTGCGTACCACTTTTGCTGCTCAGGCTTTTTATAGGTTCTGCGCTTCCAATCCTGGTTGGGCAGGATGCCGCGCACTTCACCATTGATGTCGATGCCGGTGAGCTGGCCAAATCCCAGCGGCTTCATGAAATCGTGAATGGCGTCCACCCCCAGCTCGTTGGCCAGCGAGTAGTAGTACACATTGCTCGACTTGACGATGGACATGTGCATGTCCACCGGGCCCAGCGCGTCGCCGTGGCTGCGGAACTGATGGCCGCCAAAGTTCCAGACGCCGGTGTCGTTGATGACCACAGAAGGCGCACGCTTGCCGGCCTCCAGCGCGGCCAGCGCCATAAAGGGCTTGTAGGTGGAGCCAGGCGGGTAGGTGCCGCGCAAGGCCCGGTTCAGGAGCGGCTTGTCGATGGATTCGTTAAGCGCCTGCCAGCTCTCGCTGTCGATGCCGTCCACAAACAAGTTAGGGTCGAACGTGGGCTTGCTGACGAAGGCCAGCACCTCGCCGCTGCGCGGGTCCAGCGCCACCAGCGCGCCGCGCCGCTCGCCAAACATGTCTTCGACCAGCTTTTGCAGCTTGATGTCCAGCGTGAGCATGACCGTGTCGCCCGGCGTGGACGGGCTGCTGGCCAATTTGCGCACGGCGCGCCCGCCGGCCGAAGTCTCTACTTGCTCGACGCCGGTGATGCCGTGCAGCTGCTTTTCATAACTCTGCTCGACGCCAAGCTTGCCGATGTAGCTGGTGCCGCGGTAGTTGCCCGTGTCATCGGTCTCTTCAAGGCGTTCTTTTTCCGTCTGGTTGATGCGCCCGATGTAGCCCACCACGTGGCTGCCAAGCTCGCCGTAGGGATAACTGCGGAACAGCCGCGCTTTGATGTCCACCCCCGGAAAGCGAAAGCGCTGCGCGGCAAATCGCGCCACTTCCTGATCCGTCAGCCGTGTGCGGATGGGCAGTGATTCGAAGCTCTTGGAATCTTCGCGCAGCTTCTTGAAGCGCCGCTTGTCACGCGGCTGGATGTCGATCACCTCACCCAAGGCCTCGATGGTGGCCTCCAGGTTGTCCACCTTGGACGGCATGATCTCCAGCGTGTAGGCCGAGTAATTGCTGGCCAGCACCACGCCGTTGCGGTCCACGATCAGGCCGCGATTGGGCACGATGGGCACGACGGCCGTGCGGTTGTTTTCCGCTTGCGCCATCAGGTCGTCATGGCGAATCACCTGCAGATAAACCAGGCGCATAGCCAGCAGCAAAAACGCCGCCAGCACCACAAAGCTCGCCACCACCACCCGGTCGCGAAAGCGATACAGATCAACTTCGACGTTCTTGAGCTCAGTCATGAGGGTCGAACTCTAGAGCGGCCTGTTTTCGTCCGGATCAGGCGCGCGCCGCTGTGGCAGCAGCAAGATCACGCTGGCCACCGGCCACAGCAACGCTTCCAGCAAGGGGGCCAGCAAAACTGCCCAGCCTGGAAATGCGTCGCCATTGATCAGCCGGATGATGAGCTCGACCAGATGCGCAAAGAAAAACAAGGGCAACACCTGCACCGCTTGCGAAGGCACCGGGAACCACAGCAGGCGGCGGTGGATCATGGTCGCGAAAAAGCTGAGCGTGGTGTAGGACAGCGCATGCTGGCCCAGCAGGGCGGACTGGTGCACGTCCACACCCAGGCCAAACATGAAGGCCATGCCGATGCCGACGCGCAAAGGCTGGTGCACGTTCCAGAACACCAGCACCAGCGCCAGCACGTCCGGCATCCAGGCCTGACGGCCCAGTGGCAGCATGTCCAGCAGCAAAGCCGCCAGCAAGCTCATGGCAATGAATAAAGGGCTGGCCGGGAGCAACAGTTGTTGGCCACTTCGCATGATCATCGGCTGGCTCCTTTGCGGCCAGACGGGCTGCTGGCGGCCGAAGTTGCCGGCGCTGCATGCACGGGCAAGGGCGGCTTTTCCTGGGCTTGCGGCTGCAGCACCATGACGTGCCGGGCACCGCTGACCAGGGCCAGGGGCGAGGCATAGATACGCGCAAAGGCCGATTCGGCTCTGCGCTCCACACGGCTGACGCGGGCCACCGGCAGGCCGGGCGGGTAGACCGCGTCCACGCCGCTGGTGGTGAGCAAGTCACCCTCCAGCACGTCGGCGGTGCTGCCAATGAAACGTAGCTCCAGGCCACCACTGCCGACCGGATCACCGAAGGCCAGGCTGCGCAGGCCCGTGCGCACATTGAGCACCGGGATTGAGAGGTCACGGTCAATCAACAAAGTCACTTCACTGACCAGCGGATGGACCAAGGTGACCTGCCCGACCACGCCGGACTCGTCGATCACGGGGGAGCCGGCGGCTATGCCTTGCAGCGCGCCCTTGCCGATGATGACTTTACGGGTGTAGGGGTCAGCAGCGTCGTAGAGCACTTCGGCGGCAACGCCCTGCGCAGGCAACTGCTCACGCAGGTCCAGCAGTTTGCGCAGGCGGGTGTTTTCAAGCGTCAATTGCTCGACCTGGCTGGCGCGCAAAGACTGGACGGCCAGTTGTTTCTTGGCAGTCTCCGCCTCAGCCTGCGCTTGCCGTGCCGTGCTGAAGTAATCGCCCAACGCTCCGGCAATGCGCACCGGCTGCAATGCCACCCACTGCACCGGGTACAGCGCGGTGGCCAAGCCGGCCCGCAGCGGCTGGGTCATGTGAAAACGCGACTCAGCCACCATCAGGAACAGCGCCAAGGCGCTGAACAGGATCAGTTTGGACTGTGCCGACGGCCCCTGCTTGAAGATCGGGGGCGGTGTCCGGTCAAGCGTTCCTAAAGGCATGGGTGGGCCGACGCGTGCGCCTGGAAACCGGGGCCGCGCAAGGCAGACCCTGAACCGGACAAGAGGGTGACGCGCTTACTCCGAGGTAAAGATGGAGCCCAGGCGCTCCATGCGCTCCAGGGCCATGCCGCAACCGCGCACCACGCAGGTCAGCGGGTCTTCGGCCACCAGCACGGGCAGGCCGGTTTCTTCGGCCAGCAGGCGGTCCAGGTCGCGCAGCAATGCGCCGCCACCGGTCAGCATCATGCCGCGGTCGGCAATGTCGGCGCCCAGCTCAGGCGGCGTCTGCTCGAGCGCGTTTTTCACGGCCGAGACGATGTTGTTCAGCGGGTCGGTCAGGGCTTCGAGGATCTCGTTGCTGGAGATGGTGAAGCTGCGCGG
>CAZNQE010000130.1:0-7101 GCA_964575005.1 uncultured Polaromonas sp. | reverse complement strand
AGGCCTCGGACTTCAGACCGGCATTGACGACCACGTGGTTGTGGTCGATGCGGATCACTTCAGCGGTAATGACTTCGCCCGTGCGCATCTCCGAACGTTGGAGAGACTCTTCAAATAGGGCGGCAAAAGATTCAGACATGGAGGTTTCCTATTCCGACAGCACAGGGTTCCGAGGGCGGGATTGCCTTCGTTTTTATGGTCTGACTGCGGCGTTTTTTGCGGCTAGGCCGCGGGTTAGGTTATGAACCCTTTGGGAGCTGCGCTGCTTGAAAAGCGCGAGGCATCAAAGGGGCCGGGTGCCGTGCCACCAGTCAATCACAAGCGCGGTTGATTTCTCAATCGAGAGCTCGGAGTTGTCCAGCAACTTGGCGTCATCGGCAGGTTTCAAGGGGGCGCTTTGACGTGAGGAATCACGTAAATCGCGGGCCATCAAGTCCTGCTCAATCTGGGTAAGTGTAGTCGAAATACCCTTTGAAATCAATTGCTTATGCCTGCGTTCGGCGCGCTGATGCACGCCTGCGGTCAAGAAGACTTTGAGCTCGGCATCGGGGAAAACGACCGTACCCATGTCGCGGCCGTCAGCCACCAGGCCGGGCAACTGCCTGAAGCTGTACTGCAAGCCGAGCAGCGCTTGTCGCACGGCCGGGTGGACGGACACGCGAGAGGCTGCGAGACCTGCTTCTTCGGTACGGATGGCGTCAGATACGTCTTCGCCCGCCAAAAACACTTGGTCGGACACGAAGCGCAGCGGCAGCGTGGCGGCTAAGGCTGCGACGGCAGGGCCATCATCGAGCGATAAACCAGCGCGGCTGGCCGCAAAAGCCGTGACGCGGTAGAGCGCACCGGAGTCCAGGTAGTGGTAGCCCAAGCGGTGCGCGGCCAGGGCGGCCAGTGTGCCTTTGCCTGAGGCCGTCGGGCCGTCCACGCAGATCACCGGAATGTCATCAGGCCGGGTCTGCGCCACGGCAAACAGCGTTTCAAAGTAATCCGGGAAGGTCTTGGCGACGCACTTCGGGTCCAGGATGCGCACCGGCACACCGGCCGGATTGAAGGCCGCGAGCGAAAAGCACATGGCCACCCGGTGGTCGTCGTAGGTGTGGATGGCTGCGCTTTTCCAGTCTTGCGGGCTGGTCGGTGGCGTGATGCGGATGTAGTCCGCGCCTTCTTCCACGGTCGCGCCTAGCTTGCGCAACTCCGTGGCCATGGCCGCAATGCGGTCGGTCTCCTTGACGCGCCAGCTGGCGATGTTGCGCAGCGTGGTCGTGCCGTCGGCATACAGCGCCATCGCGCCCAGTGTCATTGCCGCGTCGGGGATGTGATTGCAGTCCAGATCAATCGCCTTGAGCGGCCAAGTGCCGCGTGAGACTTTGAGGGAGTTGGGACCGCTCTCGACCTTGGCGCCCATCATTTCAGCGGCTTCCACAAAGCGGATGTCGCCCTGAATGGAGCCCGAGCCGATGCCCCAAATCTCGATGTGTTCTTGCGGGCCGGTCGCTATCGCGCCCAGCGCCACGAAGTAGCTGGCCGACGACGCGTCACCCTCCACATGAATCTCGCCCGGCGACTGGTAGCGACAGCCAGCGGGAATGGTGAAGCGTTGCCAGCCTTCGCGCTCTACGGCGATGCCAAAACGCGCCAGCAAATTAAGCGTGATCTCGATGTAGGGCTTGGAAATCAGCTCACCGATGACGTCGATGTGAATCGGCTTGGTCGCCACCAATGGCAAAGCCATGAGCAAGGCGGTGAGGAACTGGCTCGACACATCGCCGCGCACCTGGATGGGCGTGTCGACGGAAATCTGGCTGGGCTTGAGGCGCAGCGGCGGAAAGCCGTCGTTGCCCAGGTAGTCAATTTGGCAGCCGAGCTGGCGCAGCGCATCAACCAAATCACCAATCGGCCGCTCGTGCATGCGCGGCACGCCAGAGAGTTCAAAGTCGCCGCCCAGCAGCGCGAGTGCCGCTGTCAGAGGCCGCATGGCCGTGCCCGCGTTGCCCATGAATAGCTTGGCCTGTGGCGTCGCCAGTTTGCCGCCCAGCCCGCCGATCACTGCCGTGTGGCCGGTCTGCTCGACCGAGCAGCCGAGTTGTTTGAGCGCGACCAGCATCACGGCGGTGTCGTCCGAGGCCAGCAGGTCATGCACCACGGTTTCGCCTTCGCTCAAGGCGGCGAGCAGCAGCACGCGGTTCGAGATGCTTTTGGAGCCGGGCAGGCGCACGGTGCCGTGAGCGCCGGTGAGCGGTGGAATGTCCAGGGATTCAATGTCAAACATGGGCTATTCAGAGTTGGGCAGGTCGGCCGCAGGGTTGTGTCCGGCCTGCCATTGCGCGCGTGCCTTGCTGGCCTGGCTGATCAAGGCCTGCAATTGCGTAGCGTCACCGCTGTGCAAGGCGTTTTCGAGTTGCTGGAGTTGCGCTTTGAACAAGGCCGATTGCGCCAGCACCTCGTCGCGGTTGGCCAGCAGAATGTCTCGCCACATGGCGGGCTCGCTCGCGGCAATGCGCGTGAAATCGCGAAAACCTGAGCCGGCCAGCGGCAATTGCTTTGCGCCTTCGGGGCTTGTCAGCGCGTTCATGGCAGCAAAGGCCAGCAGGTGGGGCAGGTGGCTGACGGCGGCGTAGGCCGCGTCATGCGCTTCGGGCGTCATGTCGCTGACTTCGCAGGTCAGCGCTTCCCAGATTTGGCGTGCTTTGCTCAGTTGCTCGGCGCCGGTTTCAAGCAGCGGCGTCAGAATGAGTTTTTTGCCGACGTACAAGTCCACGTCGGCATGCTCCACGCCTGAGACTTCTTTGCCGCAAATCGGATGCGCGGGCACAAAGCAGGCGAGCTTGTCGCCCAGTGCCCGGCGGGCTGCGGCAACCACGTCGCGTTTGGTGGAGCCGACGTCCATCACCAGCGTATCCGCGGACAACACCGGCGCAATGGCTCGCAGTGAAAGCAGGGTGGCCGCGACTGGAACTGAAAGCAAAACCAGGTCAGACCCAAGTGCCGCGTCAGCGGCTGAGGCCGTAGCGCTGTCAATCACACCCAGGGCGCGGGCCTTGTCGGTGGTGGCCGTCGTCTGGCTGAAGCCGACCACGCGCTGAACCAGGCCCGCGCGCTTGAGCGCGAGGGCAAAAGAGCTGCCCATCAGGCCGCAGCCGATGAGGCCAAGTTGTTTGAACATGCGGATCGGCGTCAGTCGCCGGCAGGGTAGATGCCCAGCACCTTAAAGAAGGCGCAGAGTTGCTGCAGCTCGGCCAAGGCCGCACCGACTTTCGGCTCCGATGGATGGCCTTGCAAGTCAATGTAAAAGAAATACTCCCACTGGCCCGATCGGGCGGGGCGCGATTCAAAGCGCGTCATGGATACGCCATGCGTCTTGAGCGGGCCCAGGATGTCATGCACCGCGCCAGGCCGGTTGGGCACCGAGACGATGAGGCTGATGCAGTCCTTGCCCGAAGCCGCTGGCGAGGGCAGGGTTTGCGGCAGGCAAACCACGGCAAAGCGCGTGCGATTAAAGGCGTCATCTTGAATGGCGTGGGCGGCGTTGTACAGACCAAACTGCACGCCCGCGCGCTCGCTGGCAATGCCGGCCCAGGCCGGGTTGGTGCTGGCCAGGCGCGCGCCTTCGGCGTTGCTGGCGGCAGCGCGTCGCTCGGCGTCAGGCAAGTGCGTGTTCAGCCAGCCCTGGCATTGGGCCAGCGCTTGCGGGTGCGCATAAACCACCTCAATGCCAGCCAGTGAATCAGAAAGGCGCAACAGGTTGTGCCGCACCATCAAACTGGTTTCGCCGACGATGTGCAGGGGCGAATTCAAAAAGAGATCAAGCGAGCGGGAGACCACGCCTTCGGTCGAGTTTTCGACCGGCACCACGCCGTAGCTGGCACTGCCGGCGGCCGTGGCGCGAAAGACTTCGTCAATGCTGCTGCAAGGCACGTGTTCAATGCTCGCGCCAAAAAACTGCAGCGCTGCTTGTTCGCTGAAGGTGCCTGCCGGGCCCAGATAAGCCACGCGCACGGGCGCTTCAAGCGCGAGGCAGGCCGACATGATTTCGCGCCAGACGGCAGCCACGTGTTCGCCCTTGAGCGGGCCGGTGTTGGCCTTCTGGATTTTTTCGATGACTTGGGCCACGCGGTCAGGCCTGAAGAAGGGCGAGCCCTCGCGCTTTTTCACTTCGCCCACTTCTTCGGCCACGCGTGCGCGGCGGTTCAGCAAGGTCAGGAGTTCGTGGTCCAGCTGGTCAATCTGGACGCGCAGTTCGGCAAGGGTTTGGGTCATCGTGGTCGCGGTCAAGCGTGTTTTTTTTCAAATTCTCGCATGTAGCTCAGCAGCGCTTCGACGCCGGCAATGGGCATGGCGTTGTAAATACTGGCGCGCATGCCGCCCACTGATTTGTGACCTTTGAGTTGCAGCAAGCCGTGCTCCTTGGCGCCGGCCAAAAACGCGTCGTTACGCGATTCGTCACGCAAGAAAAAAGGCACGTTCATGCGTGAGCGTGCTTCGGGGCTGACCTTGCTGTAATAAAAGGGCGACTGGTCGATGCCGTCGTAAAGCAGCTTGGCCTTGGCGATGTTTCGCCTTTCCATCGCCGCCACACCGGACACCAGGTCAGCGCCGCTGCCTTCTGTCTGCCGCTTGAGCCAGGCAAAAGTCAGGCCGGCGATGTAGATCCCGTAGGTCGGCGGCGTGTTGTACATGGAGCCGTTGTCGGCCACGGTCTTGTATTCAAAGGCGCTGGGGCAAATGGCGAGCGCATGGCCCAGCAGGTCCTCGCGCACGATGACCAAGGTGAGGCCCGCAGGCCCCAGGTTTTTTTGCGCACCGCCAAAAGCCAGGCCGACCTTGGACCAGTCCACGGGGCGCGAGGCGACGTGCGACGAGAAGTCGATTACCAGCGGCGCGTCGCAGCCCAGCGCCTTCAGGTCGGGCAGGGTTTGGAATTCCAGGCCGTCGATGGTCTCGTTGGTGCAGATGTGAACGTATTGCGCGTCACGGCTGAGTGCCCAGCTTGCCGGTGCCGGCAAGCTGCTGCGACCGCCCGCCTTGTTGTCGGCTGCCACATGCACATCAGCGTACTTACGGGCTTCCTTTTGCGACTTGTCGCTCCAGATGCCCGACACCACGAAGTCCACCCGGCCCCCGCGCGACAGGTTCATGGGGACGATGGCGTTTTCCGCCAAGCCGCCACCTTGCATGAACAAAATCTTGAACTCGGGCGGCACTGCCAGCAGGCTGCGCAGATCGGCTTCGGCGTTCATATAAATCTCGCCGAACTCTTTGCCGCGGTGGCTCATTTCCATCACGCCCATGCCGCTGCCGTGCCAGTCCAGCATTTCGGCTGCGGCTGTGCGCAACACCTCTTCGGGCAGCGCCGCAGGGCCTGCTGAAAAGTTGAAGGGCCGGTGCAGGGAGTTTGCCGAGTTCACTGCGTTCAAGCTCATTCAGTCACTTCCGGGCTGGCGTCGGCATCCTTGCCTGCGTCGGCTTCGCTGCCACCAGGGGTGTCATCCAGCGTTGCATCGTTTTCCACAATACGCTGCAAGCCGCTGAGTTGCGAGCCATCGTCCAAGCCGATCAGCGTCACACCTTGCGTGGCGCGACCCATCTCACGGATCTCGCTGACGCGCGTGCGCACCAGAACGCCGCGGTCGGTGATCAGCATGATCTCGTCGTCTGCATGTACCAGTGTGGCGGCCACAACTTTGCCGTTGCGCTCGCTTTGCTGGATGGCAATCATGCCTTTAGTGCCGCGGCCATGGCGCGTGTATTCGTCAATGGAGGTGCGCTTGCCGTAACCGTTTTGGGTAGCGGTCAGCACGCTTTGCTGTTCGTCTTCGGCCACCAGCATGGCGATGACCGACTGGCCTTCTTCAAGCATCATGCCGCGCACGCCACGTGCTGTTCGGCCCATGGGGCGCACATCGTTTTCGTCAAAACGCACGGCCTTGCCGCCGTCGCTGAACAGCATCACGTCGTGCTTGCCGTCGGTCAGCGCCGCACCAATCAGGAAGTCGCCTTCGTCCAGGTCAACGGCAATGATGCCGGCCTTGCGCGGGTTGCTGAAGTCGTCCAGCGGCGTCTTCTTGACTGTCCCCATCGAGGTGGACATGAACACGTAATGGTCAGCCGGAAAGCTGCGGTTTTCGCCAGTCAGTGCCAGCACCACCGTGATTTTTTCGCCTTCTTGCAGCGGGAACATATTGACGATGGGCCGGCCACGCGAGCCGCGCGAGCCCGCCGGCACTTCCCACACCTTGAGCCAATACAGCCGGCCGCGGTTTGAAAAGCACAAGATGTAGTCGTGCGTGTTGGCAATGAAGAGCTGGTCCACCCAGTCGTCTTCTTTGGTGGCGGTGGCTTGCTTGCCACGCCCGCCGCGCTTTTGGGCTCGGTACTCGCTCAGCGGCTGGCTCTTGATGTAGCCCAGGTGGGACAGCGTCACCACCATGTCGGTCGGCGTGATCAGGTCTTCGGTCGACAAATCAAAGGAGCTGTGCTCAATGTGGCTGCGGCGAACGCCCAGCTTGGTTTGACCGAACTCTTGGCGAATCACGCCGAGCTCATCGCCAATGATGGTCGAGACGCGCTCTGGTCGGGCCAAGATGTCAAGCAGGTCATCAATCTCGCCCATCACCTCTTTGTATTCCACAACGATCTTGTCTTGCTCAAGACCGGTCAGGCGCTGCAAGCGCATCTGCAAGATTTCTTGCGCCTGCGTTTCAGACAAGCGGTACAGGCCATCGTTGCCCATCCCGAACTCTTTTTCCAGGCCATCCGGGCGGTAGTCGTCGGCATTGACCACGCCGCCGTCTGCGCGGCTGCGCGTCAGCATCTCGCGCACCAGTTGGCTGTCCCAAGCCTTGGTCATCAGCTCAGCCTTGGCCACGGGCGGCGTGGGCGCATTGCGGATGATGGCGATGAACTCGTCGATGTTGGCGAGTGCAACCGCCAGGCCTTCGAGCACATGTCCGCGCTCGCGGGCCTTGCGCAGCGTGAACACCGTGCGGCGCGTGACCACTTCGCGGCGGTGCGACAAGAAGACCTGGATCAGATCCTTCAGGTTGCACAGCTTGGGCTGGCCGTTGACCAGCGCCACCATGTTGATGCCGAAGTTGTCCTGCA
>CAZNQE010000129.1:0-7161 GCA_964575005.1 uncultured Polaromonas sp. | reverse complement strand
TAAGTGTCAATCGCCACCCTCCGCAGGGACAGGTTGGATGCCGTCAGGTTGTTTGTGATCAAACCTGGAGCTGCGTCTTGTTGTACATCGATGTTGCTCATGCGAAGAGCGTACATCGGTTTCGATCAACGTTTCAAGTCGATCGGGCAGACCAAGTTGTAAAAACTCCAATAAAAAAGGCTTCCGAAGAAGCCCTTTTTTGACGCCATGCAGGTTTAAACGCGCTTGCGGTACTCACCCGTGCGGGTGTCGATCTCAACTTTGTCGCCTTGGGCCACAAAAATTGGCACGCCGAGGTCAAAACCTGTGGAGATTTTGGCGGGTTTGAGAACCTTGCCCGATGTGTCACCCTTGACGGCGGGCTCGGTCCAAGTGATCTCGCGCACAACGCTGGTGGGCATTTCAACTGAAATGGCCTTGCCTTCGTAGAACACCACTTCGACTTCCATGCCGTCTTCCAGGTAATTCAGGGAGTCGCCCATGTTTTCGGCCTCCACTTCATACTGGTTGTACTCGGTGTCCATGCAGATGTACATGGGTTCGGCAAAGTAGGAGTAGGTACAGTCTTTTTTGTCCAGAATGACCTGATCAATCTTGTCGTCGGCCTTGAACACCACTTCGGTGCCAAAGTTGGCGATCAGGCTTTTGAGCTTCATGCGCACGGTGGCCGAGTTGCGGCCGCCGCGGCTGTATTCGGTCTTCAGGACAACCATGGGGTCCTTGCCGTGCATGATGACGTTGCCGGCGCGGATTTCTTGAGCGATTTTCATAAGGGACTCGGTCGGGAAAAGATGGGGTCGGGGCGAAGTGCCAAACCCGGCATTCTAACGTGCAGCCTTAGTTCAAAGGCCAATCGAGCAGGCAGGTGTCCAGTTGCGTGAGCAAATCGGCCTGCTTGAGCAGGCTTTGTCGTGCTGCTTTGGCGCACTCGCCCCACTCGGCCAGAGTTTGCGCATTCAGCGCGGGCAGCGGGCCGGTCTCCAGACCATTCCAGATGCGGTGAAACCGGCGCAAGCTGTCGGGCGCCTGCAGCCACTGCAAAAAAGCTTCCAGCTTGGCGTGGTGCGCATCGTCGTCCTGCGGGTAGATGTGCCACACAAAAGGCTGACCAGCCCACAAGGCGCGCACCAACGAATCCTCACCGCGCACGAAGTTGAGGTCGGAGGCCCACAGCATGTGGTCAAAGCCGTCCTGGTCGGTGTAGGGCAGGGCGCGCCAGTGGGGATGCGCTTGGGCTGGCAGATTGGCAAGCGCGCGCTGCACTGCGGCCAAGGGCCTGCCCGGTGTCACGAGCAGTTGAGGTGGCATGCCTTCAAGTTGTCTGCCTTGCCCCAGTTGGCTCAGCAGCTCTGGCAGGGCTGCCGGCTCATAGCAAAAAAGGCTGATGAGCCGTCCGCCTGCATCCAGCTCAGGCGCCTGAACGCTGCGCCAAGCCTGTCGGTCAAAGCTTTGCTGCCGGGCCAAAAGGTCGGCTTCGCGCAGCAGTCCCCCCGTGCCGGGCGTAAAAGCAGGGTAAAAAAAGCGCTTGGTCCAGCCCTTGGCCGCACCGCTCATCACCGGCGACGGCAGGCCGTGCAGACCCGTCACCCAGGCTTCGGCGCTCAGGTATTCCAGGTTGATCCAGGCCGGAATGCTCGCGTGCCTAGCGGCTACTTGAGCGACCCGATGCGCCACAAAGGCCTCGGGCAGGTTGCAGCCAAAGGCCTCAACCCATATTTCAGCCGGGGGCAGCGCGGCAAAGGTGGCCGCTTGGCTGGCAGCGAGCCAGGGCATAACGGAGATGCTCGGCTGTGGCGTGTCCCCGGCCATCCATGCCAGCGCCGAGGCGTCGTCCACCCACAACCGTACGCTGTGGCCGGCAGCTGCCAATTGCCGCGCCAGGCGCCAGCACACGCCCAGGTCGCCATGGTTGTCGATGACCTGGCAAAAAATGTCCCAAATTTGGGAAATGTCCGAAAGACGGCGGCGCTGCATGGCTGTAATATAACAACCGTTAAAACAAGGAGCTTGGCCATGACGACCCTCAAACTGACCCAGATCGGCAATTCCGTTGGCGTGATCCTGCCCAAAGAGTTGCTGGCCAAGCTCAAGCTGGAAAAGGGCGATACCGTGTTCGTCACGGAAGCGGCTGATGGCGCCGTGATGATGACACCGTACGACGCGAATTTTGAGACGCAGATGAGCGCGGCACGCAAGGTCATGAAAGACCGACGGCACGTTTTGCGGGAACTGGCCAAATGAGTTCGGCGAACACCGCCTGGGTCTGGCTGGATGCAGCGGTCATGCGAGCCGTGCATGAAGAGCAACTGGCCGAGCACGGCGGCGCCGGTGGGGTTCGTGACGAAGGTCTTTTTGAGTCAGCGATGAGCAGACCTTTGAACTTGATGGCCTACGCAGAGCCTGATGCCGCAGCCTTGGCAGCGGCCTGTGGTTTTGGTCTGGCGCGGAACCACCCCTTCATTGACGGCAACAAGCGCACGGCATTTGTGGCGGTGGAGTTGTTCCTGGTTCTCAATGGATGGGAACTGCTGGCTGACGATGCCCAGTGCGTTCTTCAAATGCTGGCGCTGGCCGCTGGCGATATGAGCGAAGAAGAATTCGCCGAATGGCTGCGGCAGCACACGCGTGCGCGCCAACCTTGAACCCGCCCCCTGACCTTTTCACGTTTTCATGACCGACAACGACCTCGACGATCAGCCGCGAGAAACCCAAGAAGCTCAAGTAGCTCAGGCAGTGCAAGACCCGGTGCGCCAGGCCCTGCTGGCCGAAGTCGCTTCCTTGCCCGCGCTGCCCGGCGTTTACCGCTACTTCGACGCAGCGGGTGGCGTGCTCTACGTGGGCAAAGCGCGCAACCTGAAAAAGCGCGTCAGCACCTATTTTCAAAAGAAAGACGCAGGCGGCACCCGCATCGGCCACATGGTCACGCTGATCGTGCGCATGGAAACCACGGTGGTGCGCTCTGAGGCCGAGGCATTGCTGCTGGAGAACAACCTTATCAAGACGCTGAACCCGCGGTTCAACATCTTGTTCAGGGACGACAAGAGCTACCCCTACCTCAAGCTCACGGCCGGGCAACGCCCGGCCAGTGCCGGGCCGGCGGTGCAGGGCGGCTTGGCGGCAGGCGAAGCGCCGGGGGCGCAAGCGTATTCGCGCATGGCTTACTACCGCGGCGCTACGGAAAAAAAGCACCACTACTTTGGGCCTTACCCCAGCGCCTGGGCGGTCAAGGAAAGCATCTTGCTGCTGCAAAAAGTGTTTCGCCTGCGCACCTGCGAAGACACGGTTTTCAACAACCGCACGCGCCCATGCTTGCTGTACCAGATCAAACGCTGCTCGGCCCCGTGCGTGGGCCATGTGTCGGTGGCGCAATATGCAGAAGACACGGCCAATGCCGAGCGCTTTTTGCGCGGGCAGACGCAGGAGATATTGACCGAGCTGGAGCAGCGCATGCTGTCGCACGCCGAGCGCTTGGAGTTCGAGCAAGCGGCTGAGTTGCGCAACCAGATTTCAGCCTTGTCCAAGGTGCTGCATCAGCAGTCCATGGAGCTGGGCGGCAGCGACGCTGATGTGGATGTGGACATATTGGCAGTCAAGGTGCACGGCGGCAAAGCCTGCGTGAACCTGGCGATGGTGCGCGGCGGCCGGCATTTGGGGGATCGGCCTTATTTCCCCAGCCATGTGCAGGACGCCTTGGCTGTGGCAGCGCTGGATGCGGCTGATGCCGATGAAAGTGCCGACGAGAGTGCCGATGAGAGCGAGGGGGGCCAGCCTGCCAAGTCGGCAAAGTCGGCCAAGGCAGCCAAACCCGTCGAGGCCCTGATCCTGGAGGCCTTCATCGCCCAGCACTACATCGACACGCCTGTGCCGCCCATCTTGGTGTGCAGCACGGCGGTGGACAAGGAGCTGATTCGTGCGCTGTCGGCCCAAGCCGGCGTGCGTATTTCGGCTTTGCATCAGCCGCGTGAGCAGCGGCGTGTGTGGCTGGACATGGCGCAGAAAAATGCCGACCTGCAACTCGCCCGCCTGCTGGCCGAGCAAGGCTCGCAGCAAGCCCGCACCCGAGCCTTGGCCGAGGCGCTGGACTTGCCGCTGGACAAGTTAGAGGCGTTGCGCATCGAATGCTTTGACATTTCGCACACGGCAGGCGAGTCCACGCAGGCGTCTTGCGTGGTGTTTGCCGAGCACAAGATGCAAAGCGCCGACTACCGCCGCTACAACATCGAAGGCATCACACCTGGCGACGATTACGCGGCCATGCGGCAGGTGCTGCTGCGCCGCTACACCAAGCTCGCCGAGGCCGCTCGCAACAACGAAGCGCGTATGCCCGACCTGGTGCTGATTGATGGTGGCAAGGGCCAGGTGTCCATGGCGAAAGACGTATTTGAAGAGCTGGGCCTGGACTTGTCTTTGATTGCCGGCGTTGAAAAAGGCGAGGGCCGCAAGGTGGGGCTGGAAGAGCTGGTGTTTGCGGACGGCCGCGAGAAGGTCTACCTGGGCCGAGACTCGGCAGCGCTGATGCTGATAGCCCAGATTCGAGACGAGGCGCACCGCTTTGCCATCACCGGCATGCGTGCTCGACGAGCCAAGGTGCGGGTGGGCGGCAGCAAGCTGGAAGACATTGCCGGCATCGGGCCTAAAAAGCGAGCCAGCCTCTTGCAGCGATTCGGTGGCATCCGGGGTGTTGCGTCGGCCAGTGCCGAAGATATCGCCACGGTCGAAGGCATTTCACGCGAGCTGGCTGAGGAAATTTACCGGGCTTTGCACTGAAGCTCTCCGCCGTCAGAGAAAACTCAGGCGCACGTGCCAAAATCTAGCCATGTTCCTGACCATCCCCACCCTCATGACTTGGACGCGCATCGTCGCGATTCCCCTGATCGTGGGTATTTTTTACATCGACATTCCGCCCGCGCAGCGCAACCTGATCGCCACGGTCATGTTCGTCGTCTTTGCCGCGACCGACTGGCTGGACGGCTTTTTGGCGCGCAAGCTCAACCAGACCTCATCGTTCGGCGCGTTTCTGGACCCTGTTGCGGACAAGTTCCTGGTTTGCGCGTCTTTGTTGGTGCTTGTGCATTTGCAGCGGGCCGACGTGTTCGTAGCACTCATCATCATTGGCCGCGAAATTGCCATCTCAGCCTTGCGCGAATGGATGGCCTTGATCGGCGCCACCAAGAGCGTGGCGGTTCACATGATCGGCAAGCTCAAGACCACGGTGCAAATGGTCGCCATTCCGTTTTTGCTGTTTGACGGCATGCTGTTCGGCCGCATTGACACCCACCTCTGGGGCACCTGGCTGGTGTGGCTGTCGGCCGTGCTTACGGTGTGGTCCATGGTGTATTACCTGCAAAAAGCCATCCCCGAGATTCGCGCCCGCTCCAAATGAGCGGCGCTGCGGCAGACTCAGGGGCACCGGGCCCTTGGTTGCGGGCCATGCCCGCGGTATTCGTCCTGATCTGGAGCACGGGCTTTGTGGTTGCCAAGTTTGGCCTGCCCTTTGCGCCGCCGCTCACTTTCCTGTCCATCCGCTACGCCCTGTCCATCGCCTGCTTTCTGGTCTGGGTGCGTCTGGCGCGCGCCGCGTGGCCGCAAGAGCCTCGTCAGTGGCTGCATCTCGGCGTCACCGGCATGCTGATGCACGCGGGCTACCTGGGCGGCGTGTGGGTGGCAGTCAAGGCCGGCATGGGCTCAGGCCTGGTGGCGTTGATCGTCGGCTTGCAGCCGGTTTTGACGGCCGTCTGGGTGACACACATGCAGGGCGCTGGCCATGCAGTGAGCCGCGTGCAGTGGCTGGGACTGGCGCTGGGCTTGAGCGGCCTGCTGCTGGTCGTCTGGCGCAAACTGGGCGTGGGCGCCGAAGTGAGTTCGCTGACGCTGGCCGCCGCCGTGTTTGCGCTCTTAAGCATCACGGCGGGCACGCTTTACCAAAAGCGTTTCGTCAAGCCGGCGGACGTGCGCACCGCCAACACCATTCAGCTGTTGGCTGCGTTCGCGGTGACCTTGCCCTTGACCTGGCTGGAGACTGAGGCCATCGCATGGAACCCGTCTTTCATCGCGGCCATGGCCTGGTCGGTTTTCGTCTTGACCCTGGGCGGCAGCTCTCTTTTGTACCTTTTGATCCAGCGCGGCGCTGCCACCGCTGTCACCAGCTTGCTGTATTTGGTGCCGCCGACCACCGCGCTGATGGCCTGGCTGCTGTTCCGTGAGCCGGTGACGGCGGCGACCTGGCTGGGTACTGCGCTGACTGCCGTCGGCGTGGCGCTGGTGGTGCGGCCGACCCGGCCTGCCGTTTCAAAGCTCAAAAAACAGACGCCTGAAGCCTGAGCCAGAATACGGCGCACAAATTACGCCAACGAGTTTTATACCTACTGTCCGGAAAGAAAACATGAACACCCCATCCACCAAAAAACGCATCGCCGTCATCGCCGGCGACGGCATTGGCAAAGAAGTCATGCCCGAAGGCCTGCGCGTGATGGAAGCTGCAGCCACCAAATTTGGCATCGACCTGCACTTTGACCACTTCGACTTTTCAAGCTGGGACTACTTTGAAAAGCACGGCAAGATGCTGCCCGACGACTGGAAAGACCAGATCGGCGGCCATGACGCGATTTACTTTGGCGCGGTTGGCTGGCCGGACAAGATTGCCGACCACGTGTCTTTGTGGGGCTCACTCTTGATGTTCCGCCGCGAGTTTGACCAGTACATCAACCTGCGGCCTGCGCGCCTCATGCCCGGCATCATTGCGCCCGTGGTGCGGCGCGACGGCAGCCCGCGCCAGCCCGGCGAGATCGACTTTTATATCGTGCGCGAGAACACCGAAGGCGAGTACTCCAGCATCGGCGGCAAGGCCTTCCCCGGCACCGATCGCGAGTTTGTTTTGCAGGAGTCGGTCTTCACCCGCATCGGTGTGGACCGCGTGCTGAAGTTCGCCTTCGAGCTCGCGCAGTCACGGCCTAAAAAGCACCTGACCAGCGCCACCAAGTCCAACGGCATTTCGATTTCCATGCCTTACTGGGACGAGCGCGTGGAAGAAATGGCCAAGAACTACGCCGGCATCAAGCTGGACAAGTTCCACATCGACATCCTGACCGCTCACTTTGTGCAGCGGCCTGACTTTTTTGACGTGGTGGTGGCCAGCAACTTGTTTGGCGACATCCTGAGCGA
>CAZNQE010000128.1:0-7293 GCA_964575005.1 uncultured Polaromonas sp. | reverse complement strand
GGTGCTGCTGCCAGAGTACGGCCATATCAACCTCACCGAGGGACAAGCTGCCGTGTTTTCAGCGCTTTGGTCGTTCAAAGGGATGCCTGTTCGCGGCGAACGGATCATGGCCAAAGCGGGGCTCAAGAGTGACAAACCCATTGACGTATTCAAGGTGAAAACCCGAGACAAAGGAAAGCTCGGAGTCGATCGCCCGATGTTGGCGTACAAAAATTTAGTCGAATCGCAAAAGCGCGAAGGACTTTATGCGCTGCCCTGCGCTTCAGGGCAATAACCTCAAGGAAGAAAGCTATGGCAACGAAAGATCAGATCAACAAAGCCTGGGACAACGCCGCGAAGATGCGCGGCAAAGATCCGGACCTGTACCGACAGGACCCCTACGGCAATCCGATGTACCGCCACTCGCATGGCAAGAGTTCAGACATGGGCTGGGATGTTGACCACATCACACCGCAGTCTCGGGGCGGGTCAGACGCCACGAAGAACCTTCAGGCACTCAATTCATCGGTCAACCGCAGCAAGGGAGACTCGCTTCAGAAGAAGAGTCGCCACTCGAAATAACCCCGATCTCATGGCCTGCCTCAGCAAGTCGATAGCAAAACCTTCGTATCCGACACACGCGTAAGTTATTGCCGTGAAAGGCGTTCTGCGTGTGCCACAGCGTGAGGGTTTGCAGAAGTTTCGTGAGAAGAGAAGGCAGAGTATGAGATTTGGGGGTCAATACCGCCCCAAGTACCGGAGGGGGTTGGCACACGTAGAATTGCGCCACACCCCGCGTGCTCTGGGGATGCCCCAAATGAAAACGCCCAACTGAGAACAGTTGGGCGTCTTGGATTGGTGGCCTGGGGCGGAATCGAACCACCGACACAAGGATTTTCAATCCTCTGCTCTACCGACTGAGCTACCGGGCCAGAACCTCGAATTATATAGCAGTCGAGGCGCTGTTTTGAGCTTCAAGCTGAACGTTTTCCTCGGCTGAGGTCGACACCGAGTTGCTTGAGCTTGCGATAGAGGTGGGTGCGCTCCAGACCCGTCTTCTCAGCGACGCGGGTCATGGAGCCGCCTTCGCGAAAAAGATGAAACTCGAAGTAGGCTTTTTCGAACTCGTCGCGCGCATCGCGCAGGGGCTTTTCGAGCAGAAAACTCTGGTTTGCCTTGGGGCTGTCATCCTCGGGCACCATGACCTGGACTTGTGCGGCGGCACCCACGAGGGTGTTCATGTCGCCTGCCTGCGCGGGTAAAAAAGCAGGCATGGCCGGCTTGCGGGGGGCGGATTTGGTCAGACCGTTTTCAACTGCCTGCAGGAGCTTTTGCAGGGTGATCGGCTTTTCGAGGAAGGCCATGGCACCAATGCGTGTGGCTTCGACGGCGGTGTCGATGGTGGCATGGCCGCTCATCATGATCACGGGCATGGTCAGAAGGCCGGAGGATGACCATTCCTTGAGCAAGGTGACCCCGTCTGTGTCGGGCATCCAGATGTCGAGCAGCACCAGATCGGGCCGGGCTCGCTGACGTGCGAGCCGCGCCTCTGCCGCATTTTGCGCGAGGTCTACCTGATGTCCTTCGTCATTGAGGATTTCAGACAGCAGGTCACGAATGCCCAGCTCGTCGTCGACCACCAGAATATTTGCCATGGATTGCCTTGATACCTTCGCTACCGTCCACCCGCGGCCAAGAAAACCGCTGTTGTTAAGTAACAACTGCGAATGATAACGACACTTGGGCACCCTGCAGCACGCCGCCAACGATGCGGTTGCTGACGTCGATGCGAGCACCGTGCTCATCGGCAATTTTCTTGACCACGGCCAGGCCCAAGCCGGTGCCCTTGGTCTTGGTCGTGACATAAGGCTCGAAGGCGCGCTTGAGGATGTTGTCGGGGAAGCCGCCGCCGCTGTCACGCACGATCAAACGCACGCGTTGGCTGCTGGCCGAGTACTCGGTCTTCAAGACGACCGGGCCAGGCGCAACACGGCCAGCCGTCTGCATCGCCAGGCTTTCCTGGGCGTCCAGTGCGTTTTGCAGAAGGTTGTGCATGACCTGGCGTAGCTGCTGCGCATCGCCGCGCATCATCGGCGCGTCTGGGTCCAGCTCGAGCAAGATGGGCGCTGACGTGCCATGCGCATACAGCTGCATGACGTCTTGCACCAGCGCGTTCAAGTCCAGCGCTTGCAGTTGCGCAGCGGGCAGACGCGCGTAATCGCGAAACTCGTTGACAAGCCGTTTCATGGCATCGACCTGGTCCACGATGGTCTTGACGGACTTGCCCAGGAAGGCCTGCTCGGTCGGCTCTAGCTTGGGCTTGAGCTTCATTTCCAGTCGCTCCGCCGACAACTGAATGGGCGTGAGTGGATTTTTGATTTCGTGGGCCAGTCGCCGCGCCACTTCGCCCCAGGCCTGGGCGCGCTGGGCCGACACCATCTCGGACACGTCGTCAAAAACAAGCAGGCATTCTTGTGTGCCGGGCATGCGCGCGCCGCGTGCAATCAAGGTCACGGCCCGGTCTTGGACCTCGGCCAGGCCGCCGTGCAGCTCAAAGGTCTGTTGCCATGGTGCCAGGTCGTGTTCGGCGGCTTCGCGCAGATAGGTTTCAAAGCGCGCTTGCACACCTTGGCCAAACTCGGCCAGGTCTGGCAGGTCGCGCAGGGCTTGGCCCTGATGCTCTGCCAGATTCAAATGCAGGATGCGGGCGGCGGCCGGGTTGCTGGAGCGAATGCGCCCTTGGGTGTCGAGCACCAGCACGCCGGCCGACAGGTTGTCCAGAATGGTTTGCAGGTCAGCGCGTGCAGCGTCCACCTGGAGCATGCTTTTTTGCACGGCAAAGCGGGCGTCGGCCAGTTGCTGCGTCATCTGGGCAAAAGAACGCGTGAGCCCTCCGAGCTCGTCCTTGCTCTGCAGCACCGCCTTGGGCCGGAGGTCGCCCAGCGCCACTTGGCGCACGCCCTCGGCCAGAAGCAGCAGCGGCCGCGCCAGCTGGGTGCCCAGCAGCACCGCCAGGAGCACGGCACCGAAGACCGCCAAAAACAAACTCAGAGTGAGCGTGCCGATGTACATGCGACGCAAGCCACCCCGGGCCAAGGCTCGCTCCTGGTATTCGCGGTTCGCACTTTGCACGGCAAGCGCATTGGCCACCAGGTCAGCCGGAAGGGTTTCGGTGAACTGCAAGAACCGGTCGCTGCCCGCCAAGCCGAAACTCGACTCACTGACCAGCGCCAGCGCCTTGATGCGCGGCGGCTGGCGCGGCGCGGTAGCTCCGGCGCCCTCGGCATTTGGCGCGGGTAGCGCATCGTCCAGGCCTTCAATTTGTGTGATGACCCGCTTGCTGCGCGCCTGACGCAGCTGCTGCGTGCTGGGCCGCTCGGGTTGCAAGAGCAAGCGAGACTCGCCCGCGCTGGCCAGCAACTGCCCAGTGGCACTCCAGAGAACGACATCGCGCACTGCCAGCTGTTCTCGCAAACGCTCGACGGTGAGACTGGGCGAGACGCTGCTGTCTTGCGAGAGTTGATTGGCGGCCTGCCGGGTCCGGCTGCCCAAGTCGGCGGCCAAAGTATCCAGTGTGACGCGGCCCAGGTTCAGGCCTGCGTTGAGCGCTGTTTCCACCTCCACGTCAAACCAGCTTTCGATGGAGCGGGAGACGAACTGGTAGGACACCACGTAGATCATCAGGCCTGGCATGAGGCCGACCAGCGCAAAAATGGCCGCCAACTTGACCAGCAGCCGGCTACCGAACTTACGCTGGCGCAGTCGCAACAGCAGGCGCAGCACGATCCAGCCGATAGCAATCAACAGCAGCCCAGCGACGCCGATGTTCAGACCGAACAGCAGGGCGTAGTTGCGCTCATAAAGCTCGCGGTTACCCGTTGCTTGCGTCAATAAAAAGAGCAGGACCAGGGACAGCGCGGCCACCACGCCAAGGCCAACGCCCAGCGTCCAGCGCACGGCGCGGCTTTGGCGCTGCAAGGGCAGGATCGGCTCGCTGGGTCGGGATGAGGACATAAAGGCTTAGCGGGCTGCGTCAGCTGCTGGCTCACGCGCCAGCTCCACCACCGACCGCGGCTCGCGCCCGATCTGTTGCTCAGCCTCAATCAGGATGGTCCAGTCGCGCTGGCCCACCATACCGATTTGAAAAGGGCGAGGCAGTTGCGAAAGATCCAGCCTGAAGCTGAAGGCCAGGCGGTGGTCCGAACCTGACTTGATTTCATTGGGCTCGGCAACTTTCCATCGGGGCACCCGCTGCACGGCTGACAGAGCTTCGTCCAAGGTGTCGTAATTCTGATTGAACGTTGCGCGCAGCCCATTGCCGGCCGCAGCGCCAGAGCCGGTGCCAATGTTGACGCGCCAGCGCCGCGTGAGCGGCTGAAAAGCCAGGCGAGCGGTGCGCGAAGCTGCGGCGACACGTGGGTCCGTCCAGTACCAGCGATCGCGGTACACCTCAGCCTCGATCAAGAAGAAAAGCGGAATGCCCTTGAGCAAGGCGTCTTGAACCACCG
Organism: uncultured Polaromonas sp.; assembly: GCA_964575005.1. Classification (GTDB taxonomy): domain Bacteria; phylum Pseudomonadota; class Gammaproteobacteria; order Burkholderiales; family Burkholderiaceae_C; genus Polaromonas. Next base: position 2,806 of record CAZNQE010000128.1, on the reverse strand, counting down.
CGGGCAAGTCAAAACTCACCGCAGCGGTGACATAAAGCCCCTCGTCAGTGCGCTCCGTGCGCAACTGACTCAATTGGGCGCCAGGGGTAGAGGCCGCTTGGGCCGCTTGAGCCACCCCGGCCGCCCGCGTCAAAGGCGCACTCAACACACCGGCCACCAGCAGGCTGGACAGGACCAGGCCATGCACCCATGCGTGCCATTGCCGCCAGACGGTCGCGGCAATGGCCACCGCCCCCCGTTCAGGCCGTGTGCTTTTCAAGCAATGCGTAATAAAAACCGTCGTACTCACGTACTAAATTGTCGGGTATGACAGGGCTCCCGTCCCCTTTTTGGGGCAGCAGGTGACCTGGTGAAGGCCTTAATAAGGCCTCAGTGTGGCGCCCAAGAAACGTTTGAATCTGTTGCTCACCTTCGGCCAGGAAAACCGAGCAGGTGCAGTAAAGCATTCGCCCGCCGGGCCGGACCAGCGGCCAGAGTGCCTCGAGCAAACGCGCTTGCTGCGCCGCCAGCTGGGCGATGTCTGTGGGCCGACGCAGCCAGCGCACGTCCGGATGCCGGCGCACGATGCCCGAGGCCGTGCAGGGCGCGTCCAGCAAGATGCCGTCAAACAGCTGGCCGTCCCACCATGCGTCTGGCAAGGCAGCATCTGCCGCCTGGACGTTCGCCTTGAGTTGCAGGCGAGCCAGATTTTGCTCAACGCGGTGGCAGCGCTGGGCGTCGATGTCCAAGGCCAGAACCTGGGCCTCTGGGCCCGCGAACTCCAGCAAGTGCGCCGTTTTCCCGCCCGGCGCTGCGCAGGCATCCAGCAAGCGCAAGGCATGGCCACCCGCCGCCGCTTGCAGCCCTGCAAGCAAGAGCGGTGCGGCCAGTTGCGCCCCCGCGTCCTGGACGGAAAAGTGTCCCTCGGCAAAGCCCGGGAGCTGGGCTACCGCTGGTGCTTTGTGCAACAGCACCCCCTGGTCGCCCACAGGTTCGGCGCTCAGTCCGGCATCGGCCAGGGTCTGCAGGTAATGGGCTTGGGTGCATTGCTGACGGTTCACGCGCAAGGTCAAGGGCGCTCGGCTGTTGTTGGCCTCCAGAATGCTCATCCACGCCTGCGGATGGTCTTTGCGCACGCGGTCTATCCACCACTGCGGATGATTCCACACCGCTTGCGGTTTGCGCTGTGACAGTTCGAGCAATTCGTCGCGTTCGCGCAAGAAGCGGCGCAGGCAACCATTGATGAAGCTGGCCTGGTGCACTGTTGCTTCGCTGCGCTTGGCGGCTTCGACCGCTTGGTCCACCAGTGTGAACTCGGTGTAGGGCGCATCGTCGGCGTCCAGCGCCAAGGCCAGCGCCACGCACAGCAAGGCGTCGGCCTCGGGGGGCGGTGCGCGGCTGGCCAGCAACTGTCGCACGGCCTCTGCCTGACCGAGCCAGCGCAGCACGTGCGAGCCCAAAGCTTGCACGCCCGCGCGCAAATGCGGCAGGCATCGATCGAGCTCAGCCGTCATGGATCGGCCACTGCGCACGGCCTGGAGCAATTCAGCTGTAGCCTGAAGCTGCTGCCATAGCGGCAACTGCTGGGGCATCTGTTGGGGCATGTGGGCTGGCAACCGAGCGGCTTTGTCGTTCATGAGGGAGTTCATTGGTCAATTTCGAGTGTCAAGGCTCACACGGCATCGAGGCCCAGGTTCAAACGCAGGGCACGCGAAAAACCGAACATGCGTGCCACCAGCACCGTGGGGAACTGGGCCCTGGCCGCATTGAAATCAGCCACCGACCCATTAAAGCTCTGGCACGAAAAGCCCAGCTTGCGTTGCGCGGTGTTGAGCTGCTCGGCGAGTTCCCTGAACTTCGGGTCGGCCTGCATGGCCAGGGTGTCACCTGCGGCACGCCACAACACGTCGAGCTGGGCCTGCAGCTGAGCCTCCGCGGTGAGCAGCTGGCGCGCCAACCCGGCGCTGCTGGGCTGGGCACGCAGGCTGTCGTGCGCAGAACTGACTCCACTGCGAGCCTGCAACAGGGTCGGCAGCGTCAGCGGGTCGTGCTGCAAATAAGAGCTTGCAGCCTCCACCAACTTGAGCAGCAAATCATGCCGGTCCTTGAACTGGCTGTCGATCCCTGAGAACGCATCAGCAATCGCGTTCTTCATGCGGACCAGACGGTTGTAAGCGCCCACCACCCAAAAGAGCGTGAGCGCCAGCAGCGCCATGAAGACCATATCGGTTGTTTGCATCTGCCCTCCTTATCGCCTTGACTTGCTTTGCGTTCGCATAAAAAAACCCCACGGCCCGCGAAGGCGCGTGGGGTTGCCCGTCAGAGCGCCGGGTCAGGCATCAAGCCTGGCTGTCGGCGCCTGCGCTGGACTCTGCCGGCAGAGCTTCCAACTCAGCGGCTTCAGCTTCGGCAATGGCGCGGCGCTCGGCGTCGTCCATCTGTTCCTTGGCCTTGCGTGCCTGGTGGTAAGCCATACCGGTACCGGCCGGGATCAGACGACCCACGATCACGTTTTCCTTCAAGCCGCGCAACTCGTCGCGCTTGCCCATGATGGCCGCTTCGGTCAGCACGCGCGTGGTTTCCTGGAAGGAAGCTGCGGAGATGAACGAGTCGGTGGACAGCGATGCCTTGGTGATACCCAGCAACAGGTTGCTGAAGGTCGCCGGGATCTTGCCTTCGGCGCGCAGGGCGTCGTTGGCGTCCAGGATGACCGAGCGCTCGACCTGCTCGCCGGCAATGTAGCTGGACTCGCCGACGTTCTCGACCACCACACGGCGCAGCATCTGACGAACAATCACTTCAATGTGCTTGTCGTTGATCTTCACGC
>CAZNQE010000127.1:0-7333 GCA_964575005.1 uncultured Polaromonas sp. | reverse complement strand
TGACGCGCTGGCGCAGCACGCCTTCTTCGAGCGTGACCCACTTGAGCTTGATGTCCGGGTTGGCGGCTTCAAAGTTCTTGCCGAGCTTTTGCATCTCGATCATGTGGCCGTTGTTGACGGTGGCCACGACCAGCTCGGTGGCCGCGTGCACAGCGCCCATCGAGAAAGCCAGGGCCACGGCCATGGCGATGCGGTTCTTGAATTTCATCCGATGTCTCCTCGTTCTGTCTTGAATAAAGTTAGGCAGCTTGGTTTCAATGCGGCTGACCCACGTCGCGGTCTGGCACTGAGACCCCGAACGATACGCATCGCCTCTTGCGGTGTTGGTACTGAAAGCGGGCTTATTGGTACGCAGATTCAAGCAAGCCCTAGGATTTCTACTTAGGGGCGTGATTTCGTATCAGTCTGCGGCACCACCAACACCACCGCCCAGCGCCTGAAACAGCGCCAGCTGGTTGTTCAGCCGCGCCAGGCGGTTGTCGACCAGCGCAATGTCGGCATTGCGCCGTTTTTCTTGCGCGTCCAGCCAGGCCTTGAGCGGTGCAGCGCCGGCGCGGTAACGCACTTCGTACAAACGCTCGGCGGTCTGCGCGGCTTGCAGGGCTTCTTGCAGGCGCTCGGCTTGCAGCGCGAGCTGGCCTCGGTTACCCAGCGCGTCGTCCACTTCGCCGAGCGCGGTGTACAGCGTTTGCCTGAACAGCAGCACGGCTTCTTCGTACTGCGCTTCAGACACGCGGATGTTGAGCTGCACGGTGTTGCGTTGCAAGAAGGGCAGCGACACGCCCAGGCCGAGCGCGGCCACCGGGTTTTGCAGCACGCTGGCCAGCGCGGTGCTGGTGCTTCCCAGGCTGCCGGTCAGGGTGAAGGCGGGGTAGGCGCTGGCGCGGGCAGCGTCGGTGCTGGCCAAGGCTTGGCGCAAACGCAATTCAGTGGCGCGCAAGTCAGGCCGCTGGCCGAGCAGCGCGGCGGGCAAGCCGGCCTGCACTTGGGGCAGCGGCGCGGTGGGCAAAGCTTGCGGCAGCGTGGCGGCGCGGGCGCTTACGTCGGCGGTGCCGGGTGCTGCGTTGAGCAGCAAAGCCAGCGCGGTGCGCGTGGCGCTGAGTTGCTGTTGCAAGGCCGGCTGGCTGGCTTGTTGCGCGGCCAAAGCCTGGCGCGCTTCCGCCAACTCCAGCCCCGACACGGCGCCTGCGCGGTACTGCGCTTCAATCAGGCGCAGCGTGGTTTGCGCATAGGCAATGCTGTCCGCGTTGGCGGCCAGGCGCTGCTGCACAAAAGCCTGCTGCCAATACAGACGCGCAGTGGTGGCAACCAGCGCGAGCCGCGTGCTTTGCACGTCTTGTGCAGTGGCCAGCGCTTCCCAACGCGTTGCATCTTGCTGGCGGGCCAGGCGGTTCCACAAATCGACTTCGTAGCTCACGCCCAGACGCACGCTGTTGCTGCCCACGTTGGCTGTGCCTGATTCCAACGCACGGCTGCTGCCCGTGCTGGCAGTGGCGCTGAACTGCGGTGCTTGTTGCTCAGCGGCCAGGCCGGCTTGCAACTGCGCACGCCGCACGCGAACGCTCGCTGCGGCCAGGTTGTTGTTGCGGGCCAGCACGTCAGTGACCAAGGCGTCCAGCAGCGGGTCGTTGAAGGCTTGCCACCAGCGCTCGGCGGTGGCGTCTTGCGCTTTGACTTCCGAGCCCCTGCCCGCTGCCTGGCTGTACGCAGCAGGCAAGCTCACGGCCGGCGTTTGAAAAGCCTGCGGCGCTGTGCAGCCCGTCAAGCCCGTTAGGCCCGTTACACCCACAAGCGCCAACACGCTCAAACTGATCGCGCGACACGTCATCGAATCGTTCATCAACTTCTCTTTACTCACGCGACAGCGCCTCCACTGGATTGAGCTTGGCCGCGCTGTTGGCCGGCAGGAAACCAAACACCACGCCGATGACGCTGGCCGACACAAAAGCCGCCACCATGGCCATCGTCGAGTACACAAAGACGAAGTCGCTGCCCGACTTTTCAACGCCCCAGCCCACCAGGAGCGACAAGCCAATGCCCATCAGGCCGCCTAGCAAACAGACCAGCACCGCCTCGATGAGGAACTGCTGACGAATGTCGCTGCGCCGTGCGCCGACTGCCATGCGCACCCCGATCTCCCGCGTGCGTTCGGTCACGGACACCAGCATGATGTTCATCACGCCAATGCCGCCCACGACGAGCGAGATCATCGCGATCGTGGAGATCAAAAACGTCATGGTTTTGGTGGTGGCTTGCGCGGTCTGGCGCACGGTGTCGGTGTTGTACAAAAAGAAGTCTTGCCGGCCGTGGCGCTGCGTCAGCAGCTTGGTGATGCCTTGCTCGGCGGTGGCGGGCGTCACCTCGTCGCTGATGCGCACGGTGATGCTGCGCAACCAGCTTTGGCCGGTCATGCGCGTCATCACCGCCGTGTACGGCACCCACACATTGAGCGAGTCGTTGCTCGCGTTGTCGTTACGCCGCGTCACGCCGATGACCACGCAGGGAATCTGGCCGAGCAAGATGGTTTGGCCGACCGGATTCGGCATGTCGGGGAAAAGTTGCTTGCGCGTGTTGTCGTCGATCACCACTTCTTGCGTCGCGCGGGCCACGCTGCTGGCGTCAAAGCTGCGGCCGAATTCCATTTGCAGGCCGCGCACCCTGAAATGCTGCTCGGCCACGCCAATGACAGTGCCGGACACCGCAATGTTGTCAAAGCGCAGCGTGGTGTTGGTTCTCACGTTGGGCGTGACGCTGTCCACATAGCTCTGGCCGGCCAGCGCCTCGGCGTCGCTGGGCACGAGTGTGCGCACGCGGGCGGCACGCAGGTCGCCAAAGCTGTTGCCTGAAAACACCTCGATGGTGTTGGTACCCATGGCGCTGATGTTCTTCAAGATCGCCTGGCGCGAGCCTTCACCCAGCGCGACCACCGACACGACCGAGGCGATGCCGATGATGATGCCGAGCATGGTGAGGAAGGTGCGCAGGCGGTGCGCGTTCATGGCCAGCAGCGCCATCTGAAACGCTTCGGTGAAGCGGTCGCGCAGGGCGAACAAGCCGCTGCGCTTGGGCGGTGGCGCCTTGAGTTGAGCAGGTGCCTTGTGAAGCTGCGCCTCTGGCGCGGGCTTGTCAGACACCACCCGGCCGTCGCGCAATTCAATCACGCGGTCGGCGTGCGCCGCCACATCGGCGTCGTGCGTGATGAGCACGATTGTGTGGCCTTCGGCATGCAACTCGCGCAGGATCTTCATGACCTCGGCGCCGCTGTGCGTGTCCAGCGCGCCAGTGGGCTCGTCGGCCAAAATGATGCGCCCGCCGTTCATCAGCGCGCGCGCAATGCTCACACGCTGCTGCTGCCCGCCTGAGAGCTGTCCCGGCTTGTGGCGCAGCCTGTCGGCCAGGCCCAACCGCGCCAACAGCGACAGCGCGCGCTCGCGCCGCGGGCCACTGGCCGTACCGGCGTAGACAGCGGGCACTTCCACATTGCCAAGTGCACTCAAATCGCCCAGCAAGTGATAACGCTGAAAAATGAAACCGAAATGCTCACGCCTGAGTTCGGCCAGCTCGTCCGGCCCCAAATCAGCCGTGCTGCGGCCGGCCACGCGGTAACTGCCCGCGCTGGGCTGGTCCAGGCAGCCCAGGATGTTCATGAGCGTGGACTTGCCCGAGCCCGAGGCGCCAATGATGGCCACCATCTCGCCGGCATGAATGTCCAGGTTCACATCGGCGAGCACGGTGATCGTGCCTTCGCCCGCGGGGAAGTCGCGCTGCAGGCCGCGTATTTCGAGCAGGGGTATTGGCATCACAAACGCAAACGCGGCGGCCGACGCTCGCCTTTGCCCTCAGGGGACGGCGCTTCGCTCAGCACCACCTTGTCGCCCTCGGCCAGGCCTTCGAGAATTTGCGCGTTCACGTTGTTGTTCAGGCCGACCTTGACCTCGCGCTTTTGCGGTTGACCTTGGTCGTCTAGCACGCGCACGCTGGCCGGGCCGCGCCGGCCACCGTCAATGGCTGCCGATGGGATGAGCAGCACGCCCTTGGCTTCACTCTGGATGATGGTGACCTGCGCCGTCATGGCGATGCGCAAGCGCCCTTCCGCGTTCGGCACATCCATCAGACCGTTGTAATAAATCGCGGCGTTGGCAGCGCTGCTGTTGGCAGCCGTGGTCTCAGTCGCAATGGATTCGGGCGCGGGTTCTACCGTGCGCAGCGTGGTGGTGTAGCGCTGCTGGGGGGACCCCAAGATGCTGAAGGTCACCTTTTGCCCAGCCTTGACGCGCACCACATCCGCCTCGGAAATCTGCGCCTTGATGGTCACGGTGTCCAGCGTAGCCAGCTTGATGAGCGTGGGGGCGCTCTGGTTGGCATTCACGGTTTGCCCCTGCTGCGCGACGATGGCCACCACCACGCCGTCCATGGGCGCGACGATGCGGGTGTAGCCCAGGTTCACACGCGCCGTGTCAGCCGCAATGCGCGACTGCGCGATCTGCGCCTCTGACGTTTTGACGTCTGCACGCGCACTGCCCAGCGTGGCCTCGGCCTGTTCGTACACCTGCCGTGCAATCGCGTCGGCCGCCAGCAAGTCACGCTGGCGCGCAAAGTTCAGCTCAGCCTGCTTGAGCGCGGCCTGGCGCGAGCCCAGCAATGCCTCAGCACTGAGCAGCGCCGCCTCGGCATTGCGCAAATCGTTCTGCTGCTTCATCGCGTCAATCTCGGCAATCAGCTGGCCCTTTTTGACCACATCGCCCAGCGCCACATTCAAGCTGCGAATCTGCCCAGAAGCCTGTGCACCCACGCTGATCTGCTTGGACGCCTGGACGGTGCCGGTGGCCAGCACCGACTGCTCAATGTCGCCCAGCGAAGCCGTGGCGGTCACGAAAGCAGGCGGCTCTTCAGCGGGGAAAAAGTAAAGCTTGATGCCGACGGCGGCGGCAACCAAAAGCAGCAGGCCAAGGGCAGTCGGCAAGCTGAGGAACTTTGCGAAACGGGATGACCAGCGCTTGACGGGCGGCGCAGCTTGGCCAGACAGGGAAGGGGAAACGGGCATGAGCATCACCCGACTTTACAAGGCGAGGCTTGAGCGGGTTTGGCCGGGGGGTTAAGGGGAGGTAAAGAGGGCGCTACTGGAGCAACTTTAGTTCAGCGAGTGGAGCAAAGCTACACGGGATATGAAAACTGACTGGACCAACAGGCTCCCTTGAAGTCGCCCCACAACGTCCAGACTGACTGATCAGGCGTCACGGCCCCAAAGATCCATACCGATGCAACTTTCAGTCTATTAAAGCTGTCTATTTCTGGCATGAATCGGACGCGCTGGTTGAGGTAAATAACGATGACTAGGTCAGACGAGTCACAGTATTTAATGTGGAGATCATCTAGAAGGGATTCGAGAGTAGCGTTTGCATTTACCGCTTTCGGGACCACCTCTTTTAACTGAACCGGCACTAGCTTTTTGACATCGCCATCTTCCCATAAAGCAACAAAATCGAAGTCTTGGTCTTCATGTGCTGCGAATGTGACCTTTTGTCCAAGTCGTTCGCCCCAACCATAGCAAAAGAGTGCGGCTTGGCGCTGTTCCCGAGCTTCCCTCAGCCCATTTGTTCGGAGCGTCTTAATTCGGCCTGGCGATCCTGAACAAGATACTTCCTGCTCAAGCTGTCTCAAATTAACAAGAAAAAGGCGTGGGTCTACAAATCGCAGATTCTGCAAAGCACGGATTCGCAAACTATTCATTTATTTTGGAATTTAAATGTCAAAGCGACTCTAAATCTATGCCTCATAAATTAGGCGTTTTTGGCACGGTACATATTGAACTCAACTTGCGTCAATAAAAGAGGGTTTTCTTTTTGAGCACTCCACTCTTTCCCGCCCCCCACATAATTCAATGCAGAGCCTTGAAAAGGCGCGGTTAAAGTCAGACTATAAACTAGTTCCGAAGAAATATTAACATTGACCCACAGCGAATTAAATGCAGAAGTTGGCAGCCACACATATACCGATAGTTCAGGTTGTATTGCCTCATCGTATTCATTTGGCGGCATATATATTGCTCCGGCCAACCACCCGATATCTCTTTCGGCGGCACGCTCCAAGTAAAAATCATTGAGCGACTGCTCCTCAGCATCGAAGACATTAATGCTCCATAGACTCATTCGGGCGTCGAAGTCTCGACCACCCCGTGTCACCGTTAAGTCATCTCCTGACAGTTGCCCACGAAACGTGATGCTCCGCTGCGGAATACTGCTATCACAGGAAATAGCTTGGCGCGAGAATGCCAGGAGTAGGGAAAGAAAAATCATGAAGTAATAATTCCGCAATACGAGAGAGGAACTGCAGAGGTTTTCAACAAGCGCCTCAGCAAGAAATTTAGAACTTTTATCATATTCGGCCAGCTGGATCCAAGCCGAGCGAGCCGGACTGTCCTAAGGATTCGGGCTTGGGCGTGGCCATGCAAGTAGGCGCGGTGCGCGGCTTAGCTACCCAAATGCCCCAGCGGCAACGCCCCACTCGCCTTCACCTCGCCCAATGAAAAACTGGTATGCAAGTCCTTCACATTTGGCAGGTTCATCAGCTGGTGCCGCGCGAAGCGGCTGAAGCTGTCGAGGTCGGGGGTGACGACTTGCAGCTCGAAGGTGCCGGCGCCGCTGATGTAGTGGCAGCTGATGACTTCGGGCAACTGGCGGATCGCGTCTTCAAGTTGCCGCGTGGCGTCGGCCGTGTTGCGGTCGGCGTCCAGCCGCACAAAGGCCAGCACGCCCAGGCCGATTTTCTGGCGGTTGATTTCAGCGCGGTAGCCGGTGATGAAGCCGGCTTCTTCGAGCGCTCTGACGCGCCGCCAGCAAGGCGCGGCCGACAGGCCAACTCGGCTGGCCAGCTCGGCGTTGGTCAGGCGTGCTTCGGTTTGCAGCTCTTTCAAAATGGCGAGGTCAAACTTGTCGAGTGTGTTCATGCACTGCAGTTTAAGAAAGAATCTTGCGCACGAGCCTTGAAAAGGGCCACAAAAAGCAAACACCTGTCTGAACCTGCGACCTACACTTTGGCGGCATAACGATTACGGAGACACCGCCATGAACGCACCCCTGCCCGAGCACATCCGCCGCGCGATTGACACCGTCACGCTGGATGACAAGTACAGCCTGGACTACGGCCATGCTTTCATGAGCGGGGTGCAGGCGCTGGTCAAGCTGCCCATGTTGCAGCGTCTGCGCGACCAGCAGCTCGGCAAAAACACCGCCGGTTTCATTTCAGGCTACCGCGGCTCGCCACTGGGCGGCTATGACCAGGCCTTGTGGAAAGCGGCCAAGTACCTCAAAGAGCGGCACATTGTTTTTCAGCC
>CAZNQE010000126.1:0-7518 GCA_964575005.1 uncultured Polaromonas sp. | reverse complement strand
TTGCAAATCGCCGACATGGACCGCGGCGTGTACGCCGACCATTCCGTGGTGATTGCGCGCCACCCTTCCGAGGCCGACGAACGCATGATGATTCGCGTGCTGGCTTTTGCTTTGAACGTGACGGCAGACGACAAGAGCGGCCACTTGGAATTTGCCAAGGACTTGTGGGATGTAGACGAGGCTGCGCTTTGGCACAAGGACTACACAGAGGCCATTCGCCACTGGATCGACGTGGGCCAGCCCGACGACAAGCGCCTGATGAAGGCCGCCGGCCGGGCCGAGCGCGTGACGGTGTTCAGCTTTGCCAGCAGCACGCCGGTGTGGTGGAAAGCCATTGAGACCAAGCTCACGCGGGCGGCTAACCTGGTGGTGTGGCAGATTGACGCGGCACAAAGCCAGGCGCTGGCCAAACTGGCCCAGCGCAGCATGCAACTGCAAGTGACGATTCAAGACGGTACGGTGTGGATGAGCACGGGCAGTGACTCGGTGGAGATCACGCCGCGCCGCCTGACGCTTGCAGGCGGGAACTAAGGGGAACTAAGCCGGTTATTGGCTGCCGGCTTGGTAGGCCGGCAACTTGGCACCGCAGTTGTCGCAATAGTGCGCATCTGCCGCATGCCCTTCGGTCAGGCATTCATGGCAGGTGCGCGTGGTGGGCGCTGATGGCCGGCGACCCGAGCGCTGCGCGGCCATTTCGGCGGTGACGATGCCGGTGGGCACAGCCAGCGTGCCCCAGCCCATGAGCATCATGAATGACGCGATCAAGCGCCCTAGATCGGTCTTGGGCGTGATGTCGCCAAAGCCCACGGTGGTGAGCGTGGTGATGGCCCAGTACACCGAGGTCGGGATGCTGGTGTAGCCATTGCCAGGGCCTTCGACCACGTACATCACGGTGCCCAAAATCAAGACCAGCATCAGCACGCCCGACAGGAACACCAGGATCTTGCGGCGGCTGGCAGCCAGGGCCGAGGCCAGCGTTTGGTATTCGGCCACATAAGCGGCCAGCTTGAAGACGCGAAACACGCGCAGCAAGCGCAGCACACGCACATCAATCAGCGCATACAGCTCTGGGAAAAAGAGCGCCAAATAAGTCGGCAGCACGGCCAGCAAATCAATGACACCGAAAAAGCTGGTGGCGTAGCGCATGGGGTGACGTACGCAGGCCAGCCGAGCCAGGTATTCGGCGGTGAAGATGAGAGTGAACAGCCACTCTGCCCCGTTGAAAATGGCGCCGTAACGGGCATTCAAATGCTGCACGCTGTCGGCCATCACCACGCCCACACTGACCAAAATGGCCAGAATCAACAGCACGTCAAAGCGGCGGCCGGCCACGGTGTCGGCTTCAAAAATAATGGTGTACAGCCGCAGCCGCCAGCCGGCCAAGGGCTTGCCCAACTCAGCGTCAGGCTGAGGCAGCGGAAAGTTGGATTTGCGTGGGCGCGGGGGCTGTTTCAGAGGATCAGGCGTTGTCATGATGCTTGATGATGCCAGAGGGGTCTCAGGCTTTGCCCTGACTTTGCGCCTCCTGCAGCAGCCGCCACATGACCTTGCCCGAGCCACTCTTGGGCAGTCCATCGACCAACTCGACGATACGCGGGTACTTGTAGGCCGCCATGTTGGCCTGGCACCAATCGATGATGTCTTGCGGCTGAACCTGGCCTTTTGCCTCGGCACGCAGCACCACCACGGCCTTGACTGTTTCGCCCCGGTAAGCGTCTTGCGCCGAAATGACGCAAGCCTCTTGAATGGCCGGGTGCTTGAACATCAGCGTTTCGACCTCGGCCGGCCAGACCTTGAAGCCCGACGCATTGATCATGCGTTTGAGCCGGTCGGTGATGAAGAAGTAACCCTCGGCATCTTTGTGGCCCAAGTCGCCTGAGCGAAAGAACCGTTTGCCGTCCATGTCGATGAACGCCGCCGCCGTGGCTTCAGGCTGGCGCCAATAACCCTGAAACACTTGCGGCCCGCAGATCACGATTTCGCCCTGCTCCCCCGGCGGCAACTCAGCCAAGCTGATCGGATCGATGACGCGGGCATCGGTGCTCATGAAAGGAATGCCCAGGCATTGCTGACGCGGGCTATCGGGCGGGTTGCTGTGCGAAGGCGCGGCGGTTTCGGTCAGGCCGTAGCCTTCGATGTAACGCAAGCCATATTGCTCCTTCAGGCGCTGCGCCACCGCCTGCGGCATGGCCGCGCCGCCACCGCCTATGTAGACAAGGCTGCTCAAGTCAAAGCTGGCCACGTTGGGGCTGCCCAGCAAGTCAATCACCATGGTCGGGATGTTGGTCCAGTGCGTGACGCGCCAGCGCGAGATCAGGTGCCCCGCCAGTTCGCGATCCCAGCGCGGCATCATGACCAAGGTGGCGCCGGCGTAAATGGACGCATGCATGACGGACACCATGCCGGTGATGTGAAACATGGGCACGACCAGCAGGCCCACGTTTTCAGACGTGCTGTTGCCCCAAAGGCAGGTGGCTACGGCGTTGTGCATCAGGCCGGCGTGCGTGTGCATGCAGCCCTTGGGCAGGCCGGTGGTGCCGCTGGTGTAGGGCAGCACGGCCAGGTCGGACGGGCCGGCGGTGTGGGCCGGCAACGCGGCGGCATCGGCGCTGGCAAGGGCTTCGGCCCAGGCCAGCACCTCGCCGTCTTCAAGCTGCGGCGCCGCGTGCCGAGTCAGCAGCCAATCTTGCCAAGCCTCGGGCATGGGCACGCTGGAAGCATCGGCCGGCATCGCGTCGCTGAAGTGCGTCACCAGCATGTGCGTCAGCCGCTCGCCGGGCGGCAATTGCGCATGCGCCTTGGCCAGCTCAGGCGCCAGGTCGGCCGAGGTGATGGCCACGCGCACGGCTGGGTCGGTGATGTAGTGCTTGAGCTCTTCAGCCCGGTTCATGGGATTGACGGGCACCACCACGGCATTGGCGCGCAGGATGGCGAAGTGCGCCACCACAGCTTGCGGACAGTTCTGCAAGTTGAGCAAAACGCGGTCGCCCGCGCGCACGCCCCAGCGGTGCAGGGCCGCGGCCAATTGCTCGGCCTGCGCTTTTAATTGCGCATAAGTGAGCACCTGCTCAAAAAACACCAGCGCCGGCTTGTCGGGGTAGCGCAGCGCGCTCACGGCCAGGTTGTGCCACAACGAGGTGGCCGGCGGCTGGATGTGGCGAGGCAGGCGCTTGGGCCAGACTGAGAAGTGTGTTGCTTCGGGTGAGGGGAAGTTCTGTTCAGGGGTCACGGCAGCTTTCGATGTCTGGCCCGAAGCCTACAAGCTGGCCAGGCCATTGGCCCTAGGGATGCACCCGATGCGGCGCCGGTCGAGGACGCGAAGGAGACAAGGGAAGCAAAGGAGACAGAGGCGACAATCCACACCATGCCCCCTATCTTGTATTTCTTTTCTCTGTGCAATCTCGTCATCGGCAGCGGAGCCTTTGTGCTCGGCGGCATCCTCGGCCCCATGAGCGAGTCACTGGGTATCAGCCTGGCAGCAGCCGGGCAGGCCATGACGGCTTATGCCGTGGCCACCGCCATCTTGGCCCCGGTTCTCGTCATCACCACTGCCAAGTGGTCACGCAAGCGCGCCATTCAATTGGCGCTTTTTCTGTTTGGCATGGGCTGCCTGGTGTGTGCGCTGGCGCCCAGCCTGGCTTGGCTGCTGGCCGGTCGGGTGTTGATGGGCGCTGGTGCCATGTTCACGGCAGTGGCTTCGGCACTCACGGTGAGCATGGTGGCGCCGGCTCAGCGCGGCAAGGCTTTGTCCATTGCTTTCCTGGGCATCAGCATCAGCTACGCGGTGGGCGTGCCCGTGGGCGCATGGCTGGGTTTTGAATACGGCTGGCGCGTGCCGGTGTGGCTGTCGGCCGCGGCCAGCCTCGGCGCTTTGGTAGCCGCCAGTTGGATCATCCCGGCCAACATGGCCAGCGCGGGCAGCAGCTTTGCAGGCTTTCGTGCTGCGGCTTTGCAGCCGGCCGTGTTGCGGGTGTGGCTGCGCACCTTGCTTTACTTTGTGGCCATCTTCAGTGTGTTTGCCTACATCGGCCCCGTGCTGCAAGCGCTCAACCCCATGAGCACCACTGAGCTTTCGCTCAGCCTCGCCGCGTTTGGCGTGTCCGGCATCGTCGGCACCTTGATAGGCGGCTGGGCCAATGACCGCTTTGGCCCGCTGCGCTCGCTCAAACTGCAACTCTCGGTGCTGGTGCTGATGATGGGCCTGCTGCCACTGACCCAAGGCCATATGGCGCTGACGATTGCAGCGATGGTGGTGTGGGGCGTGGCCGGCTTCGGCATGATGGCGCCGCAACAAAGCCGCCTGGCCAGTTTGTCGCCCGCGCAGGCGCCTCTTCTCATGAGCCTGAATGGCTCCATGCTGTACGTTGGCACAGCGTTGGGCAGCGTGATGAGTGGCGCCCTGCTGGACACCCTGGGCCTGAGCCGACTGGCCTGGGTGGGCGTGCCCTTTGCCGTGCTGGCCTTGGTGACGCTGGTGTTTGACAAGATGCCCAAGCGCCAGCCGGTGCCCGTTTCGCCATGAAGCCCAAGCTGAAACCAGTCCATGAGGCCGCGCTGCAAGCACTGCAGTCGGGCTTGGACGGGCTGCGCAGCGATACGCTCAAAGCCGCGGAATTTTCTGAACTGGCGCAAAGCCAGCAAGACTTGCTGTCGGCGCTGCCGCCCCGCTTCGCTGATGTGCTCGGGCAGCTGCTGAGCCGGCTCGAATCGAGCGCCTTGTTCACTGAAGAAAGCTGCTCCTTCAGCCGCAATGATTTGCTCGACAGCCTGCAGATGTGGCTGGACAAGGCCGCCCAAGCCCTGGCTGCAATTTGAGCCAGCGCAAGGTCTTGCAAGGGTTTTGACCAGCGCTCAGCTCAAGCGCTGCTACCGGCTTTATCATCAGGCCCATGCGTTTTTTCGTGCTGTTGCTTCTTGTGCTTTTGCTGCCGCTGCGCGGTGGCATGGGTGACGCCATGGCCATCAGCGCAGCACCCACTGAGCACGCGCTGCAAGACTGCGCCGGGCACTCTGGGTCAGCCAAGGCGCACACGCAAAATACGCACGCCCACGATACGCACGCCAACGAGCAAGTCCACGCAGACCTGGCCGCCGAGCCGGTGGCTACGACGGTGAAGGCCGACTGCGACGCCTGTTCAGCCTGCCAGACCTGCCACGCCGTGGCCTTGGTCTTTTCAGCAGCTGAGGTCTCAGCCCTGCCTGCACCTCATGCAGCGCCAGCGGCAGTCGGCCTGCAGTTCGCCAGCGCTCCCGCTGCGCGCGACCAAAAACCGCCCATTTCCTGACAACCGGGCCCAAACTGGGCCGGTACATGCCAAGCCTTGCCTACGCCTGCTTTACGCAGGCGACTTGAGCCAAGCCCAGGTTTTTTTGCGTGCCGAGGCGCACGTGACATCAGGAGTTCCCTTGAAACGTCTTCATCAATTCAACATCACGGCTTCGCGGCCGCTGCTTGCGCTGGCCTTCGTGTTGGCCCCTGCCCTTGCGGCTGCGCAAGCTCAGGCAAGCGCCTACCCCCGCGCCAATCCCCAACCCGCCTACCGCGCGGCCGACCCGCTGGCGCCGGTACCCGCAGCGGTCTACCAAAGTCCGCTGACCGGACTGGCACAGGGCGTGGAAAGCCAAAGCGCCGACTGGCGCCGCGCCAACGACGAAGTGGGCCAGTTCAAGCGCGGCCATATCGATTTGCTCAAACTGGAAAGCGGCGCTCCCACCCCAGCTCTTCAGCCTGCCCAGCCAAGGAGCCAGCCATGAGCCCGAAACTTTCCCGCATCGGGGCGGCCCTGGCCTTGGGCGCGCTGCTGACCGGCTGCGCCACCAACCTGACTGAAACAAGCGTGCAAGGCTTGCAGCAAGACAGCGCGGGCAAAGTGGTCGGCCTGGATGCCAGCAGCGCAGTCAAATCCTTCACGCTGCCCGCGCCCGGCGCTGACCACAGCGCCGAAATTGCCCGCATGCTCGCCGCCCCGGTAGACGCGAACGCGGCTGTGCGCATCGCCATGCTCAGCAACCCGAGCCTCCAAGTCATGCTGGGCACCGAAGGCCTAGCCATCTCAGACCAGTTCGCGGCCAACACGCCGGCCAAGCTCAAGGCGCGACAGCAAATCACGCAGCTGTCTGCGGACACGCGCAAGGCCTGGATCAACGCAGTGGCGGCGGCTGAGTCTGTGACGGCGCTGCAAGCCGCGCGCCTGGCCGCTGAAAACAGCGGCGAGCTCGCAAGGCGTCTGGCACGCGTCGGCAATTGGAGCCGGCTGCAGCAGGCGCGCCAGCAGGTTTTGCTGGCCGAAGCCGCTGCCGACCTGGCCCGTGCTCAAGACGCAGCCTTTGCCGCCCGCGAAAAACTCATCGTGCTGATGGGTTTGTGGGGACTACAAACCGCTTTTACTTTGCCAGCCACCCTGCCCGCCTTGCCTGACGCGCCGCGCGAGTTGCCCGACATCGAGCAGCGCAGCCTTCAGGCGCGAGAAGACTTGCGCATCGCCCGCATGCAACTGCAGCGCAAAGAGGCCGAGCGACACATCAAGCGCCCGGCCGACCTGTGGGGCTCGATGGAAGACGCCGCCGCCGTCCGCGGCATGGCGGTGCAAGCCCGCAGCGACGCCCGTCTGACCTACCAGCGCTACCGCAGCCGCTACGACCTGGCGCGCTTTCAGCAAAACGAAGTCCAGCCCCTGCATGAGTTCATCAACGATGAGATGGTGCTGCGCTACAACGGCATGCTGTCCAGCGTGTTTGACCTGCTGGGCGACGTCAAGCTCAAAGCCCAGGCGGCCAATGCCGCCGTTGAAGCCCGGCGCGACTTCTGGCTGGCCGATACCGATTTGCAAACCTTGCTCGCCGGCGTGGCGCCCACCTTTGCAGACGAAGCTGGCAAAGCCGCTTCTTCTGCCGGCGCTTCCCAAGCCCATTAAGCGGCTCATTGATCCGCTCACTGAAGACCAAGGTCACAGGAAACATCCACATGAACCGACGCAACTTTTTCAACACAGCCGCCATCTCTGCCGTGGCCGCCGCCTCCGTGAGCAAGGTTGCCATGGCCGCGCTGCCCGAGCCGGCCATGATGACCAGCCCCGACACCGCCGCCCCGCTGGCCCCGCCCAACGGCCGGCCCTACAACCCTGTCGTGACGCTCAACGGCTGGAGCCTGCCCTGGCGCATGAACCAGGGCGTCAAGGAATTCCATTTGGTGGCCGAGCCCGTGGTGCGCGAAATGTCGCCCGGCTTCAAGGCTCACATGTGGGGGTACAACGGCCAAAGCCCCGGCCCGACCATCGAGGTGGTGGAAGGCGACAAGGTGCGCATCTTCGTCACCAACAAGCTGCCCGAGCACACCAGCGTGCATTGGCACGGCCAGCGTCTGCCCAACGGCATGGACGGCGTTTCGGGTCTGAACCAGCCGCCGATTCCGGTGGGCAAAACCTTTGTGTACGAGTTCGAGGCGCGCCGGCCAGGCACCTTTATGTACCACCCGCATGCGGACGAAATGACGCAGATGGCCATGGGCATGATGGGCTT
>CAZNQE010000125.1:0-7567 GCA_964575005.1 uncultured Polaromonas sp. | reverse complement strand
AGAACGGCTTTTTCAACGTTCTTGACGGCGGTGCGGTATTTGGAACGCAGCGAGGTGTTCGCAGCATTGAGTTTGATGTCCTGGCGAACGCGTTTGCGGCCGGAAGCAAGGCGGGGGTTCTTTTTCTTGGGTTTGGCGGTAGCCATATATAAATTCCTTTAATCCTGGGAAGGAGTCTGTGGATGATGCAGCAAAGCTCGCGATTATATGCCGACTCTGAAACTGCGCCGTAAACTCACCCCGTGTCGCTCATCAAATCCGCCTCCACCGTCTCGTTCTTCACGCTGATCTCCCGAATCACGGGGCTGGCTCGGGAGTTGCTGATGGCTTCGACCTTTGGGGCGAGTGCCATGACGGACGCTTTCAATGTTGCCTTTCGCATCCCAAACTTGTTCAGGCGGCTGTTTGCTGAAGGTGCGTTCAGCCAGGCTTTTGTTCCCGTGCTGGCGGCTACCAAGGCGACAGAGGGCGAAGACGCCACGCGCGTGCTGCTAGACCGCGTGGCCAGTTTGCTGCTCGTCGCCTTGCTTTTGACCTGCGTGCTGGGCGTGGCAGGTGCGCCGGTTCTGGTGTGGGTGATGGCCAGTGGCCTGCAAAAAGATCCGCGAAGTTTTGAAGCCGCCGTTTTCATGACCCGCTGGATGTTCCCCTACATCGGCTTCATGTCGCTGGTTGCTTTGTCGGCCGGCGTGCTCAACACCTGGAAGCGCTTTGCCGTGCCCGCGGCCACGCCGGTCTTGCTCAATGTGGCCATGATCGCTGCCGCCTGGCTGGGCGCTCCCTGGTTCAAGTCGCAGGGGATCGAGCCGATTTATGCCATGGGCGCAGGCGTTGTGGCCGGCGGCATCTTGCAGTTGTCGGTACAGATCCCTGCGCTGCTTCGTCTGGGCATGCTGCCGCGGCTGAGCCTGGGCTTCGCAGGCTTGCGTCAGGCCTGGCAAGACCCCGCCACGCGCAAGGTGGCGCGCTTGATGTTGCCGGCCTTGCTGGGCGTGAGCGTCGCGCAGATTTCCTTGCTCATCAACACGCAAATTGCGTCCCACTTGCAGTCCGGTAGCGTGAGCTGGCTGACCTATGCCGACCGCTTGATGGAGTTCCCCACAGCCTTGCTGGGTGTCGCCCTCGGCGTGGTGCTGATGCCGCAACTGGCCGGTGCCCGCGCCGCCAACGACAGCGCCAAATACTCGGCCATGCTGGACTGGGGCTTGCGCCTTGTGGTGCTGCTGGCCGTGCCCAGCGCTGTGGCCTTGCTGACGTTTGCACAGCCGCTGGTGGCCACGCTGTACCACTACGGCGCTTTCAGCACGACCGATGTACAGCAGACCACTCGCGCGCTGATGGGCTACGGCTTGGGCTTGCTAGGCTTGGTAGCCATCAAGGTGCTGGCCCCCGGTTTTTACGCCAACCAGGACATCCGCACGCCGGTCCGCATTGCCATCGTGGTCCTGGCCATCACGCAGGCGCTCAACCTGGTGCTGGTGCCGTACTTGCAACATGCCGGCCTCGCGCTGGCCATCGGAATCGGTGCGCTTATCAATGCCGGCTGGCTGCTGATCGGGCTGATTCGCCGCGGCAGCTACCAGCCCTTGCCCGGTTGGGGACGCTTTGCCGCGCAAGTGAGCTTGGGCAGCGCCTTGCTGGCCGGCTTGTTGTTATGGGCGGCCCAGGCGGTCAACTGGGTTGCACCAGACGCACGGTTGCAGCGTGTGGGCATGCTGGCCTTGGTGCTGGGGGCGTCCGCCGGCCTGTACTTCACAGCCTTGCGGATCGCGGGTTTGAAGGTTCGCCAGCTGCTGGGCCGCTGATGCCTGCGAAGCCCTTTGACTTGTGAGAAAGTAGCGTCATGGAATTGAAATTCGACGTGCCGTCACCGCTGCAATATTTCTCCAGTCTGGTGCAAAGCGATGAGCATTTCCCCTTGCTGGAGGCCGCTGTCTGCTTGGCGCAAGACGAGTACCCCGAGCTGGATGTGCAGCAGGTTCTGGGTGATGTGGACCAGTTGCAAGCCAGGCTCAAGCGCCGGCTGCCCAACGACGCACCGGCCTTGCAGCGCTTGCGGGCGCTTAACCAGTTCTTCTTTCGTGATCTTAGCTTCGGTGGCAACGTCAACGATTACTACGACCCCGACAACAGCTTCTTGAATGCCGTGCTCAGAACGCGGCGCGGCATTCCCATCACGCTGGCCGTGCTGTGGCTGGAGCTCGCGGTGGGCTTGGGCTTGAACGCACGCGGCGTGGCTTTTCCCGGTCACTTCATGGTCAAGGTGAATTTGCCCAAAGGTCAGGTCGTCATCGATCCTTTCACGGGCCAATCGCTCAGCCGGGAGGAGTTGGCTGAGCGGCTCGAACCCTTTCGTCAGCGCAGCAGCGCCACGGATGACTTTGAAGTGCCCATTGGCCTGTATTTGCAGGCCGCGGCGCCGCGCGACATCATTGCCCGCATGTTGCGCAACCTCAAAGAGATTCACCGCACACAAGAAGATTGGCCGCGCCTCGTGGCGGTGCTGGATCGCTTGATCGTGCTGCAGCCCCATGCCTGGGCCGAGTACCGTGATCGCGGCATGGCTCTGGCTGAGCAAGGCCAGCCAGAGCGCGCGGTGACTGACCTCGAGACCTATCTCGACCATGCAGAAGACGCGCTCGACCTGGACGTGGTGGCCGAGCGCGTGGCTCAGTTGCGGCGCCACAGTTCCTGAAGCGAAAGCGCATGGGGCTGGCACTTAAGCATTTACTTAAGCAGCCCCAAAGTACACATGAGCTGCGGTGTCTGGATGTAAGAGCGCTTGACCGTGCTTGAGCCTGGGTTTACTTTGGTATTCCTAACAACAACCTCCAGAGGAATACCCCATGTCGACTTTCAAACGCTTTGTTGCTTCAGTCCTGGTGGCCAGCACGGCCATGATGGGTCTGCCCCTGACCGCAAACGCCAGCTTGGTGAGCACCGAGGAGGTGACCACCAGCACAGCCGCCTTGGCACAACGAGACAAGGTTCAGGCCTTTTTAGGCCGCGACGACGTGCGTGCCGCGCTGCAAAAGCAGGGCGTTGATGCCGTGGCTGCCTCCGAACGTGTGCAGGCCATGACTGACGCCGAGGTGGCGCAACTGGCCGACCGAGTTGACCAGGCGCCTGCCGGCGCAGGTCTTGCCGGCGCGGCGCTCACGGTGCTGGTGGTCTTGATCATCACGGACCTCTTGGGCTTGACGAATATCTTCACCTTCACGGGGTCCGTCCGACGTTGAGATTTTTTCGCCTGATTTTGGGGGCCAGCGGCTTGGGGCTGGCGCTGCTGCTTTCAGCATGCGCCTCGCCTCAAGCCCTGCGCTTGAGCCAAGGACTTGATGAGCCGCAGCGGGCCACGGCAGCTGTAGTTGCACTTCCCGTTTCGAGCTCGATAGCGGATGTGCCGTTTTTCGGCCAAAGTGAATTTCAATGCGGGCCCGCCGCCCTGGCCATGGTGTCCCGGCACGCGGGTGTGCCCGTGGCGCCAGATGACTTCACGTCGCAGGTGTATGTGCCTGGGCGCAAAGGTTCATTTCAGGCGGAGATGCTGGCCGCCGCCAGGCGCCAGGGCTTGCTGGCCTACCCTTTGCGGCCCGAGCTTGAAGATTTGCTGCGCGAAGTGGCAGCAGGGCACCCGGTGCTGGTGTTTCAAAACCTGTCTTTGCAGTTTTATCCGATGTGGCATTACGCCGTCGTCATCGGTTACGACTTGGCCAAAAAACGCATCGTTCTGCACTCAGGTTTGAATGAGCGGCTGGACATGTCGCTCTTCACCTTCGAGCACACCTGGGCGCGCGGCGGCCATTGGGCCATGGTGGCCTTGCCGCCGTCCGTCTTGCCGGCTACTGCGCGTGCGGATAGTTTCAGTGCGGCGGCTGCGGGGCTGGAGCGGGTCAATTCGGCGGCTGCCGTCACAGCTTATGAGGCAGCGTTGGGCCGATGGCCTGCCGCGCGTGAGGCGCTTTTAGGCTTGGGCAATGCGGCCTATGCGCAGGGACACAAGGACTTGGCGGCGACTCGCTTCGCAAAAGCCGTGCAATTGCACCCCGACTTTGCCGATGCCTGGAACAACCTGGCTCAGGTGAAGCTGGAACTAGGCCAGCCCGATGCCGCTGCTGAAGCGGCGGCCAAGGCGGTGGGCCTTGGCGGGGTGCGGCTTGCGCGCTATTTGGAATTGCAGCAAGAGATTGAGCAAATCCGCCAAGGCCGCCTGCCGCGCAAGATGCCTGGCTGAATGTGGACAGAAGCTCGACAGAACCCCGACTTGAATCGAAGTCCGTCGGCTGTCAGCCCACCACCACCGCAGCGCCAGCGCCGCGCTCGGCAATGCGGCCGATCACGTGCACAGTCTCACCGGAGGCGCGCAGCGTCGCTGCCACAGCGTCTGCATCAGCCGCAGCCACTACGACCACCATGCCGATGCCGTTGTTAAACGTGCGGTTCATCTCAATGTTGTCAATGCCGGCAGTCGCTTGCAGCCAGGCAAAGAGTTCGGTCTGTGGCCAGCTACCTTGCTTCAGGTGTGCGGCCAGGCCGTTGGGCAGCACGCGCGGAATGTTCTCCAGCAAGCCGCCGCCCGTGATGTGCGCCAGCGCCTTGATGCCGTGGCCAGCGTCGGTCAGCGGATGCGCGGCCAAGGCGGCCAGCACGTTCTTTACATACAGCCGGGTGGGCGCCATCACCGCTTGCTTGAAAGGCTGGCCGTCCAGGGTCGCGGGCAGCTTGCCGGCTGCGCGCTCAATGCATTTGCGCACCAGGCTAAAGCCGTTGGAATGCACACCGCTGGACGCCAGGCCCAGCACCACGTCACCCACGGCCACGGTGCTGCCGTTCAGGATTTTTGATTTTTCGACCGCGCCCACCGCAAAGCCGGCCAGGTCGTATTCGCCTTCGGGGTACATGCCCGGCATTTCAGCGGTTTCACCACCAATCAGCGCGCAGCCTGAGAGTTCGCAGCCCTTGGCAATGCCGCCCACCACGGCTGCCGCCGTGTCCACGTCGAGCTTGCCGCAGGCAAAGTAGTCCAGGAAAAACAGGGGTTCTGCGCCTTGCACCAGCACGTCGTTCACGCTCATGGCCACCAAATCGATGCCCACGGTGTCGTGCATATTCCACTCAAAAGCCAGGCGCAGCTTGGTGCCCACGCCGTCGGTGCCGCTCACCAGCACCGGCTCTTTGTAACGCTTAGGTACTTCAAACAAGGCGCCAAAACCACCAATGCCGGCCAGCACGCCTTCGCGCATCGTCTTCTTGGCCAGCGGTTTGATGCGCTCGACGAGCGCATCGCCCGCGTCAATGTCAACGCCAGCGTCTTTGTAGGAAAGGGGGGTAGTGCTCATGCTCGAAGTCAGGTGGTTGAAAGGCGTGGCGGACAGTCAAGCCCGATAGAATCCAAGGCAAGATTCTAAGGGCTCACCCTTTTCACTTCTTGAGCCTTCTCGAGACTTCTTGACCTGTATGCCACCTTCTCCCCACCGCTGCTGCGCTGCTGCTGCCCACCTGGCATGAAGCAGATCGCCCTGGACATTGGTCTGGCTTCGGCGCCCTCATTTGCGAATTTTTTTGCCGGCCCCAACGAAGCGGCGCTGCGCCACCTCGAACTCTGGGCGGGCAATGCGCTGCGCTCGCCTGTGCCCACCTACCTTTGGGGCGAGCCTGGCAGCGGCAAAACGCATTTGCTCCGCGCTGCCAGCGGCGCGCTGTGCGAGCAGGGCGCCAGCATCGGCTGGCTGGACGCCTCGGTGCAAGACCCACCTGCCTTCGACGAGCGCTGGGTCGCGGTCCTGATGGACGATTGCCACCTTTACACCGCCGTGCAGCAACAAGCGGCTTTCAATTGGTTCGTCAATGCCATGAGCGCCGCCGATGGGCAGCCGCGCTGCGTGCTGGCAGCAGGGGCCTTACCACCGGCCGATCTGCGCTTGCGCGACGACTTGCGCAGTCGCCTGGGTTGGGGCCATGTGTTTGCCCTGCACGCGCTCACAGACGCCGAGCGGCGCGCCGTGTTGCGCCAAGAGGCCGATGCTCGCGGCGTGTTTTTGAGTGACGACGCCATGGATTTCATCCTCAGCCGCTTCAGTCGCGACTTGGGCAACCTCATGCACCTGCTAGACCAACTTGACTCCTATTCGCTGCAAACGCAGCGGGCCATCACCATTCCTTTGATCAAGTCCATGCTGGAGAGCCAATGAAATCCATCGCGCTCTTTGACCTGGACCACACGCTGATCCCGGTCGATTCAGACTACGCCTGGAACGAGTTCATCCTGGCCTTAGGCTGGAGCGATGGCGAGGCTTTTCGCCTTCGCAACGACGAGTTTTACGAACACTACAAAGCCGGCACGCTAGACATCCATGCCTACGTTCGATTTGCCACGCAAGCCATGCGCGAGCGCGGCGCTGCAGCGTCGGCCGCAGCGCAAGCGCGCTTTATGCAAGAAGTGATTGCTGCTGCCATCCGGCCGCAGGCGCTGGCCCTGGTGCAAGCGCATCAGGCCGCCGGCGATGCGGTCGTCATCGTCACAGCCACCAATGAATTCGTGACCCGGCCGATTGCCGACGCCTTTGGCGTGGCCGAGCTGATTGCCGTGCAACTGGTGCGCGACGCGGCGGGCGAGTTGACCGGCGACATCTTGGGCACGCCCTCGTTTCGCGAAGGCAAGGTGGCGCGGGTCGAGGCCTGGCTGGCTGAACGCGGCCTGCATTGGGACGGCGTGCAAACCCATTTTTATTCCGATTCCATCAACGACCTGGCCTTGCTGGAGAAGGTGAGCCAGCCCGTGGCCACCAACCCCGACGCGAAGCTGCGCGCCATCGCCGAGCAGCGGGGCTGGCGCATACTTGAGCTGTTTACTGAAGCTTCATGATCAAAAAATTCATCGACAAATTGCTCGGCATGGCCGACAGCGGCCAAGGCGCCGGCCGCAGCAAAAAAACACCTTACGGCAAGCGCGTGGAAGTGGGCCCCAAGGACCACGCCATCGACACCAGCCTGGTGGACGAACGCGCCATGGACGTGGTGCGCACCCTCAAGGACGCGGGTTACGAGGCCTACATCGTGGGCGGTGCCGTGCGCGACTTGCTGGTGGGCCTGCGACCCAAAGACTTTGACGTGGCCACCGACGCCACGCCCGAGCAGGTCAAAAGCCTGTTCCGCCGTGCCTTCATCATTGGCCGCCGCTTTCGCATCGTGCACGTGATTTATGGCCGCGGCCGTGAGCATGAAGTGATCGAAGTCTCAACCTTCCGCGCACACCTGGACAGTGCTAACGCCGAGCAGGTTGGCGGCAATGAGCGCACCAGCAAGAGCGAATTGGCGGGCATGAAGCACGCTGTGGATGCTTCCGGCCGCGTGCTGCGTGACAACGTCTGGGGTTCGATGGAGCATGACGCGGCGCGCCGCGACTTCACCATCAACGCCATGTACTACGACCCGGAAACCCAGATCGTGGTGGACTATCACAACGGTTTGCGCGACTCCAAAAAACGCGTGCTGCGCATGATCGGCGACCCGGCCACGCGCTACCGCGAAGACCCGGTGCGCATCATCCGCGCCGTGCGTTTTGCGG
>CAZNQE010000124.1:0-7617 GCA_964575005.1 uncultured Polaromonas sp. | reverse complement strand
CGACCATCGTCTGGTGCATGGGCCAGACCCAGCACACCATCGGCAACGCCATGGTCCGCGCTTCTTGCATCTTGCAATTGGCGCTGGGCAACGTTGGCGTGTCCGGTGGCGGCACCAACATTTTCCGTGGCCACGACAACGTGCAGGGCGCGACCGACGTCGGCCCGAACCCCGACTCACTGCCTGGCTACTACGGCCTGGTCGAAGGCTCGTGGAAACACTTCGCCAAGACCTGGGGCGTTGACTTTGAGTGGATCAAAGGCCGCTACGCGAGCCCCGCCATGATGGGCAAGCCCGGCATCACCGTGTCGCGCTGGATCGACGGCGTGCTCGAAAAGAACGAGCTGATCGACCAGGACTCCAACCTCAAGGCTTGCGTGTTCTGGGGCCATGCGCCCAACTCGCAGACCCGTGGCCTGGAGATGAAGCGCGCCATGGACAAGCTGGACTTGCTGGTGGTGATCGATCCGTACCCGTCGGCCACGGCTGCCATGGCTGCCATGCCCGGCAAGCCTGAAGATCTGAACCCGAACCGCGCTGTGTACCTGCTGCCAGCCGCCACGCAGTTCGAGACCACCGGTTCCGTGACCGCTTCCAATCGCTCCATTCAGTGGCGCGAAAAAGTCATCGAGCCGCTGTGGGAGAGCCGTTCTGACCACATGATCATGCATCAGCTGGCCGAGAAATTTGGCTTTGCCAAAGAGCTGTCCAAGAACTTCAAGATGCAACAGGTCAAGGGCATGGACGAGCCCGTGCCCGAGGACATCCTGCGCGAGATCAACAAGTCCGTCTGGACCATCGGCTACACCGGCCAGAGCCCTGAGCGCCTCAAAGCCCACATGAAGAACATGCACGTGTTCGACGTGAAGACCTTGAAAGCCAAGGGCGGCAAAGACAAGGACACCGGCTACGACTTCACGGGCGACTACTTCGGCCTGCCTTGGCCTTGCTTCGGTACGCCTGAGCTCAAGCACCCTGGTTCGCCCAACCTGTACGACACCTCCAAGCACGTCATGGAAGGCGGCGGTAACTTCCGCGCCAACTTCGGCGTCGAGCGTGAAGGCAAGAGCCTGCTGGCTGAAGACGGTTCGCACTCCAAGGGTGCCGACATCACCACCGGCTACCCGGAACTCGACCACATCCTGCTCAAGAAGCTCGGCTGGTGGGACGAGCTGTCGGACACCGAAAAGACGGCGGCCGAAGGCAAGAACTGGAAGACCGACTCGTCGGGCGGCATGATCCGCGTGTTCATGCAGAACCACGGCTGCCACCCGTTTGGCAATGCCAAGGCGCGCGCTGTGGTCTGGAACTTCCCGGATGCCATTCCTCAGCACCGCGAGCCGCTGTATGGCACGCGTCCTGACCTGATGGCCAAGTACCCGACGCACGACGACAAGAAAGCCTTCTGGCGTCTGCCCACGTTGTACAAGACCGTGCAGGACAAGAACATCGCCGACAAGGTGCATGAGAAGTTCCCGCTGATCATGACCTCGGGTCGCCTGGTCGAGTACGAAGGTGGTGGCGAGGAAACTCGTTCCAACCCTTGGCTGGCCGAGTTGCAGCAAGAGATGTTCATCGAGATCAATCCGAAAGTGGCAGCCGACAAAGGCATCCGCAATGGCGATCGCGCCTGGGTCAGCACGCCAACCGGCGCGCGCCTGAACGTGCAGGCCATGGTCACGCCACGCGTCGGCCCGGACACGGTGTTCATGCCCTTCCACTTCTCGGGTCGCTGGCAAGGCGCCGACATGCTGGCGTATTACCCAGCGGGTGCGGCCCCTGTGGTGCGCGGCGAAGCCATCAACACCGCCACGACCTACGGTTACGACAGCGTGACGATGATGCAAGAGACCAAGACGACGGTCTGCAACGTCGAAAAAGCATAAGGATAAAAAATGGCACGGATGAAATTTGTCTGCGACGCTGAGCGTTGCATCGAGTGCAACGGTTGCGTAACCGCTTGCAAGAACGAAAACGAGGTGCCCTGGGGCGTGAATCGCCGCCGTGTGGTCACCCTCAACGACGGTGTGCCCGGCGAAAAGTCGATCTCGGTGGCCTGCATGCACTGCAGCGACGCGCCCTGCATGGCGGTCTGCCCCGTCAACTGCTTTTACCGCACCGACGAAGGCGTGGTGCTGCACGACAAGGACGTTTGCATTGGCTGCGGCTACTGCTCGTACGCCTGCCCGTTTGGCGCACCGCAGTTCCCGAGCAACGGCGCCTTTGGCCTGCGCGGCAAGATGGACAAGTGCACCTTCTGCGCCGGTGGCCCTGAAGCCAACGGCAGCCAGGCTGAGTTCGAAAAATACGGCCGTAACCGCCTGGCCGAAGGCAAGCTGCCGGCTTGCGCCGAGCAATGCTCGACCAAGGCCTTGATTGCCGGTGACGGCGACGTGGTGGCGGACATCTTCCGCAACCGCGTGCTCCAGCGCGGCAAAGGCGCAGAGGTGTGGGGCTGGGGCACGGCCTACGGCTCGCAGCAAGCTGGCAAGCCAGCAGCCGGAGCCAAGTCATGATGCGCGCCGTTCTGACCCTTGCCGCCGTGATGGCACTGGTCGCCTGCGGCGACAAACCGCAGAGCTCGTCGGGCACCAAGCGCGACGTGCCTGTGTACCAGGGCACGACCAATCCGTACAACGCGCCGGGCTGGAAAGCCGGCGACAAGACGGCTTGGGAGCAGCAGCTCAAGTCGCGCGCCCAGAACGGGCAAAACGAATACAACCGCATCTCCAATTAAGGGCGGAGTTCTCGATGCAACATCCATCACGCGTCTTGCGAGCCTTGTTGCTTGCCGTCTGCGCTGCCGGTGCGTCCAGCACCTGGGCTCAGGCGACAAGCACTGCGCCCGCAGTTGCCGCGCCTGCCGCCCCGGCCGCCACCGCCCCCGTGGCTGGCACGGCCGGTGTGCAAAGCGCCAACATTTTCCAAGTCAAGCCCGAAGCCAGTGAGCAGCCAGGCTATGCCGAGCAGACCAATGGCGAGCGCGCCAAGGTCCAGCCGGGCAACAACGCGCCCATGTGGCGGCAGGTGGGCGCCGGCGTCACAGGCTTTAGCAGCCTGCCATTGAGCCAGGCCCCGGAAGCGGGCAACCTGATCCAGGAGTTCGTGCAGTACCCAGGCTCACGCCTGACGAATGCCGGGGAAGCCTGGCGCCAGGTGCGCAACAACTGGCTCATCCCTTATGGCGGCGCTTTGCTGCTCATCGTGCTCGGCGCCATCGCGCTGTTCTATGTGAGCAAGGGCACGATCATGCAGCACGGTGCAGACACCGGCCGCAAGATTGAACGCTTCACGCCGTTTGAGCGTTCGGCTCACTGGGCCAACGCGATTGCGTTTGTGATTCTCGGCGTGTCGGGCGTCGTCATGGCCTTTGGCAAGTTCTTCTTGCTGCCGGTCATGGGCCTGACGCTCTTTGGCTGGCTGACTTACGCGCTGAAAAACCTGCACAACTTTGCAGGCCCGGTGTTTGCCGTGTCGCTGGTCATCATCTTCGTGACCTTTGTGCGCGACAACCTGCCCAGCAAGGGTGACCTCGTGTGGTTGCTCAAGGGCGGCGGTTTGCTGTCGGGCAAGGAAGTTCCTTCGCACCGTTTCAATGCCGGTGAAAAGCTGGTGTTCTGGGGCGGCGTGTTCTTCCTGGGTCTGATCGTGGTGGGCTCGGGCTTTGTGCTCGACAAGATCGTTCCCTATCCTGGCCTGATTTATGAGCGCGACACCATGCAGATCGCCCACATGATCCATGCCGTGGCGACCGTGCTGATGATGGCCATGTTCATCGGCCACATCTACATCGGCACCATCGGCATGCAGGGCGCCTACCAAGGCATGAAGACTGGCTATGTGGACGAGACCTGGGCGCGTGAGCATCACGAGCACTGGTACGACGACATCCAGGCCGGCAAGATTCCGGCCCAGCGCACCCAGCCTCTGGCGCCTAGCCAGACCGTTCAGATTTAAGCGAGAACGCTCATGAAAAAATTGTTGATTGCAGCCCTGGCGCTCAGCGCCTCGGCCCTCGTGCTGGCCAAGTTGCCAGTGCCCAGCGACGAAGCCAAGGCCAAGGCCGCTGAAGCCGCCGCCAAGACCGCCTGGTCTGGCAAGGTTGACGGCTACAAGCTGTGCAAGTCGCAAGACGCTGTGGCAGCCAAGACCGTGAAGTCTGGCAAGGCCGGCAAGCCGGCTGCCACGCCGGCTTGCGCCGACCCAGGTGCATTTGTCTACACCCCACCAGAGGCTGCCAAGCCACTGGAAGCGTCAGGCGCGCATTCGCCAGCGCCTACGGCAGCTGCTCCACCCAGCACCAAGGCGCCAGCTGCGGCAACGGCACCTGCCAAGAAGTCCTGATCGCGAGCGTTATCGCAACGCACAGCGGTTCCAGCACTTCGGTCCCAGGCCGGCCTCAACAGGCCGGCCTGTTTTTTTGCGGCCTCGGCTTTCAAGATTCACTTTCCTTATCCATGCCACTGCCCCACTTGAGCCAAGCCGCCGCAGCCCTGACCTGCGAGGTCGAGGTCGTCAACGAGTTTGGCGAGACGCAGCGCATGTCCATTCCCGCCGAGCGCCCGCTCACCGTCTATGTGGACAAGCGTGAACTCGTCACCTTGATGACGCTGGGCGCACGCCCTGAGTTGCTGGTGCTGGGCTATCTGCACAACCAGCGCCTGATAAAAAGCGCTGCTCAAGTCGAGTCCATCACCGTGGACTGGGAAGTGGGCGCTGCCGCCGTCAAGACGCATGGCGGCATTGAAGATCTTGCGGCCAAGACCGAGCGCCGCGTGGTGACCACCGGCTGCGGGCAGGGCAGTGTGTTTGGCGGGCTCATGGACGAGGTGGACCAGCTTGAGTTGCCAGTGGATGCCTGCATCACGCAGCGTCAGCTTTACAGCCTCGTCAACACCATCCGGCTGGAAGAAAGCACATACAAGTCTGCCGGCTCGGTCCATGCCTGCGCGGTGTTTGAAATCAGTGATGGCGCAGCCGAGCCGCAGATGCTGCTCTTCGTGGAAGACGTGGGCCGCCACAACGCGATTGACACGATTGCCGGTTGGTTGCTGATGAAGGGTGACGCTGACCGCCAGCTGGTGTTTTATACAACCGGCCGACTCACCAGCGAGATGGTCATCAAGTCCGCGCAGATGGGCGTGCCTATCGTCGTCTCGCGCAGCGGCATCACGCAGATGGGCCACGAGATCGCGCAGTCGGTGGGCGTGTGTGCCATTGGCCGCGCCACCAACAAACGCTTCGTTTGCTATGCGCACCCCGAGCGGCTGCTGTTTGAGCCAGGGCTGGCCAAGGGCTGAAGCTCATCGGATTCATGGTCGCTCACCGCCGGCCCACAGCCGACCGCCTGCTACGGTTAAGGGTTATGCGCTAAGGTTCAGGGCATGAACCTGATTTTTCTCAAGCTTGGCTGGCAATTCACATGGCGGGATTTGCGGGCCGGCGAATTGCGCTTGCTGGTGGTGGCCGTGATGCTGGCCGTGGCCTCGTTGACAGCCGTTGGTTTTTTTGCGGACCGGCTCAAAGGCGGCCTGGAGCGTGATGCGCGGCAACTGCTGGGTGGCGATGCCATCGTGCGCAGCGACCAGCCCACGCCCGCCGCCTACCTGAGCAAGGCTCGCGACCTGGGTCTTGCGAGCTCAACATCCGTGAGCTTTCCGACCATGGCGCGTGCGCGCGACGAAGACGGCGGCGCCAGCAAGCTGGTGGCCTTCAAGGCCGTGATGCCCGGTTACCCGCTGCGCGGCAGCATGCAAATTGCCGACGCACCCGGCGCGCCCCCGGTTCGCACCCGCGAGGTCCCCGCACCCGGCACGGCCTGGGTCGAGCCTCAGTTGTTGGACGCCTTGGGCCTGACCATCGGCCAGCAGCTCTTGCTAGGTGATTCCCGCTTGACGGTGAGCAAGGTCATCATCACCGAGCCCGACCGAGGCGGCGGCTTTATGAGCTTTTCGCCGCGCGTGATGCTAAATGATGCTGACGTGGCGGCCACGGGTTTGATTCAACCCGCAAGCCGAACCAATTACCGCTTGGCCGTCGCAGGCGAAGACCCCAAGGTCAAGGCCTTCGTGGACTGGGCCAACGCGCAAGCCAAGACGACTGAGGCCCGTGGCGTGCGCATCGAATCCCTGGACAGCGGCCGGCCCGAAATGCGCCAGACCCTGGACCGCGCTGAAAAATTCCTGAACCTCGTCAGTCTGCTTGCGGCGCTGCTGAGCGCGGTGGCGGTCGCCATCGTCGCGCGCGGCTTTGCGGCCAAGCACCTGGACCAATGCGCCATGCTGCGCGTGCTCGGCCAGCCGCAGCGCAACATTGCGCTGGCCTACACCTTTGAATTTGTGCTGGTCGGCCTGATGGCCAGCGCCTTGGGCGTGGCGCTGGGTTTTGCCGTGCACTATGTTTTCGTTTTGCTGCTGGCCGGTTTGGTCGAGGCTGCCTTGCCGGCCGCCACCATCTGGCCTGCCGCCTTTGGCATGGGCATGGGCCTGACGCTGCTCCTGGCCTTCGGCTTGCCGCCCGTGTTGCAACTGGCGCAGGTGCCACCTTTGCGGGTGATCCGCCGCGACGTGGGCAACCTCAAGCCGGCGTCGATGGCGGTGCTGGCCGTGGGCGTGGCGGGTTTTGCCGCGCTCTTGCTGGCGGCCAGCAGTGACCTCAAATTGGGGCTGATCGCCGTCGGTGGATTTGCCGGCGCGGTGCTGCTGTTTGCGCTCGCCAGCTTCATCGCCGTCAAGCTGCTGCGTGCCAGCGTGAATGAAGCCACCGCCCCGCGCTGGCTGGTGCTGGCCACGCGGCAATTGGCCGCGCGGCCGGTGTATGCGGTGGTGCAGGTCAGCGCGCTGGCTGTTGGTTTGTTGGCGCTCATGCTGCTCGTGCTGCTGCGCACCGACCTCATCAGTAGCTGGCGCCAAGCCACGCCCGTAGATGCGCCCAACCGCTTCATCATCAATGTGCAGCCCGAGCAGGGCGAGGCCTTCCAGAAAGCGCTGAAGGAAGCCGGCGTGACGCGCTACGACTGGTACCCCATGATCCGTGGCCGCCTTGTTGCCGTGAACGACCGCGCCGTCGCCCCCGAGGACTACACCGACGAGCGCGCACAGCGCCTGGTGGACCGCGAGTTCAACCTCTCGCACACGGCAGCGCCGCCGCCGCACAACCAGGTGGTGGGCGGCCGCTGGACGCCTGAAGAAAAAGGCGGGCTGAGCGTGGAAGACGGCCTCATGGACACGCTGGGCCTGAAGCTTGGCGACACGCTGCGCTTTGACATTGGCGGGCAGATCAGCGAGGCGCGCATCACCAGCACGCGCAAGGTGGACTGGGGTTCGATGCGGGTGAACTTCTTTGTGATTTACCCGGTGAGCGACATGGTGGATGTGCCGGTGAGTTACATCAGCGCCTTCCGTGCGCCCGAAGGCGCTGTCAAACCCTTCACCGCCGCCGTGCAGCCGACGGCGCTGCGCAATCCGCGCCCCGGCAACTTTGACAACGAGTTGGTGCGCGCCTTTCCCAACATCACCAACGTGGACATGACGGCCACGCTCGCCCAGGTGCAGCGCGTGCTCGACCAGGTGATTCGCGCGGTGGAGTTCTTGTTTGGCTTCACACTGGCGGCCGGGC
>CAZNQE010000123.1:0-7733 GCA_964575005.1 uncultured Polaromonas sp. | reverse complement strand
TTGAGCGGCGACTACGAAGACCGCTTCATGCTGCACTACAACATGCCTCCGTTCGCCACTGGCGAAACCGGTCGCGTGGGCTCGCCAAAGCGCCGCGAAATCGGCCACGGCCGCCTGGCCAAGCGCGCGCTGATCGCCGTGCTGCCGAGCAAAGAAGAGTTCCCGTACACCATGCGTGTGGTCAGCGAGATCACCGAGTCCAACGGTTCGTCGTCGATGGCTTCGGTCTGCGGCGGCTGTTTGTCGCTGATGGACGCTGGCGTGCCGATGAAAGCTCACGTGGCCGGTATCGCCATGGGCCTGATCAAGGAAGACAACCGCTTTGCGGTGCTGACCGACATCCTGGGCGATGAAGATCATCTGGGCGACATGGACTTCAAGGTTGCAGGTACCACCTTCGGTATCACCGCCTTGCAGATGGACATCAAGATCCAGGGCATCACCAAGGAAATCATGCAGGTCGCATTGGCTCAGGCCAAAGAAGCTCGCATGCACATCCTGGGCAAGATGCAAGAAGCCATGGGCGAAGCCAAGACCGAAGTGTCTGACTTTGCACCGCGCCTGTACGTAATGAAGATCAACCCCGAGAAGATCCGTGATGTGATCGGCAAGGGCGGCGCCGTCATTCGCGCGCTGACCGAAGAAACCGGCACGCAGATCAACATCGAGGAAGACGGCACCATCACCATCGCCTCGACCGACAGCGCCAAGGCTGACGAGGCCAAGCGCCGCATCGCCGAGATCACAGCTGAAGTCGAAATCGGCAAGATCTACGAAGGCCCGATCACCAAGCTGCTGGACTTCGGCGCCCTGGTCAATTTGCTGCCCGGTAAAGACGGTTTGCTGCACATCAGCCAGATCGCCCACGAGCGCGTGGAAAAGGTCACCGACTACCTGAAAGAAGGCCAGGTCATCCGCGTCAAGGTCATGGAGACGGACGAAAAAGGTCGCGTCAAGCTGTCCATGAAAGCGCTGATCGAGCGTCCAGGCCAGAACGATCATCAAGGCTAAATCGGCCTTGAGCTGAAGCCGGTGCTGGCCCTTTGGGCCATGCACTGGCACTGACCACTTCTCGATTCGTATGAAAGCCGTTGAAATCACAAGCTATGGCGCCCCTGAGGTGCTGCGCTTGGGCGAGCGCGCCCAGCCGCAGGCGGGTGAGGGCGAGTTGCTGATTCGCGTGGCGGCCAGTGGTGTCAATCGGCCTGACGTGCTGCAGCGCACCGGTCTTTATCCGGTGCCGCCGGGCGCGTCAGACATCCCTGGCCTTGAGGTCGCAGGCGA
Source organism: uncultured Polaromonas sp. (assembly GCA_964575005.1). GTDB lineage: Bacteria > Pseudomonadota > Gammaproteobacteria > Burkholderiales > Burkholderiaceae_C > Polaromonas. Next base: position 6,449 of record CAZNQE010000123.1, on the reverse strand, counting down.
GATCGTTGCGGGTGATGACGCGGCCATGGCGGCTGCAGGCTTCAAGATCGGCGACATGGTGTGCGCGCTGGTAGCGGGCGGTGGCTATGCCGAACTGTGCGTCGCACCTGTTGGTCAGTGCCTGCCCGTCCCTCAAGGATTGAGCCCGATTGAAGCGGCGTCTTTGCCCGAGACCTTCTTTACGGTCTGGAGCAATGTGTTTGACCGCGCGCGACTGCAAGTGGGTGAAACCTTGCTCGTTCAAGGTGGCACCAGCGGCATTGGCGTCACAGCCATCCAGATGGCCAAGGCCTTGGGTGCCAAGGTTATCGCTACAGCGGGCAGTGACGAGAAGTGCGCGGCGTGCCTGGCGCTCGGTGCCGACCATGCGATCAATTACAAGACGACCGACTTTGCGCAAGAAGCCATGCGGCTGACAGGCGGGCAGGGCGTCAATGTGATTCTGGACATGGTGGCGGGCAGCTATGTGGCGCGTGAAGTCGAGTGCCTGGCCGAAGACGGCCGCCTCGTCATCATTGCGGTGCAGGGCGGCGTCAAGGCGGAGTTCAATGCCGGCTTGGTACTGCGTCGGCGCCTGGCCATCACGGGCTCGACACTGCGTCCGCGGCCTGTGTCTTTCAAGGCGGCGATTGCTTTGGCTTTGCGCAAGCAAGTCTGGCCGCTGCTGGCAAGCGGCGCCATCAAACCTGTGATCTTCAAGACCTTTGCAGCGGGCCACGCGGCCGATGCGCATGTGCTGATGGAGTCGAATCAGCACATCGGCAAGATCGTTTTGACTTGGTCATCGACGTCATAAGCCAAGCTACTTCAAACAAGAAAATATCCATGGCCAAACTGATTGCAGGCAACTGGAAAATGAACGGCAGGCTGGCTGCCAACGAAGCGCTTTTGGGCGCACTGGCCGAGGGGCTTGCCATGCGCAGCCATGTAAACGCCGAGGTGGCGGTTTGCATTCCTGCACCGTACTTGGCGCAGTTCGGCGCGCTGGCTGCGGCTAAGCCGGGCTTGTCGGTTGTGGCGCTGGGCGCGCAAGATGTCTCCAGCCAAAGCGCTGGCGCCTTCACGGGCGAGGTGAGCGCGAACATGCTCAAGGACTTTGGCTGCCGCTATGCCATCGTCGGCCATTCGGAGCGTCGCCAGTACCACGCTGAAAGCGATGCACTGGTGGCAAGCAAGGCGCAGCAAGCGCTGGCAGCGGGCATCACGCCCATTGTTTGTGTGGGCGAAACGCTGGCAGAGCGCGAAGCCGGTCAGACGACCGACGTGGTCAAGCGTCAACTGGCTGCGGTGATTCACGCCAACGGCCACTGCATCAGTGAAATCGTCGTGGCGTACGAGCCGGTCTGGGCGATTGGCACCGGCAAGACAGCCAGCCCTGAAGAAGCGCAGGCGGTGCATGCGGTCTTGCGGGCTCAGCTGTCCGCCGCTTCGGCTCAGGCCGGGCGCGTGAAGATTCTGTATGGCGGCAGCATGAACGCCGGCAACGCAGCCAGCTTGTTGGCCCAGCCTGACATTGACGGCGGCCTGATTGGCGGCGCCGCGCTCAAGGCCACCGATTTCCTGACCATCGTTTCAGCGGCTGATGCCGTCTGAACAACCATTTTTTGAATCCGGAGTTAATTTATGAATATCGTTTTGACCATCGTCCTGACCGTCCAGATGCTGAGTGCCCTGGGCATGATTGGCCTGATCCTTGTCCAGCACGGCAAAGGTGCTGACGCGGGCGCGGCTTTTGGCGGCGGCGCTGGCTCGGGCAGCTTGTTTGGCGCCAGTGGCAGTGCCAACTTCCTGTCGCGTACCACGGCTGTGCTTGCAGCTGTGTTTTTTGTCTGCACTTTGGCTCTGGCGTATTTCGGCAATGCTCAGCCTCGCACTGGTTCCAGCGTGCTGGAAGGCCCAGCTGCCGTAGTGCCTCCTGCAACGGGCGCTGCCGGCCAGATTCCTGGCTCGACTGCGCCAACCACACCTTCGGGTGGCTCGGCGATTCCGCCTGCGCCTGCTGCGCCAGGCGCTGGTCAGATCCCGACCAAATAAGCTCATGCGCTGGAGTGCGCCTCTTGGGAAACCGAGTAATTTCAGGGTAAACTCTAAGACTGTCTGGAAAGCCAAACTTCAGGTTTTCCTCTTGCTTTCCAGGCAGTAAAAAACCGCGGACGTGGTGAAATTGGTAGACACGCTATCTTGAGGGGGTAGTGGCGAAAGCTGTGCGAGTTCGAGTCTCGCCGTCCGCACCAGATTCTGGGCATTTATTGGGCATTGGCCGTGCTGCGCTAATGAGCTTGAGGGTTCTGTAGTCGATTGCAAGGCTTGGCGCTTGTAATGATTCTGTAGGGCTTGGGTGGAAAATACCGGCTCGAATGGTTCAGCTCACGCAGTGCCAAACCGTTTCGGCCTCCATCCACAGCATTCAAGCGGCACCAGCAGATGAACCTCGAGCAATACCTCCCCGTCCTGTTGTTCATCCTGGTGGGTGTTGCAGTGGGCGTCGTGCCCCAAGTGCTTGGCCGCTTGCTGGGTCCCAACCGCCCCGACGCGGAAAAAAACTCCCCCTATGAATGCGGCTTCGAAGCCTTCGAAGATGCCCGCATGAAGTTCGACGTGCGTTATTACCTCGTCGCCATCCTCTTCATTCTGTTTGACCTTGAGATCGCCTTTTTATTCCCGTGGGCCGTGGCGCTCAAGGAAATCGGCGCGGTCGGCTTTTGGTCGATGATGATTTTCCTGGGCATCCTCGTCGTGGGTTTTGCCTACGAGTGGAAAAAAGGCGCGCTAGACTGGGAGTGATTTTTAAGGTACTGGTATGTCACTTGAAGGTGTTTTCAACGAAGGCTTCATGACCACGAGTTACGACTCGGTGGTCAATTGGGCCAAGACCGGCTCGCTGTGGCCCATGACGTTTGGCTTGGCCTGCTGCGCGGTCGAAATGATGCACGCGGGCGCTGCGCGCTATGACCTGGACCGCTTCGGCATGTTGTTCCGGCCCAGCCCGCGCCAGTCTGACCTGATGATCGTCGCCGGCACGCTGTGCAACAAGATGGGCCCTGCACTGCGCAAGGTCTATGACCAGATGTCCGAGCCGCGCTGGGTGCTGTCCATGGGATCGTGCGCCAACGGCGGTGGTTACTACCACTACAGTTACTCGGTGGTGCGCGGCTGCGACCGCATCGTGCCGGTGGATGTGTACGTGCCAGGCTGCCCGCCCACGGCCGAGGCCCTGATGTACGGCATCATTCAATTGCAGCAAAAAATTCGCCGCACGAACACGATTGCGAGGGCCTGATGGGACCTGTGCATTCTGTGCCTGCCGAGCAAACCCAGGCAGCCGTGACGGCGGCTCTGGGCGAGAAGCTCCAGCGCTCTGTTGTCGCCCTGGGTGAGTTGACTATCTGGGTTAAGCCCGCTGATTACCTTGCCTCGGCCCTCATATTGCGTGACGCGCCCGGTTGCCAGTTCGAGCAATTGCTGGACCTGTGCGGCATCGACTATTCCGAATACGGCAATGGCACGTACGACGGCCTTCGCTTTTGCGTCGCCTCGCATTTGCTGTCAGTCAGCCTGAACCAACGCGTTCGCCTGAAGGTGTTTTGTGCGGACGACGACTTCCCGGTGCTGCCTTCACTCATGCAGGTCTGGAACTCCGTTAACTGGTTCGAGCGTGAAGCCTTCGACTTGTTCGGCATCATCTTTGAAGGTCATGACGACCTGCGCCGCATCCTGACTGACTACGGCTTCATCGGCCATCCTTTCCGCAAGGATTTCCCGACCACGGGTCACGTCGAGATGCGTTACGACCCCGAGCAAAAGCGCGTGATTTACCAGCCGGTCACCATCGAGCCGCGCGAGATCACGCCGCGCATCATTCGCGAAGACAACTACGCAGGTCTGCAGGGCGCAGTGCCCGCGGTCAAGGGCTGAGAACATGGCTGAGATCAAGAACTACACGCTCAACTTCGGCCCCCAGCACCCGGCCGCGCACGGCGTTTTGCGCCTCGTGTTGGAGTTGGATGGCGAGGTCATCCAGCGCGCTGATCCCCACATCGGCCTCTTGCACCGCGCCACTGAAAAGCTGGCCGAGAGCAAGACCTACATCCAGTCGCTGCCCTATATGGACCGCCTCGACTACGTGTCGATGATGTCCAACGAACAGGCCTACTGCCTGGCCATTGAAAAGCTGCTGGGCGTGGACGTGCCCATTCGCGCGCAATACATCCGCGTGATGTACGCCGAGATCACCCGCTTGCTGAACCACCTGTTGTGGCTGGGCGCGCACGGGTTTGACTGCGGCGCGATGAATATCCTGATTTATTGCTTCCGCGAGCGCGAAGCCCTGTTTGACATGTACGAAGCCGTGTCTGGCGCGCGCATGCATGCGGCGTACTTCCGTCCGGGCGGCGTGTACCGTGACTTGCCTGACAGCATGCCGCAGTACAAGGCCAGCAAGGTCAAGAACGCCAAAGCGATTGAAGCCCTGAACGAAAACCGCCAGGGTTCTCTGCTGGACTTCATTGACGACTTCGCCACCAAGTTCCCCGGCTTCGTGGACGAGTACGAAACCCTGCTCACCGACAACCGCATCTGGAAGCAACGCACGGTCGGTGTTGGCGTAGTCTCGCCTGAGCGCGCGCTGAACCTCGGCTTTACTGGCCCCATGCTGCGCGGCTCCGGCTTCGCCTGGGACTTGCGCAAGCAGCAGCCGTACGACGTTTATGACCGCATGGACTTCGATATTCCAGTCGGCAAGACTGGCGACTGCTACGACCGCTATCTGGTGCGTATTGAAGAAATGCGCCAGTCCAACCGCATCATTAAGCAGTGCGTCGATTGGCTGCGCGTGAACCCCGGCCCGGTCATCACCAGCAACCACAAGGTGGCTGCGCCCGACCGTGAATCCATGAAGTCCAACATGGAAGAGCTGATTCACCACTTCAAGCTGTTCACCGAAGGCTTCCACGTGCCCGAAGGCGAAGCTTATGCCGCCGTCGAGCACCCGAAAGGCGAGTTCGGCATCTACATGGTGAGCGATGGGGCCAACAAGCCTTACCGCCTGAAGATCCGTCCACCGGGCTTCTCGCACTTGGCGGCCATGGACGAAATGTCGCGCGGCCACATGATTGCCGACGCCGTGGCCGTGATCGGCACGATGGACATCGTGTTCGGTGAAATTGACCGCTGAAGCGCCAACAAGATGAAAGCCGTGAGCACCCCCTTCATGATTTCCGAGCAGACTCAAGCGCGCTTTGACCGCGAGATCGCCAAGTACCCCGCTGACCAGCGCCAGTCGGCCGTGATGGCCTGCCTGCAGATCGTCCAGGCCGAGCAGGGCTTTGTGAGCCCCGAGAGCGAAAAAGCTGTGGCCGACTACCTGGGCATGCCACCGATTGCCGTGCATGAAGTCACGACCTTCTACAACATGTACAACCAGCGACCGGTGGGCAAGTACAAGCTCAACGTCTGCACCAACTTGCCTTGCCAGCTGCGCGACGGCAACAAGGCGCTGGTCTACCTTGAAAAGAAGTTGGGCGTCGAGATGGGCGGCACCACCGCTGACGGCCTGTTTACCTTGCAGCAGTCTGAGTGCCTGGGCGCTTGCGCTGACGCTCCGGTGATGCTGGTCAACGACGTCAACATGTGCAGCTTCATGAGTAACGACAAGCTCGACCAGTTGATTGACGGCCTGAAATCCGCCGAGGCAAAACAACCATGACCACCGCTTCCAGTGTTCTCTCGCAGTTTGCCGCCACGGGCGTGCAAAGCTCGTTTCATGGCCGGCACATCAACCCGCAAATCATGGCGGGCCTGGACGGCAGCAATTGGCGGCTGAAGGATTATGAGGCGCGCGGCGGCTATCAAGCCCTGCGCAAGATTCTCGGCAAGGACGGCTCGGCGCCGAACGCTGAGACCGGCGTGTCGGGCATGACGCCTGACCAGGTGATTGCTGAAGTGAAGGCGGGCAGCTTGCGCGGCCGCGGCGGCGCAGGTTTTCCGACCGGCCTGAAGTGGAGCTTCATGCCGCGCCAGTTCCCCGGCCAAAAATACCTCGTTTGCAATTCCGACGAAGGCGAGCCGGGCACTGCCAAAGACCGCGACATCATGCAGTACAACCCGCATGTCGTGATCGAAGGCATGGCCATTGCCGCTTATGCCATGGGCATCAGCGTGGGCTACAACTACATCCACGGCGAGATTTTTGCGACCTACCAGCGCTTTGAAGAAGCCCTGGAAGAAGCGCGCGCTGCGGGCCTCTTGGGCGACGACATCCTGGGCAGCGGCTTCAAGTTTCAGCTGCACGCCGCCCATGGGTTTGGCGCCTACATCTGCGGTGAAGAAACGGCGCTGCTCGAATCACTCGAGGGCAAAAAAGGCCAGCCCCGCTTCAAGCCCCCGTTTCCCGCCAGCTTCGGCTTGTACGGCAAACCCACTACGATCAACAACACCGAGACCTTCGCTGC
>CAZNQE010000122.1:0-7964 GCA_964575005.1 uncultured Polaromonas sp. | reverse complement strand
GCGTGTGGCGCTTGAACTGAGCCAGGTCCTCGGGCAGGTGCCAGGGCATGGCGTTGTCCTTGCCGATCACGCCATTGGCAGCGCGGGCAAAGATCAGGTTGATGCGGGGCAGCGAGGTGCCAGCCATCACACCGCCACCGGCGCCTTGATGGCCGGGTGGTGCTGGTAGTCGTTGAACTCGAAGTCTTCGAACTCGTACTCAAAAATCGAAGCGGGCCTGCGCTTGATGTTCAGTGTGGGGTAGGGCAGGGGCTCACGGCTTAATTGCAGCGCAACTTGCTCGGCGTGGTTGCTGTAGATGTGGCAATCGCCACCGGTCCAGATGAAGTCGCCCACGTCCAGGTCGCATTGCTGCGCCACCATGTGTGTCAGCAGCGCGTAGCTGGCGATGTTGAAGGGCACGCCCAAGAAGATGTCCGCGCTGCGCTGGTAGAGCTGGCAGCTGAGCTTGCCGCGCCCACCCGGTACTTCAGCCGGGGCTACGTAAAACTGAAAAAACGCATGGCAGGGCATCAGTGCCATTTTCGACAAGTCCGCCACGTTCCAGGCGCTCACGATGATGCGGCGCGAGTCCGGGTTGGTCTTGAGCGTCTTGATGACTTCAGCAATCTGATCGATATGCCCGCCGTCTGGCGTGGGCCAGCTGCGCCACTGCACGCCGTACACGGGGCCCAGGTCGCCGTCCGCGCGTGCCCATTCGTCCCAGATGGTGACGCCGCGCGCCTTGAGCCAGTTGTTGTCGCTCGATCCCTGCAAAAACCACAGCAGCTCTTGCACGATGGATTTGAGGTGAACCTTCTTGGTCGTGACCAGCGGAAAGCCTTCGTTCAAGTCAAAACGCATTTGATAGCCGAACACGCTCTTGGTGCCGGTGCCGGTACGGTCGGCCTTGAAGACGCCTTGCGCATCCACATGGCGCATAAAGTCTTCGTATTGGCGGCGGATGGGGCGTGTGGCTTGGGCGGTATTAGAAGGCTTCATATCGCGCTAAATTATGCCCGCAGCACCCGGCCCGGATTGAGCGTGCCTCGGGGGTCCAGCGCCGTCTTCATGGCGCGCATCAGGCTCAGCGCCACCGGGGATTTATGCACCTCGAGCTTGTCCACCTTGAGGCTGCCCACGCCGTGCTCGGCTGAAATCGAACCGCCAAACGCATCGACCGATTCATAGACCAGCGCATTGACGCGCTCTTCATGCTCGCGCAAGAAAGCAGCCGCGTCACCTCCGGCAGGCGCCTGCACGTTGTAATGCAGGTTGCCGTCGCCCAGATGGCCAAAGTTGACCAGACGCACGCCCGGAATTTCCTTTTGCAGCAGCGCGTCGGTCGCCTGCACGAAGTCGGGGATGCGCGACACCGCCACCGAAATATCGTGTTTGATGTTCAGGCCCTCTTCAGCCTGCGCCAGCGGAATGCTTTCGCGCACATGCCAGAGCTGCTTGGCCTGGCTCAGGTTCTCGGCCACCACGGCGTCCTGCACGCAGCCACTGTCGATGGCGGCTTCGAGCAAGCGCTCGAACTGCTCGCGTGCATGGCTCTCGCTTTCGTGGTCCGAGCATTCGAGCAGCACGCAAAAAGCGGCGCTGCCTGCAAACGGCACCTTGAGCTGCGTGAAGTGTTTGACCACCAGGCTGAGCGCAAACTGGCCCATGACCTCAAAACCCGTGAGGCCTGCGCCCAGGTGCTGGTGGGCCAGCGCCAGCAGGCGCACCGCGTCGTCCATGCTGCTAAGTGCGGCCCAGGCCGTCAGGCGTGCGGCCGGCTGCGGGTATAGCTTGAGCGTGGCCGCGGTGATGATGCCCAGCGTGCCTTCGCTGCCAATGAAAACATCGCGCAGGTCGTAGCCCGTGTTGTCTTTGCGCAGGCCTGACAGGCCGTGCCAGATCTCGCCTTGCGCCGTCACCACTTCCAGGCCCAGGCACAAGTCGCGTGCGTTGCCGTAGCGCAGCACTTGCGTGCCGCCGGCATTCGTCGCCAGGTTGCCACCGATGGTGCAGCTGCCTTCAGCCGCGAGGCTGAGCGGGAACAAAAAGCCGGCATTGCGCGCGGCATCTTGCACGTTTTGCAGCACGCAACCAGCCTCGGCAGTCAGCGTCAGGTTGGCTGAGTCAATGCTGCGCACGGCGCGCATGCGCTGCAAGCTGAGCACCACTTGCGTGCCGCTCCCGTCCGGCGTGGAGCCGACCACCAGACCCGTGTTGCCGCCTTGCGGGACCAGGCTGGTGCCAGCCGCCGCACAAGCTTTGACCACGTCAGCGACTTCATGCGTAGAGCCCGGCCGCACCACGGCCAGGGCCTTGCCGCTGGCGCGCTTGCGCCAGTCGGTTTCGTAAGCGCTGAGGTCGCCGCCTTGCAGCACATGGTCTGCACCGCAAATGCTGCGCAGTCTTTCCAGCAGGGCTTGGCTCATGCGGAGGTTGAAGGTTCTTGATTTTTAAAGCGAATGCGCACGTGCATGGCGCAGGCGACAAAGAGCAGCAGGCACAGCACCACCTGGGCAAAGGCCAGCGCGTTGCCTGGCGCTGTGTCACTCCAGGCGCGGACCACGCCTTCCGTAAAGTAAAGCCACACCAACAGGCTCAGCCAGCGGTAGGTGTACATGCGGTTTTTCAGAACGCCGGCCAATGGCATGACCAAGGGTAGTACCTTCAAGGCCAGCAGCGAGCCGCCTGGGCGGATGGGCGCGAGCCACATTTCCCAGGCCAGGCCCAGGGCGATCAGCCCGGCCAAACTGCCGGCAGCGAGCCAGCGGGTGATGTCGATTTGCCGGGTTTTATTCATGCGGTGGCATGATACCGGGATGAATGTGCATCAGTTTTTCAAGGACTTCTCAGAGGCGCTTGCCCACTTTCCGTGGCGCGACACGGCTGCCACCTTGCGGGCCCGCTTTCGTGATGACCACATGGGTCTGACGGCCAGCAGTCTGACCTTCACCACCACCATTGCGCTGGTGCCTTTTGTCACGGTGGCGCTGGCGATCTTCACGGCCTTTCCCATGTTCGCCAAGCTGCAGGGGGCGGTGCAGATATGGTTGGTCGAAAGCCTGATCCCCGACAACATTGCCAGGCAGGTGCTGGGCTATTTGACGCAGTTTTCAAGGCAGGCCAACCGGCTGGGCGCCGCAGGCCTGGGCGTGCTTTTGGTCACCGCGATTGCGCTGATCTTCACCATTGACCGCACGCTCAACGGCATATGGCGCGTGCGCAAGCCTCGGCCTTTTGCGCAGCGCGTCCTCATTTACTGGGCGGCCATCACGCTGGGGCCCTTGCTGCTTGGGGCCAGCCTGGCCGCAACGTCTTACTTGTTGCCTTTCACGCGCGGAGCGGCAGGTGCGCCGTCGGAGCTGCTGAAGTGGGCTGTGGACACCCTGGAGTTTTTCGCCTTGGCCGGTGGCATGGCCGCGCTTTACCACTACATGCCCAACACTTACGTGAAGTGGGCGCACGCCTGGACAGGCGGCGTCTTCGTGGCTGTGGGCATTGCGGCAGCTAAAAAGCTGCTGGCCTTGTACCTGGGCATGGTGCCCACCTACTCGGTGGTTTACGGCGCCTTCGCTACGCTGCCCATCTTGCTGGTCTGGATTTACGTGGCCTGGGTGATCGTGCTCATGGGCGCGGTGATCGCGGCTTATTTGCCCAGCCTTTTGGCCGGCGTGTCGCGCCGGGCTGCGCTGCATGGCTGGCATTTTCAGCTGGCGCTGGAGCTGTTGGACGTGTTGGACAAGCGCCGCCACAGCGCGCTGCATGGTGAATTTGCCTCGGGCCTGGCCGCTGAGCTGCGGGTGGATTTACTGCAACTTGAACCCGTCTTGCAGGCGCTGCTGGCGCTGAACTGGATTGGTCAGCTGGCCGATCAGGAGGGCGACAAAGAGCCCCGCTATGTGCTGCTGGCCGACCCGGACCGCACCGTGCTTGAGCCCCTGGTGAGCAAACTACTCATTGAGCCGTCGCCCGCGACAGCCAAGCTCAATGCCCGCGCCGATTGGGCGCATACGCCGCTGCGCGCGGTGCTGGCTTGATCGGGTCGCCCATGACGACTTCTGTTGTGCTGCCCACGTCGAATTCCTCTGCCACGCCTGCGCTGCGCTGGGTGGTGTGCCTGTGCGCGGCCTGGTGCGGTGTGTGCCGAGACTACGGCGCTATTTTTGAAGCCCTGCGCGCAGCCAACCCGGCGTTGGATTTTGTCTGGGTTGATGTGGAAGACGAGGCCGATTGGTTGGGCGACCTGGACATCGAGACCTTTCCGACGCTGGTGGTGGCCGATGCCACCCAGGTGCGCTTTGCCGGCCCCATGCTGCCCAAGGCTGAGGCTTTGCAGCGCTTGCTGCAGTCGCTGCAAGAAGGTGGCCCGGCGGTGAAGGACCCGATCTGGCAGCCGCTGCTCACGCATTTGCAGAGCGGCAAGATCTAAGGACCCAGCAAAGGCAGGTGTGCCTACTTCCGCAAAAAGTCCGTGATGGCTTGACGCGTCGCCTCGGGCGCCTCGGTCATTTGGTGGTGGCCCACCGGCAGGCTTTGCACTTCCAGCTTTTTGCCTGCCGCTTTGCCGGCTTCAATCAAAGTCTGCGCTGCCTTGGCCTGCGTCATCTGGTCTTGCGCCCCCAGCACAAAGAGCACCGGGCAAGTCACCCGCTTGATTGCGTCGAGTCCACCCGCGTAGTCATTGCAGGCCAGAAAGCCGCGGTGAAACACATTCACCGCCCGGTTGCTGGCCAGCACGCGCCTGCCCAGCGCCAGGCTGGCCCCGTACACCCACGTGCCTGGCCCCAGTGACGAAGGCGGCGGTGCCAGTGTGCTGCGGGAAAACACATTGATCATGTGCAGCGCCTTCATGGGCTCGTTCAGTGCAGCGTCCAGCAGGGCTGGTGAAACTTTCATTGGGAATGCCGTGCCCACCAGCACCAGGTGGCTGATGCGCGCGCCCAGTTGCGCAGCGGCTTCCAGGGCAATCAAAGAGCCCCAGCTGTGGCCGATCAAGGCCGCTTGCTTGACGTTCGCTGCATCCAGCAGCGCGGCGACAAAGCCAGCCGCTTCTTCCACGCTGGACGGTGCTTCGCCGCCGCTTCGGCAATGCCCGGGCAAGTCAACGGCCAGCACGTTCCAGCCGTGGTGCGCCAGGTAGCGGCTTTGCAGGCCCCACACGCTGTGGTCGTTCAGCACGCCGTGCAGCAGCACGGCCGTGGGCTTGGCAGCATCAAATGCTTTGCCGCCGGTGTAGCAATACGTGGTGGCGCCGTTGACTTGCAGTTCCATGCTCAAGCCCCCGCCTTCTCGGCCACTTTCAGGGCGCGCTTCAGGTCTTCGATCAAGTCGTCCGGGTCTTCAAGCCCGATGGACAAACGGATCGTGCCTTGCGTGATGCCGCCGGCTGCCAGCGCTTCATCGCTCATGCGGAAGTGCGTGGTGCTGGCCGGGTGAATCACCAAGCTGCGGCAGTCGCCCACATTGGCCAGATGGCTGAACACCTTGAGCGATTCGACAAAAGCCTGGCCTTGGGCGCGAGAGCCCTTCAAGTCAAAACTGAAGACCGAGCCCGCACCGCGCGGTAGCAGGCGCTGTGCCAAGGCATGGCTGGGGTGACTCTCCAGCATCGGGTGACCGACGCGGCTGACCAAAGATTGCGCAGCCAAAAATTCCACCACTTTTTCGGTGTTGCTCATGTGGCGCGCCATGCGCAGCGGCAGCGTTTCGATGCCTTGCAAGATCAGCCAGGCGCTGTGCGGGCTCATGCAGGCGCCGAAGTCGCGCAGGCCTTCACGGCGGGCGCGCAGCAAGAAGGCGCCTACCGTGCTTTCCTCGGTAAACACCATGTTGTGAAAGCCTTCGTAGGCTTCAGACAACTCGGCAAATTTGCCTGAAGCGTCCCAGTCAAAAGCACCGCTGTCCACCACCAGCCCGCCAATCACCGTGCCGTGGCCCGACAAGAATTTGGTGGCCGAGTGGTAGACGAGGTCGGCGCCGAAATCAAAAGGCTTCATGAGCCAGGGCGAGGTGAGCGTGGAGTCCACCAAGAGCGGCACCCGCGCCTCGTGCGCGATGTCAGCCACGGCCGGAATATCCAGCACGTCCAGGCCGGGGTTGCCTACCGTCTCGCCAAAGAAGAGCTTGGTGTTGGGTCGCACGGCGGCGCGCCAGCCGTCCAGGTCGCCGGGGCGCACAAAAGTGGTGTCAATGCCGAAGCGGCGCAGCGTGTAATGCAGCAGGTTTTGCGAGCCGCCATACAGCGCCGTGCTGGCCACGATGTGCGAGCCGGCGCCCATGAGCGTGGCGACTGCCAAGTGCAGCGCGGCCTGGCCGCTGGCTGTGCTGATCGCACCCACGCCGCCCTCAAGTGCGCTGATGCGCTGCTCCAGCACGGCGTTGGTCGGGTTGCTGATGCGTGAATACACATGGCCCGCGCGTTCGAGGTTGAACAAGCTGGCCGCATGTTCGCTGGACTCAAAAACGAAGGAGGTGCTGAGGTGAATCGGCACGGCGCGGGCGCCGGTGGCCGGGTCGGGTGCAGCGCCGGCATGCAGCGCGAGGGTGTCAAATCCAGGGTCGGAGTAGCCGGGCATGAAAGTCTTCCTTTTTCTTGTCGCCACTGGCGGCGCAAGCCGGTGGTTTGCGGCCTGATTGTGGGCTATATTGACTGCCAGAATAGAGGAGACACATCATGCAAGTTGCCGACATCCTGCGCGTCAAGGGGAACACCCTGTACACCGTTCAGCCTGATGAGCTTTTGGCTCACGCCACCCAAACCATGGCTGACAAGGACATCGGTTCTCTGGTCGTCATGGAACGCGGCGAACTGGTGGGCATGTTGACCTTTCGGGAGGTCATCCAGTGCATCGTCAAAAACGGCGGCGAGATCGGCGATGCGCCGGTGCGCAAAGCTATGGACGCCCAGCCGCTGACCTGCTCGTCGGCCACCGAGATTGACGACGTGCGCCGCATGATGCTGGAGCGCCATGCCCGCTACATGCCCGTGGTGGACGACAAAATGCTGATGGGCGTGATCAGCTTTTACGACGTGGCCAAGGCCGTGGTGGACAGCCAGAACTTCGAGAACAAGATGCTCAAGGCCTACATCCGCGACTGGCCGGCTGAAGACGAAGTGCCTGGGCGCTGAGCTTCCCCAGGCCTGGGCTGACGATCAGCCCTCGCTGGCGTGAATCATGTCGCGCACACGCGGGTAAATCTGCTGCTTCCATTTGCGGCCACTGAACACACCATAGTGGCCCACCCCGGTTTGAATGTGGTGCGTTTTCAGGTAGGGCCGTATGTTGGGGCATAAGTCGTGCGCCGCCACGGTCTGCCCGACCGAACAGATGTCGTCCCGCTCGCCCTCGACCGTCATCAGTGCCGTGCGGCGTATGGCCGCTGGATTGACCGTGCGGCCCCGGTACTGCAATTCGCCCTTGGCCAAGTCGTAGGTCTGGAAGACTTTTTCCACCGTTTCCAGATAGAACTCGGCCGGCAGGTCATTGACCGCCAAGTACTCGTCATAAAAATTGCGGATGGTGTCAGCCTTGGCGATGTCGCCATCGACCAAGTGCTGGTACAGATCTTTAAATGATGTCTTGTGGCGTTCGAGGTTCATGCTTAAAAAAGCACTGAGCTGAACGAAGCCCGGGTACACACGGCGCATGTGCCCGGCGTGGGGCAGGGGCACGTGGCTGATCAGATTTTTTTCAAACCACTCGATGGGCTTGCTGGTGGCCAGCTTGTTGACTTCGGTCGGGTTGACGCGGCAGTCCACCGGGCCTGCCATCAGCGTCAGGCTGCGCGGCTGGGCGGGGTCTTCATCTTCGGCCATCAGCGCGGTGGCGGCCAGCGCTGCCACGCAGGGCTGGCACACGGCCACCATGTGTGTGCCCGGGCCGATGGTCTGGACGAAGCGGATCAGGTGGTCGATGTAGTCGTCCAATGCAAAGCCGCCGTGGCGCAGCGACACGTCGCGCGCGTTGTGCCAGTCGGTGATGTAC
>CAZNQE010000121.1:0-8111 GCA_964575005.1 uncultured Polaromonas sp. | reverse complement strand
AGATGGTTCGGGTGGTCGCCAAGTAAATTGGCCTTCGAGAAAAATGCGCCCATCCGGGCGCTTTTTTTTGCCTTGAGTTTGCTACAACTTGCTGGGCCTGCGCCTGCTGCGTGAGGGCGAGGTCGATGTCGAGCATCGCTCAGGCTGACTGGCTGGTGGCAAGTCTCACAGGCCGCCAAGTTTCAGGCTGACAAGCTACGCCGCATGCCGTCCATAAACTGAATTCATGTGGTTGCAAAAACTGCCGGGCTTCAAGCGCACGCCGTACGGGCTGGAGTGCCGAATCCTGCGGCGCCTGCCCTTTGCGCTGATGTTGAGCTTGCTGCTCCCTGCGCTGGTGTGCGCGGTGGCGCGTCTTGTGCTGGGCGCAGGGCCTGGCGGGCAGGCGCTTCCGGACAGCGCGGCGCTTGAAGCGCAACGCCTGCTTCACCTGATCGATTACCTGATGATTGGCCTGGCTTCGCTGCTCTGGTACTTGCTGGCGATGCTGGGCCTGGCTTGCATCATCGTCTGGCTGATGAAGGGGCCGGCCTATGTGGCGGACGGCTTTGACTTCAACGGCCGCTCTTCCCGCCCATCCGGGTGCCGCGCAAAGCGCTCGGGCGCATCACCGTGAACCGGCGCGCTGTCGCCCCAGGGCCAGCCGCCGAACTCGGTGCGGCGGTAGTCGGCCAGGGTCTGGTGAATCTCGGCCTCGGTGTTCATCACAAAGGGGCCGTACTGCACCACCGGCTCGCCGATGGGCTTGCCTTGCAACATCAAGAACTCGGCGCTGCTGCTGCCCTCATTGACCAGCTCCACGGCTAGCGTGGCGCGCAATTGCAGGGCGGCGTGGCTGTCCACCCGCTGGCCGTCCACGCGCACGGCATCGCCTTTAAAAAAGTACAGGCTGCGCTGAGTCCCCGCGCCCGCGGCGGCAGGCAGCGTCCAGCGCGCACCGGGCGCCATGCGCAGCGTCCATATCGCCACGTCCGCGCTGTCCTCGGCCGCCCACGAGTCTGGCGGTGGCGCTGGAATCTGTGCATCCGTAACGCCTGAACCATCCGGCGCAGCGGCCAGTCGCCCGGCGATCACCGCGACGTCGGTGGCGCGACCTTCGCTGTCCAGCACTTGCACACGCGGTACCGCGTCAGACCAAAACATGGTGAAGTGCGGCTTGACCATCTTGCTGCGCGCCGGCAGGTTCAGCCAGATTTGAAACAGCTCCAGCGGGTTGGGTTGGGTCGCGTCCAGCAGCGGAAACATCTCGGCATGCACGATGCCTGCACCGGCAGTGAGCCACTGCACATCGCCCTGACCAAACCGTGCCACCGCACCCAGCGAATCGGAATGGTCAATGAGGCCCGTGCGCGCGATGGTCACGGTCTCAAAACCGCGGTGCGGGTGCGAGGGAAAGCCGGGCACGTTTTGGCCGTGGTACATGCTCCAGCCGTCCTTGCGGCTGAAGTCCTGGCCGATGGCCCGGCCTGCCAGCGACGCGTCGGGGCCGAACTGGCCATTGGCCGCCGGGTAGGCATCGTCGTGGTGGGCGCAGAAAAGAAATGGGTCGATGGTCGGCCAAGGAAAGCTGAGCGGCTGGGCCTTGAGGATGGCTGGGGAGTTCGTGGTCATGCCGGGACTCTAGCAAAGCAAAAAGACCGCTGCAGCTTTGGCTTGCAGCGGCCCTTCAACCCGTAACTCAGCGACGCCCGGTCATCGACTCCCAGCCGCTGCGCACTGCCGCCTTGGCGCGCTCCCAGTTGCTGTCGGGGTTGCGCTGGCTCCAGTCGGCGCGGGCGTCGGCCTCGACATCGTCCCAGGATGCGCGGCCTGCGTAACGCTGGTCGCTGCGCAGGGTGGAGCCATAACGGTAAGCCACCTCGTCCTCGGGGTTCAT
Organism: uncultured Polaromonas sp.; assembly: GCA_964575005.1. Lineage (GTDB taxonomy): Bacteria > Pseudomonadota > Gammaproteobacteria > Burkholderiales > Burkholderiaceae_C > Polaromonas. Next base: position 6,235 of record CAZNQE010000121.1, on the reverse strand, counting down.
GCTGCTGCCAGCGCGCTGGCGCTCATCGTAGGCAGGCGCGTTCGGGTTGCGCTCCTGCCAGGACATCCCGCTTTGGCTGCTGTCGTCGCTCGAAAACGTGCGCGCGGCCGACATCGTGTCGCTGCCCGAACTGGCAGTTGAGTAACTGCTTTCCAGCTCGATGGCGCCACTGTCGGCGGCCCGCAAGTCGGCATCGGTGGCAGGCCGGTCTACCGGGCGGCGTTGAATGTCGGCGCGCTCCTCACGCGAGACCACGCGCACAGCGTCCAGGTCCACGGGGCGCTTGCTGACTTCCAGCTCTTCTTCCACCCCAGGCACCGCACGTTCGCCGCGGCTACGCTCGGCCTGCACCTCGTCGCTGCGGTAAGGGCGCGACTCGGCGTCAAAGCCTGAATAGCCTTCTTCGCGCCAAGCTTCGGTGCGGCGGTCAATGTCCACCGCCCCGGCTGATGCCAGTGCGGCGCGTGCCTCGTCCACGCGGCTTTCGTCTCCTACATCGACCACGACCACCGAGCCGCCGCGCCGCACATGCTCGGCGTAGTGGCCGGCGTAACGGTTGTCGTCGTCGTCGCTGCCGCCAAAGAGGTCGCTGAAGAAGTGGCCCACGCGAGCCATGAAGCCTTCGTCTTGCTCGTCGCTGCGGCCTTGCAGGCTGCCGCTGTCTTCCAGGCTGCGGTGCGACTGCACCCGCACATCGTCTTCATCAAAGCCGGCACGAAGCAAGGACTCGCGAGCCAACTCTGCATCTTCTCGCGTGTCAAAAACACCAATGACTGATTGCATGATTTGTCTCCAGTGAAAGTCAGAGATGCTCCGCCGCCCTGACCGTCGGCGAGGCGCGGCATTGCCAGCAGGCAGCGTCAGCCTGCGCCTACGCCTTCAGCGCGTACCGCTGGCCGTGCCGCCCGAACTGCCGTAGCCCGCGCTGCCGGTTCCGCTACTTCCTGTACTGCCGCCACTGCCAGTGCTGCCCTGCTGCCTTGGCTGCTGCTCTCTTTGGTCCCGCATCTGGCGCGCCATGTCCAGGTGAGCCTGCACCACGGGCAGCATGCGGCCGGCCAGGGCCTTGAGCTCGGTGTCGCGTGCCTGCCCCTGGGCTTTTTGCAGCAATTCGACGGTGCGTTGGTGGTCGTCCACGCCCACGCGATTGATGTACTGCGAGTCAAAGGTTTGTCCCGACAGCAAGCGCAGCGCTCCAGCCACCGTGCGGTGGGCCAGGTCGGTTTCTTGCGGCAAGGTCATGCCCTTGGCCTGGGCCATCTGCTGCAACTCCTGTTGGGCCATGCTGTGCTCATCAATCATCTTTTGGGCGTATTCGCGCACGCCGGGCGTTTGCGATTTGCTCAGTGCCAGGCGCCCGGTTTCGATCTCGGCAATGTTGGCCTCGGCCAGGTCTTCGATCATGTCGCGGTCTTCCTGGCTCAGGCTGTTGGCGGTGCTTGTGGCGCCCGTGCCACCGCCAGCACCAGCCCCGGGGGCCGTGCCTGAGCCACTCTGAGCCCAGGCCGGGTCAGCCAGCAGAGCCATGGTCACAGACGCGGCGCTGAGATAAGTTAGCGCACGCGGCCACTGGCGCTGGCGATGGATGAGGCTCACAGAGATGGGGGAACGCTGTGCGGATGAATGCATGGGGACTCCTTGGTAAAAAAAGTCCATGCTCGGCGCCCGCACAGCACCATCCTCGCCGGACTGGCCAGCACGGCGCTGTAGGAGAGTCAACTCAAAAAAGGCTGCGTGGTTAAAAAAGGCTGCGCGTGGTGCCCACCAAGCGGCTTAGCTGCAGCGCTTGCGCCTGGCAGTACAGCGCCAGTCGCTCGACATCGGAAGACTTGTCAAAGACCTCGTCAGCGCCCAGCTTGCGGCATTGCCTGCCCACGGCTTCATGCAGGTCATTGGTCAAGACCACGACCTTTTGCATTGGATCGCGGCGCATGCAAACGCGCAGCACGCCCAAGCCAGAACCTTGCGCCAGGTTAAGGTCCACGATCGCCAGATCCCACTGGCCGTGGTGGTTGTCCAGCCAGGTGAGCGCGCCGTCCTCGGTGGCGGCATGGCCGACAAACTTCAGCGGGGCCATCTCTTCCATGGCCTCGACGAGGTTGTCGCGCACGACAGCCAAGTCCTCCACCAAAAACGCCTGGATCAGCATGTCAATCCCTTTGAACTTGTCTATGAACTTGTCTTTGAACTCGTGCCTGGCCGTCAAGACTGCGGCGCCCGCTGACCGGCTTCATGAACGATGAAGAAGGTCTTGTTTCGCGGACATAAACATGGCCTATTCACGATAGCGCGCCAACGCGGACTTGCGCGTGCTCAGGCCGCCAGAGCCCGTGTCAGTGCAACCGCGCCCCGCGTGTCAGACAAAAGCGATGCCCTAAAAAAGGACGCGGCTGCGCAGCGTGCCGGGCACCTGGCCGAGCTTGGCCAGCGCCAGCTCTGAGTGCGCGGCATCAATGTCGATCACCACATAGCCGACCTCGCCCCGGGTCTGCAAGTACTGCGCGGCAATGTTGATCTGGTTGTCTGAAAAGATGCGGTTGATCTCGGCCAGCACGCCTGGCACATTGCGGTGCACGTGCAAGAGCCGATGCTTGCCGGGATGCGCGGGCAGCGCGACTTCCGGAAAATTCACGGACGAGGTGGACGTGCCGTTGTCGCTGTACTTGACCAGTTTTTCAGCGACTTCCGTGCCGATGTTGGCCTGCGCCTCCATGGTCGAGCCGCCCACGTGCGGCGTGAGCATCACGTTGTCCAGGCCGCGTAGCGCGGACTCGAAACGCTCGGCGTTGCTGCGCGGCTCGACGGGAAACACGTCAATGGCCGCGCCCAGCAGTTTGCCGTTTGTCAAGGCTTCGGCCAGCGGCTCGATGGCGACCACCGTGCCGCGCGAAGCATTGATCAGCACGCTGGCGTGCTTCATCATCGCAATCTCGTTGCTGCCGATCATCCAGGCGGTGGCCGGGGTTTCAGGCACGTGCAAGCTCAGCACATCGCACTCGGCCAGCAGCTCGGGCAAGCTCGCTACCTGCCGCGCATTGCCCAGCGGCAGCTTGCTCACCACGTCATAAAAAATCACGCGCATGCCCAGGCCTTCAGCCAGCACCGACAGCTGCGAGCCAATGGCGCCGTAGCCCACGATGCCCAGCGTCTTGCCGCGAATCTCAAAGGCGTTCTCTGCGGTCTTGAGCCAGTCGCCGCGGTGGGCTGCTGTGCTTTTGGCGGGCACGCCGCGCAGCAGCAAAATCGCTTCGGCCAGCACCAGCTCAGCCACCGAGCGCGTGTTGGCAAAGGGCGCATTGAAAACCGCAATGCCGCGCTCCCGCGCAGCGTCCAAGTCCACCTGATTGGTGCCAATGCAAAAGCAACCGATGGCCGCCAGCTTGGGCGCATGGGCCAGCACATCGGCGGTCAGTTGTGTGCGCGATCGGATGCCGACAAAGTGCACATCGGCCAGCTGCTTTCTTAGCTCGGCTTCAGCCAGCGCGCCGGACAACGACACCACTTGCGTGTAGCCTGCGGCACGAATCAGGGCTTCGGCGGAAGGATGAATGCCCTCTAGCAACAAGAAGCGGATGCGGGCTTTGTCAATGGAGGTGTGCATGCCTTTGAGTATGTCGGCAAGCGCGTTGTGGCGACATCGCTTGCGCGAGTAACCCTGCTGGCTTCAGTCGAGCTCGAACTGCTGGCGAAACGCCTCGGCAAATGTGGTGCTGCCGCTCAGGCTGAGGCTGATCGCCGAGCGCTGCGACGCACTGGCCGGGCCGTCCAGCACGTCTTGCAGTGCGTAGTCCCAGTCACCGCCATCGTCCAGCGGCACCGGCGGGCCAAAGCGGGCTGTGGCCCAGTCCAGCACGGCCTTGACTTCCGCGCGCACCGCGTCGAGCTCGGGCGCAGGCGGCGCGGCCAGCGCGTCAAAGTTGATTCGCTCATCAGCGTCGTCGCTCAGGTCAAAGTCGAGGTAGATCAGTTGCATGCGCCCTAGCTTAATGCGCGCCGCAGGCCTACAGCGCTGAGCCGCCAGGCACTCAACATGAAGTTTTGAAAAACAGGAGCGCCCATGAACACGCTGGACAGATTGACCGAGACCTTTGCGCCCGACATCACCACTTTGATCCGCATGGACCACACGCATGTTCTCAGCACCTTTCACCAGTACCGGCCAGCGTTGCGGGTGGAGGTCAAGCGCGCCCTGGTGCAGTCGGCGTGCGCTACGACAACACCTTCATGGAACTGATGCGCAACGTGCTGCATCACGTAGCGGATGAAGAAGCCATCATGCTGCCCGAGGCCGAGCACCTCTTGCAAGATCATTTGGGCGAGTTGGGTCTGCGCATGACGCGCCGGCGCATGCAACTGATGGCGCCGCGCGCTAGCGAGATGGCCAGCAACATGGCGCGCGCCATGCCGGCGTCTTCGGTGGTTCTGACGCTGGGTTTGCTGGCGACCGGCTTGTGGCTGGGCATGCGCATTGCCCGGGCGTGAGCGCGAGGCAAGCGCGAGTGGTACGGGCGACTTGAGTCCACGTCTTTGTCCGACAAGGCGCGAGCGTCGGCCTCGGCCAAGGTGAAGGTCTTTTCAACCCACACCTGCCTGGAGGAATCTCATGCCACATGCTCGCACCACCCTCGCCGCCACTTTGGCCCTGGCCAGCACCGCCGCCGGTCTGCTGTTTGGCGGCTCAGCCTTGGCTCAGTCGGGCCTGATCACGGTTGACATCCGGAGCCTGGCGCCCAACATGGCGCAAAACCTGAGCGTCGAAGTCAGCCAGATTCCGCGCACTGTCCAGGTACCTGTCAGCCTGGCGGCCTCGGTGTGCGGCATTGATCAGGAAGTGCTGGCCCGCCAGGAAACCGGCGGTGTGTGCACGGCCACCAGCACCAATTCGGCGCTGGACCAGACCGTTCAGGCGCAGATCAGGCCAGAGGCCGGACGCTGACCTCGTCACTGCGCACCTCTCGCAAGCCTTGGGGCGTGCGCACCCGCAGTGCGCCATCAGGCCCTAAACCCTCGGCTACGCCTTCGCTGCCGTCACTCAGCCGCACGGGCTGGCCCGCCAGCGCATCGCGGTGCGCAAAGCGCTGAGCGAAGGCGGCAAAGCCGCTTTGCTCGAAGGTGAGCAGGGCTTGCACCAGGGCTGCGGCCACGGCTTGCAGCGCGGCCGGTGCGTCCATGTCAGGCCACAACGCGCTCAGCGAGGTGGCTGGTACGGGCGCCAAGCCGGGTGTGCCGGACGATGGCTCAGCAGCTGGTGGCGCGAGCTCCGGGGGCCTTGAGACATTCAGGCCCACGCCCACAACCACGTAGCGCTGGCCGCCCCAGCTGGCCGTCTCGACCAGAATGCCACCCAGCTTGCGGCCTTGCAGCCACAAATCGTTGGGCCATTTGAGTTGCAGCGCGGGCGCCTGGCCCGTAGTGACTGCTGCCTGCGGCTCCAGGCTGTCGGCCAGGCTGACACCCACTGCGAGTGACAGGCCCGACCAGTCGATCGGCTGCAGCGGCAGGCCCAGAGAAAAGGTCAGGCTGTCGCCGCGCCGGCTTTGCCATTCGCGGCCCATGCGGCCGCGGCCGGCGGTTTGCTGTTCGGCCACCAGCAGCACGGCTTCGGGTGGGCGGGCACCCAGCGGGTCTTGCGCCGCAGCGCGGCAGCGGCGCATCAGCTCGCTGTTGGTCGAGTCGATGCTGGGCAGCACCTCGACGGTGAAGCCCGGCAGGCGCGGTGCCACCTGCTCCCAGACGGCTTCGGCCGGCCAGCGCAGGGGCGTGTCCATCAGGCCTTCGACTTTTTGAGCTTCTTCGCCTTCTCGGACTTCTTCGACGTCTCAGCTTTTTCAGGCTTCCCAGCCTTTTTCGATTTCTCTGGCTTGTCCAACTTCAAGACCTTGTCAGTCTTCTTCGCCTTTGCAGACGTTTTGGGTTCTTTGGGCGCCAGCAGCGTGCCGCGGCAATTGGGTGCGCCGCACCAGCAGGGGTACTCGGCCTTGAGCTTGGCCGTGTAGGGCATGTCAATGATGAGCCCGTAGTCGTAGAACAGCTCTTGCCCCGCCGGAATGTTGCGCAGCGCCTTGATGAAGACGCGGCCGTCCTGCTCGTCGGCTTCGCAGTTCGGGTTGCAGCTGTGGTTGATCCAGCGCGAGGAATTGCCGCCGTGCTTGGCGTCAATCACGTGCTTTTCATCGACATGAAAGTAGAAGGTGTGGTTGGGGTCGGTGGGGTCGTGCGGGTGGCGGCGCAGCGC
>CAZNQE010000120.1:0-8360 GCA_964575005.1 uncultured Polaromonas sp. | reverse complement strand
GCCGACGGCCGGAATGACGATGGCAAGCCCGATTGCCGCGCCCAGAGTGATGGCGACTTCTGCAGTGAGGCCAGATTTGGCCAGCGCAAAACCGCCCTTCAAGCCCAGGGCCATGAGCAGATACAAGGACAAGAATCGCGAGATCTGCGGGGGGATTTCCAGATTGGAACGAACCGTGCCGGCGAGGACGCCGAATACGAAGAAGAGGATGGCGGGATCGAGAATACTTTGCATGGACGAGGATGCTAGGGGTATTCATCAATCATTGAAAATCGATTGTTTTGATGGTGTGATTAGACAAATATCTATGATCGACTCATGAACGCCACTTTTCGCCAGCTTCAGCTCTTCCTGGCCTTGGCCGAACACCAAAGCATCACAGCCGCCGCACGCGCCTGCCACGTGACGCAGCCCACGGTGTCCATGCAGCTCAGGGACTTGTCTGAGGCCGTGGGCTTGCCGCTTTATGAGCAGATCGGCAAAAAGCTGTACCTGACCGCCGCTGGTGAGTCCCTGGCCGAGACAGCGCGCGCCATGGTGGACGAGTGGCAAGCCTTTGGCCAGCGCGTGGACGCTATGAAGGGCCTGACCCGCGGGCGCCTGCGGCTGGCCGTGGTCAGCACTGCCAAGTACTTTGTGCCGGGCTTGCTGGGCAGCTTTTGCGCGGCGCACCCAGAGATCGACATTGCGCTGGAAGTGCTGAACCGCGACGGTGTGGTGGCCCGGCTGCAAGACAACCGGGACGACCTGTACATCATGTCGGCGCCGCCCACGCATCTGGCGCTGGAGCAGCATGCCTTTTTGCCGAATCCGCTGGCGGTGATCGCCCCGAAAACGCATGCCTTGGCGAGTCAGGGTGAAATTCCGCTGGCCCAGCTCAGTACCGAGCGATTCATCCTGCGCGAGCGCGGCTCAGGCACCCGCCTGGCCTGCGACTCGCACTTTGCAGCGCAAGGTTTTGCGCCCAATGTGCGCATGGAGCTGGGCAGCAACGAGGCCATCATCCAGGCGGTGGCGGGCGGGCTGGGTCTGGCCATCATTTCGCGCCATGCGCTGGCCAGTCACCTGAGTGAAGACGAGCTGACCGTGCTCGACGTCAAGGGCTTTCCGCTGCAGTCCAACTGGTGGACGCTGTACCCGCGCGGCAAGCGGCTGTCGCCAGTGACGCTCGAATTCCTCAAGCACATCGAGCGCACGGCGCAAGCCAGCGCAGGCGTGCTAACCCGCGCCTGAGCCTCCTTCGAAACTGAGCCTGCTTCGAAACTGAGCGTCTGCGCGTCCTACAGCGCTGCTGGGTGCTGACCCGCAGTGCGCCCCTTTAACGGCCCCAAGAATCAGGTGTTTTGGCTGGAGGTGGGCACCATGAACAGCAAGGCAGAGTCCCGGGACAGTGAACGACGGGACAACGAACCGAATGGCAGCGTTGTAGCGCACGCACTCGCCGTCGTACCCGGGCAAACAGCCCAGCCCACGGTCAGCGGCACCTGCCGCGCTTTGCAACACCCGGACGCCACGCACGGTTTTTTTAGCCGCAGGCACAAGCCCGGCACAGCAACCGAAGCGGCGGCAGCGCTTGATCGCCGTGTTCGCTCGGCACTGGGCACCCTCACCGGTGGCTTGTCGCCCATTTCCGTTGGCCTGGCCTTGGCCGACTGGGCTTGGCATTTGGGGTCAGCCCCTGGCACGGCATCACGCTTGACGACCGAGGGCACAGTGGCCTGGGCCGACGCCATGCGCCAGGCGCTGACCTGCCGGGGCGTGCCATCAGGCGACTTGCGCTATGTGGACGAAGGCTGGAGCCAGTGGCCTTTTTGCGCCTATGCCAACACGCACCACACCGCCGAAATATGGTGGCGCGAGGCCACGCAATTGCGCGGCATGGACCACCACCACCAAGATGTGGTGCAACTGTTGTCGCGTCAGTGGCTGGACATGCTGGCGCCCAGCAACTGGCCCTGGACCAACCCGCAAGTCATCAAGACCACGCTTAAAACAGGCGGCGGCAACTTGATGCGTGGCTTTTCCCACGCCATGGATGACTGGCGGCAAATTCACGGCCTGTCCCCTCTGCAAAACCTGGACCAGCCGATGTATCGGCCGGGCCAGGAAGTCGCCTGCACGCCGGGCGCGGTGGTGTTTAGCAACCACCTGGTCGAGCTGATCCAATACGCGCCCACCACGGCGCAAGTGCAGCGCGAGCCGATTTTCATCGTGCCGTCCTGGATCATGAAGTACTACATCCTGGACCTCTCGCAGCACAACTCCATGGTGCGCTACCTGGTTGATCAAGGCCACACGGTGTTCATGCTGTCGTGGCGCAATCCGGACGAGCATGACGCCCTGCTGGACATGAAGGACTACCTGCGCCTGGGCGTGTTTGAGCCGCTGGCCGAAATCACCGAGCGCAGGGAGGGCGTGCCGATTCACACCATGGGGTACTGCCTGGGCGGCACCTTGCTGTCGATTGGCGCAGCGGCCCTGGCCCGACCCGAAGGCGTGCACACCGACCCCATCGCCCCTTTGGCCAGCATGACGCTCTTGGCCGCGCAGCTCGACTTCCGCGACCCGGGCGAGTTGGGCGTGCTACTGGACGAAGCGCAGGTGGCACTGCTGGAAGACGTCATGGCCGAGCGCGGCTTTTTAACGGGCGAGCAAATGGCCGGTTCCTTCCAGTTCCTGCGAGCACGGGATCTGGTGTGGTCGGCGCGCATGCATGAATACCTGCTGGGCGAGCCTGAAGTGCCAAACGATTTGATGACATGGAACGCCGACGCCACGCGCATGCCGGCCGTCATGCACAGCAACTATTTGCACAGCTTTTACCTGCACAACGACTTGGCCGAAGGCCGCTATGAAGTCGGCGGCGAGCCGGTGTCGCTGGCTGACTTGCGCCTGCCCGTGTTTGCCGTCGGCACCATCAAAGACCACGTCACGCCCTGGCGCTCAGCCTTCAAGGTCAAGCGCCTGGTGCGCGGTGACGTGACCTTTGTGCTGACCAGCGGCGGACATAACGCAGGCGTGGTGTCGGAGCCAGGGCACGAGGGACGGCACTACCAGATGATGAAGACGCCAGCGAGCGACTTGCGCCTGTCGCCGGAGGCTTTTCAGCGGCGTGCACCTCACTTTGAGGGCAGTTGGTGGCCCGCCTGGAACGACTGGCTTAGGGCACACAGCAGCGGGAAAGTGCCGGCACGCAAGATCTTGCCGGAAGACGCACTGGCGCCTGCGCCGGGGCATTACGTGATGGTGCGCTACCTCGACTGAACATCCCTGGCGCAGCGAAAGCCGATGTAAATCACCGCCGTATCTTGCGGTTTGCTTTGCACATGGCTGTCTTGCATGGGGCCCCCGCCGTACCACCATGAGCCCCCGCGTGTGCGCTTGTCAATACCCGGACCGCTGTCTACCCATTCCCACAAGTTGCCGCCCATCTCGAAGAGGCCGTTGACGCCAGCGCGGGTGCTGCCCGTCAGTGCATGGCCGCGTCCGCGTGAGGTGATGGCGCCGGGCACGACGGGGGGGTTGCCGCAATCGCCCAGGCAGTTGGCGCCTTGCGGACTGTCACCGGTCGGGTAGGCGTAGGTTTTGCCTTGGGTGAAGCCGGCCGGTGGTTGCGGGCGCTGCTCGGTGTAGGCAGCCTGGCCCCATTCGGAATCCAGCGGCAGGCGCTTGCCGGCCCAGCGGCAGAAGGCGTCAGCTTCAGGGTAGGTGATGTGCGCGGCCGGTTCTTTGTCTAAGCCCGGCTTGCCGAAGGGCGAGTGCCAGACCCAGCCGGGACGGCGCTCCCAGCCGGCTTCGAAGGTGCTGCCGCCGCCTTCGCGCTCAGCCTGAGTGACCATGCCAGTGGCCTGCACAAAGCGGCGGAACGCTCCGATGCTGACTTCCGTCCGGTCAATATCGAAGGCGCCTTTGCCGGCGCCTTTGCCCGCGCCATCAATGCGCTGCATGGCCGGCGAGTCCACAGCATGTGCCAGCATGCTGATGCAAAGCGCTGGTGCCAGCATGAAGACTGAGCAGGTTTTCATCAGCCACACTCTAGACGAGCGCGCTCGGCCTGCGCAGTTGTGGGGAAATCAAGAGCGCGTGCTGACGCGTAAAGCCTGTGCCGGCTTGCGTGCGCGGCGCATTGCTTCTTGTCGCTCAAAAAGCTCCAGCATCCATTCGGCGCGCTCACCCAAGGGTCGGCGCAGCAGCACAGTCACGCCCGTGGCGGCCGCATGTTCTGCGGCTTGGGCCAAGGCTTGGGCGGCTTGGGTGCAGTGCTGCACGAGGTAGGCCGTGGCGGCCAGTGGGATGGACAGCGCATGCCCGGGCTGACGTGGCTGAAACAGTGTGGATTGAAGCCAGGCCGAGGCCAGCAAGCTGAGCTTGCGCGAAGTTGGCACCACGGCGCGATGCTGGACGGCGTCCAGGCCATCGCGGCGCAGTTGCTCGCCGATTTCGGCGTAAATCAAGCGTGCCGCCAGGATGGCTGCACGGCAGTCCCGTGGCAAAGCAGCAATGCCTTGGGTGGACTGCACGTACAGACGGTCGGCCTCTGTCAGCAGGCGGTCAATGACGCTCTTGACGGCCGGCGTGGCTACCGGGCCTTGCAGCCACAGCGCCACGTCCACACCAGCCTCGCGCAGCCATTGGCGCGGCAAATACAGACGCGCATTGCGGGCGTCTTCACCCACGTCGCGGGCGATGTTGGTCAGTTGCATGGCCACGCCCAGCTCGCAAGCTCTGGCCAGTGCGTCGGCATTGCGCACGCCCATCAGCCAGCACATCATGGCGCCTACGCTGCCGGCCACTCGCGCGCCATAGGCCTGGACGTCTTCCAGAGTTTCGTAGGTGCGGGCTTCTGCGTCCCAGGCAAAGCCTTCGAGCAAGGCGTCGAGTAAGGGCCGGGGCAATTGGTATTGATGCACCACAGCGGCCAGCGCCCGGTCTTCCACAAAGGCATGCGGCTGGCCGGCGTACACGGCGTCGAGCCGCACTTTCAGCTGGCTCAAACTTTCCTGCACCGAGCGACCCTCAGCCGCGCAGTTGTCCACCAGGTCGTCAGCCACGCGGCAAAAAGCGTAGAGCGCAATGCTGGCGCTGCGCATGCGTGCAGGCAGCAAGCGGCTGGCGGCAAAAAAGGTCTTGGAGCCACCGCGCATCAGCTCCACGCATTCGTTCAGGTCGCGCTGCTGGCGAGCCAGGTTGCTTGTGTCGGGCAGCGCGCTCATGCCTTCGCCCTCAAGGCTTGCAGGCCTGTGCCTTGGGATTTTGCAGCGGCGTACACGGCGGCATCAGGCACCACCGAGTCCAGCGCCTTGGCCGACATCAACACGCCCGGCACACCCGCGCCGGGGTGGGTGCTGGCGCCCACCATATACAGGCCGTCAATGTCTTCGCTTCGGTTGTGCGGGCGAAACCACGCGCTTTGCAGCAGCAGCGGCTCCAGGCCAAAAGCCGCGCCTTTGAAGGACAGCAGGCGGTCATGAAAGTCTTGCGGCGTTGTCACAAATGACGTGGTGAGTTCTTGCTCAAAGCCAGGCAACACGGTCTTGTCCAGCATCTCGGCAATCGCTTTTCGGTAAGGCTCGGCCTGGGTGGCCCAGTCGGTGCCGCTGTCCAGATGCGGCACGGGAGCCAGCACATAAAAGGTGTCGCAACCCTCGGGCGCCATGCCTGGGTCAGTGGCCGTGGGCCGGTGCAAATAGAGGCTGAAGTCTTTGGCCAGCTTGTGCTTTTTGAAGATGTCCGAGAGCAAGCCCTTGTAGCGCGGGCCGAGCAGCATCATGTGGTGCGGTACTTCGGTGTATTGCTTCTTGGTACCGAAGTACCAGACGAACAGGCTCATGGAATAGCGGCCGTTTTCAACCCGCTTATCAGTCCAGTGGCTGCGGTGTTCGGGGGCAATCAGGTGCTTATAGGTCCAGGCCGTGTCGGCGTTGGAGATCACGATGTCGGCTGCGATGTATTCACCCGGCTCGCCATTTTTTCCATTTGCCAAAGTCACGCCCGTGGCGCGGCCACTCTGCACTTCAATGCGTTTGACTTCAGCGTTACAGCGCAGCACGCCGCCCTGCCCTTGCAACACATTCACCAAGCCCTTGACCAGCGCGCCCGTGCCGCCCATGGCCCAGTGCACGCCCCACAGGCGCTCCAGCGCGTTAATCAAGCTGTAAACGCAGGTCACGGCAAATGGGTTGCCGCCAATCAACAGGCTTTGCAAGCTCATGGCCATGCGCAGCTTGGGGTGCTTGAGGTGCGCCGCCACCATGGTGTGCAGGCTGCGCCAGCCGCGCATACGCAAGATGGCCGGTGCGGCGCGCAGCAAATCACCAACCGTGTCAAAGGCTTTGGCGCCCAAAGCCACAAAGCCCAGTTTGTAGCAGTGGTCGGCTTCCGCCATGAAGCGCTCGTAGCCGGCTGAGTCTGTCGCGCTCACGCGCTTGACTTCAGCGCGCATCTTGTCGGGGTCGCCGCTGTAGTCAAAGTGGTCGCCGTCAGCAAATCGGATCCGATAGAACGGGTCCATTTTTTTGAGCGTGATGTCGTCTGCAAAACGCCGACCAGCCAGTGTCCAGAGTTCTTCAAAAAGCTGCGGCACCGTGATGATGGTCGGGCCGGCGTCAAAGGTGTGGCCTTGGCTGTGGTGCACGTAGGCGCGGCCGCCGGGGGCGTCGAGCTTTTCCAGCACTGTGACCCGCCAACCACGGGCGGCCAGCCTGACCGCCGCGCCCAGGCCGCCAAAGCCAGAGCCGATGATGATGGCGTGCGGCCGTGCGTCTTTATCGGCAACAGACTCAGCGGGTGCGTGGCTGAAAAGTTGGGCTTGTTCGTGGGCCGTGAAAGCGTTCATGCCTGGTCCGTGTGAGGGCTGGCCGGCTGGCGCGACATGGCCCAGCCCCACAGCTTTTGCAGTGGCACCGGAAAGGCCATCAGCACGTGTTCAACGATGGCCAAGCCCAGCAGCGCTGCCAGCAGCGTCCAGCCCGTGGTCACAGCCACCACGCCGGTCTGGACTTCCCAGATCAGCCACAACCAAGTGCCGCAGGCGAGACCCACAGAGATGTAAAAGAAGCCGCTGACTGGCGCGCGCCTGAAGTAGCTGCCCAGGTAAGCCAGGTGGCGCGGCAGGTACTGCTCGCCAACTTGCGGCACGCCAAAAAACAGATTCATCTTGGCCGTGAAGCGCATGCACCACAGCAAGGCAAAGGTGCACAGCGCCACGTGGTTCACAGCGCCGATTTGCATCAGGCACAGCGTTATAAAGTTCAGCAGCAAGGCGAGTTCATGGTGAATCACAACTTGCACGGATTGCTTGAAGCGCAGTGCGCCCGCAGCACCCAAGCTGAGCGGCGTCTTGCGCGGCCCGCTGACCCAGCCGGTCAAAAAGGCCAGCTCGTGCCAGCTCCACATCAAAATCACGCTGGCAAAACCCAGGTAAGCCGCTTCTGGCCCTGTGGCCTGCATGCTGAGAGACACGCCCCAAAAACTCAAAAGCAGCAAGCCCGTGCACAGCGCCAGGCTCCACCGAAAGGTGGCCAGCGGCAAACGCACCAGCCACAAGATCAAGCCCGTGCCTAACCACCAGCACAGCAGTGCAAACAGCACGGCTGCCAGGGTGGTTGAAGCGAAATCAGGCAATGGGAATGCTCAGCTTGTCTTCAGGTCTCACCACACCGGCGCAAAGCGAATCTGCTCGGGCAGCTTGTTCGACTTGACCGGCACCAGGAACAAACGACCAAAGGTCAGCGCTGCTTGCACCGCGTAGCCCGCGCCCTGCAGCTTGCCCCAAAGACCGCCGCGCGCCTTGGCCTTGGCGTGTGCCAAGGACAGTTGCAGCAAGCGCTCCAGGCAGCCGCGAAACACCGGGCTGTCAATGTCCACCTCGACCGGGAAGACCTGGCGGCAGATCTCCGACGTGATGCGGAACACCGTGTAGTCGTACTCGGTCGAATCCAGGCCCATGGCTTCGTGCAGCATGGGGCGGCTGTGGTCGCGCACGTACATGGTGGCGTAGACGGCCAGGATGAAAAAGCGGATCCACAGCTTGTTCAGGCCGCTGAGCAAATTTGGCTGCGCACGCATGATGAGCGCAAACGATTCGCCGTGGCGGTACTCGTCATTGCACCAGCGCTCGAACCAGCGAAAGATCGGGTGAAAGCGTTTGTCTGGGTGCTTTTCAAGCTGGCGGAAGATGGTGATGTAGCGCGCATAACCAATCTTTTCAGACAAGTACGTTGCGTAAAAAATGTACTTGGGCTTGAAGTAGGTGTAGGCCTTGGTGCGCTTGAGGCTGCCCAGGTCTATGCCCAAACCGAAGTCTTTGAGCGACTGGTTGATGAAGCCGGCGTGGCGCGATTCATCGCGCGCCATGTAGG
>CAZNQE010000119.1:0-8400 GCA_964575005.1 uncultured Polaromonas sp. | reverse complement strand
TCGTCGGTGTTGCCCGGGTCCATCTGGTAGACCTTTTTGTCGGCCTTGCCCAGGTTGCCGGCCGAGCCCACGGCGTCGCGGAAGGGTCCGTAAAACGCGCTGGCGTATTTGGCGCTGTAGGCCATGATGCGCGTGTGAATCAATCCCCGCGCTTCGAGCGCTGCGCGGATGGCGCCGATGCGGCCGTCCATCATGTCGCTGGGCGCAACGATGTCCACGCCGGCCTCAGCCTGGGCCAGTGCCTGCTGCACCAGCACTTCGACTGTCTCGTCATTCAAGATGTAGCCCGCCTCGTTCAGCAAGCCGTCCTGACCGTGGCTGGTGAAGGGGTCCAGCGCCACGTCTGTCATCACGCCCAGCTCGGGAAAGCGCTTTTTGAGTTCGCGCACCACGCGCGGCACCAGGCCGTCGGGGTTCATGGCTTCACGGCCGTCGGGCGTCTTGAGCGCCGTGTCAATCACCGGGAACAGCGCCATCACGGGGATGCCGAGTGCCACGCATTCTTCGGCCACCGGCAAGAGCAGGTCCAGGCTCAGACGCTCGACGCCGGGCATGGACGCGATCGGGTAGCGCTGCTGCGTCCCCTCGGTCACGAAGACCGGGTAAATCAGGTCGTGCGCGGTGACCGCGTTTTCGCGCACCAGGTTGCGCGTGAAGCTGTCGCGACGCAAGCGGCGGGGCCGGCCATGGGGGTAGGGGGCGAAGGAGGTCATCGGTAAATTGTGCCAGCCACCGGCGGGCCGTCCAAGCCCGGTGCCAAGCCAGGGCGGACGCTACACTTTGCCGCATGCTCTGGGTCAAGTCTTTTCACATCGTGTTCGTGGCCAGCTGGTTTGCCGGCCTCTTTTATTTGCCCCGGATTTTTGTCAACTTGGCGATGGTTCCAGAGGGCAGCGTAGCCGAGCGCGAGCGACTGTTGCTCATGGCGCGCAAGCTGATGCGTTTCACCCACATCCTGGCCGTGCCGGCCGTGCTGCTGGGCCTGTGGCTGTGGCTGGGGTACGGCATTGGCCGGGGCCCCGGCCAGACTTGGATGCACGTCAAGCTGCTGGTGGTCTTGCTGGCCTTGGGCTATCACCACAGCTGCATGAAAGTGCTTAAAAGCTTTGCTGAAGGCCGCAACACACGCAGCCATGTGTGGTGGCGCTGGTTCAACGAGTTGCCGGTTTTGCTGCTCGTGGCGGCGGTGGTGCTGGTGGTCGTCAAGCCCTGGCAGGGCTGACGGACGGCATGGGCCGCTTCGCTATTTAGCCCCGCATGCCACTTACTGCCAGACCCCAAGAACCCTCATCCGTGACGGACAGGCACCAAAGCTCTGCCTCACCGTTGGCACTGGCCACCACCGCGCTGGTGGTCTATGCCAGTCTGTATCCCTTTGAGGGCTGGCGTGACCAAGGCCTGCACCCTTTGGTCTTTCTGAGTGCATCCATGCCCCGGTATTGGACCGGCTTTGACGTCGCCATCAACTTGCTGGGTTATGCCCCCCTGGGTTTCTTGTTGGCCCTGGCCAGCTTGCGCAGCGGTTCCAACCGCTACGCCATCACGCTGGCCACGCTGGCAGCTGCGTTGCTCTCCTTGCTCATGGAAACCTTGCAGGGCTTCTTGCCCGCTCGCGTGCCTTCGAATGTCGATTTCGTCTTGAACGCCACCGGCGCCTGGCTGGGGGCCTTGAGCGCCGGCGCCCTGGAAAGATTGGGCGTGATCCAGCGCTGGAGCAGTTTCAGGGAGCGCTGGTTTGCGGCGGACGCTAGGGGGGCGCTGGCCCTGTTGGCGCTGTGGCCGCCAGCGCTGCTGTTTCCCGCTTCGGTGCCGTTTGGGCTGGGTCAGGTGCTGGAGCGACTGGAGGCGACACTGGCCAGCTCGCTGGAGGGCTCACCATTTCTGGATTGGTTGCCCGTGCGCGACGTGGAATTGCAGCCGATGGTGCCCGGCGCCGAATTGATTGCGGTGGCACTCGGGGGTCTCGTGCCCTGCCTGCTGGCTTATGGAGTCATTCGTTCGTGGCCCAAGCGGCTGGCGGCCTTGGTCGGCTTGCAGTTTTTGGGCATCCTGTTCACGGCGCTGTCCGCTGCGCTGAGTTACGGGCCAGACCACGCCTGGGCCTGGCTGGACTTGCCGGTCCAGGTTGGCTTGGTGGGTGCACTGCTTTTGGCCTTAATGACGCTGGGCTTGCCGCGACGGGGTGCCGCAGCGCTGGCCTTGCTGGCGTTGGTCGTGCAGTTGGCCTTGCTTAACCAGGCGCCAGCCAGCCCTTATTTTGCGCAGACCCTGCAGATCTGGGAGCAGGGCCGGTTCATTCGCTTTAACGGACTGGCGCAGTGGCTGGGCTGGTTGTGGCCGTTTGCCGCCTTGGCCTATGTGCTGCTGCGCTTGTCGGGGCCGGAGGCCAACAAGTCCTTGCCCCCGTAAAATCGGTACATGACTTCTCCTGTTCAGGCCCCCACAGCGGCAACGGCCCCAGCCGCTGCTTCCTATTACCAGCGGCACATCTTTTTTTGCTTGAACGAGCGCAAAAGCGGCGAGGAGGCTTGCGCCAACCATCGCGCGCAAGAGGCCTTTGACCGCTGCAAGTCGCAGGTCAAGGCCGCTGGTCTGAGTGGCCCAGGCCAGGTGCGCGTGAACAAGGCTGGCTGTCTAGACCGCTGCGCGGCCGGGCCCGTGGCGGTGGTCTACCCGGAAGCCGTCTGGTACAGCTACGTGGACGCCGAGGACATCGATGAAATTGTCGAGTCGCACCTGAAAAATGGCCAAGTGGTCGAGCGCCTGCTGACGCCGCCGCACCTCGGGCGCTGAGCGGGTGAACGCGCAAACCCAAAAATCGCTCATCGACGGCCCTGCCGGCGCTATCGAGATCGCCATCGATGCGGCGAGCGTTGAGGGCGCGGCAACGCCGCGCGGCATCGCTGTCATTGCGCATCCGCACCCGCTCTTTGGTGGCACGCTGGACAACAAGGTGGTGCAGACCCTGGCCCGCGCCTTTACCCAATGCGGCTGGACGGCGGTGCGCTTTAATTTTCGCGGCGTGGGCGGCAGTGCTGGTCAGCATGACGAAGGCCGCGGCGAGTTGGACGACATGCTGGCTGTGGTGCGTGCCGCAGCGCCGCAGGGGCCGCTGGCGCTGGCGGGGTTTTCCTTCGGTGCTTTTGTGACTTCACATGCGTTTGGCGCCTTGGCCAGTGAACGCGAGATCCAGAAGCTGGTCCTGGTGGGCACGGCCGCGAGCCGCTTTCAGGTGGCGCCGATTGCACCCGATGCGCACCTCAAGACACTGGTGGTGCACGGAGAACAAGACGATACCGTGCCTTTGGCCGCGGTATTGGATTGGGCACGCCCGCAGGTACTTCCTGTGACAGTCGTGCCCGGCGGTGGTCATTTCTTTCATGGACAATTACCGCTCTTGAAGAGCTTGGTCATGCGCCATCTGGGCTGATTTCGCGTCTTTCCCTGCGCAGCGTCGCAGCATCGTCTTACTGCCGTCCTCCGGTCTGGCCCGGCCGGTCTCATCGCTTTACTCTGAGTCACTCATGCATCGATCTTTCTTCGCTTCCGGCCCTGGTTTTCGGGGCGCTGCCGTGGCCCTGTTGGTGTTGGTTTCACAAGCGCTGCTGCCAGTGGCCCGTGCCCAGGCGCCGCAGCCGCCGGAGGTGGCCGCTCGCTCTTTCATGGTGCTGGACATCACGGCCAACCAAATCCTGGCCGCCAAAGACATCGATGTGCCCATGGAGCCGGCTTCACTGACCAAGTTGATGTCCGCCTATCTGGTGTTCGACGCCTTGCGGGCCAAGAAAATCGACCTCAAGCAAACCCTGGGCGTGAGTGAGCGCGCCTGGAAGATGCCGGGTTCGCGCATGTTCATCGACCCCAAGATGCAGGTGCCTGTCGAGGACCTGATCAAGGGCATGATCGTGCAGTCGGGCAACGACGCAACGGTGGCTTTGGCCGAAGGCGTAGGCGGGTCGGTCGAGCGCTTTGTGCAGCTCATGAACGAGCGCGCAGCCCTGCTGGGCATGAAATCCACCCGTTACATGAACCCCGAAGGCCTGACCGAGCCGGGCCATAGCACCACCGCTCGCGACCTGAGCATCCTGGCCAGCCGCCTGATGACGGATTTCCCCGCCTACACAGGCTACTACGCCATCAAAAAGTACCGCTACCAGGGCACGCCATCGGCCAACGACACCAACCGCAACCTGCTCTTGTTTCGAGATCCATCGGTGGACGGCCTCAAGACCGGCCACACCAATGCTGCCGGCTATTGCATGATCGCCACCGCAAAACGCGATTTCCCCAACCTGGGTGCCAACAACACCCCGGGCGGCCGTCGCCTCTTGACCATCGTGCTGGGCGCAGCCAGCGAAAACGCCCGCGCCACCGAAGCCCAAAAACTGTTGAACTGGGGTTACACCGCATTTGAGGCGGTCAAGTTGTTTGACGCCGGCCAGGCGGTGGTTTCGCCACCGGTCTGGAAAGGCAAGTCCAGTGTTCTCAAGCTCGGCCGTCCGGAGGGTGTCGTGGTGTCCGTGCCTGCCGGCAGCGGCGCCCAGCTCAAGACACAGGTCAGCCGGGCTGATCCGCTGGTGGCGCCATTTGCGCGCGGCCAGTCGGTGGCCGTGCTCAAGGTCAGCGCCGCCAATGGTGCTTTGGTGGCGGAGGTTCCGCTGCTGGCTCTGGAGGCCGTCGAGGAATCCGGCATGCTGGGACGCGCCTGGGATGCGGTCCGCCTGTGGATCAAGTGAGCAAAAACGGGCCTTGCCGCCTTGATTTGCCCGGCCCAGTTCAGACTGCTACACTAGAAGGCTTTCCGGAAATTCCGGGGGGAATCACGTTTTCGAGTTTTTCACGTTCGTTTTGGCATCGGGAGACACCGATGTCGGGGCGACTTATCCAAACGTTTAGGGACGTTTTTTAAATGCCAACCATCAATCAGCTAGTGCGTCAGGGGCGCGAGGTCGAAAAGATCAAGTCCAAAAGTCCTGCGATGCAGAACTCCCCACAGCGCCGCGGCGTGTGCACCCGTGTGTACACCACGACGCCTAAGAAGCCAAACTCCGCTCTGCGTAAAGTCGCCAAAGTGCGCCTGACCAATGGGTTCGAGATCATTTCCTACATCGGCGGCGAAGGCCACAACCTCCAGGAACACAGCGTCGTGCTGGTTCGCGGCGGTCGTGTCAAGGACTTGCCTGGTGTGCGTTACCACATCGTGCGTGGTTCGCTCGACTTGCAAGGCGTGAAAGACCGCAAGCAGTCGCGCTCCAAGTACGGCGCGAAGAAGCCAAAAGTCAAGTAAAGCCTTCCGGCTTTTCGGCTCGGCCGCGCGCAAGCGCTGTTCGTGCCCAAGGCGCTCGCTAATGGTTGCGAGATGCTTTAAAAAATTGGTGCTCCTTCATCTTGGCGGGTGAAACGAGCGAAGTGACCCAAGTGTGAGTTGTTCGCACCGGTCGAGTAAGTGAGAGTCGAGATGACTTTCGCGGTGTTGCAGGGCTTAAAGCCGGCAGCGCCAACTGAAGCAAGAGGTGAAAAAATGCCACGTCGTCGCGAAGTCCCTAAACGTGAAATTCTCCCTGATCCAAAATTTGGCGATGTCGATCTCGCCAAGTTCATGAACGTGATCATGCAAGGCGGCAAAAAGGCCGTCGCCGAGCGCATCATTTATGGTGCACTCGAATTCATTGAAAAGAAGAACCCAGGCAAAGACCCGCTGGAAGCCTTCCACATGGCCATCGGCAACATCAAGCCTATGGTTGAAGTGAAGTCCCGCCGCGTGGGCGGTGCCAACTACCAGGTGCCGGTTGAAGTGCGTCCCGTCCGTCGTATGGCTCTGGCCATGCGTTGGTTGAAGGAAGCCGCCAAGAAGCGTGGTGAAAAATCCATGTCCTTGCGTCTGGCCAATGAGCTGATGGAAGCGACCGAAGGTCGTGGCGGCGCCATGAAAAAGCGTGACGAAGTTCACCGCATGGCCGAAGCCAACAAGGCCTTCAGCCACTTCCGCTTCTAAACGGCTCTTGCCGTGTTGGCTGCGCGAACCTGACGCGCTGCTCCCAAGCCCTGTGATGCTTTTGCGTCGTCAGGGCTTGCTAGCTCAAGCCCTTTGCTGCCGGCGACGTCCTTTGGATGCCGCCGGCAGACGCGCAAAACGCATCAGGTCTTTTGCACCAAGGTTGTGTTCGTCACCGAACTGAAAGAAATTTATGTCCCGCGCTACCCCCATTAAAAACTACCGCAACATCGGTATTTCCGCGCACATCGACGCCGGCAAGACCACCACCACCGAGCGCATCCTGTTTTACACGGGCGTGAGCCACAAGATTGGTGAAGTTCATGATGGCGCGGCCACCATGGACTGGATGGAGCAAGAGCAAGAGCGTGGCATCACGATCACCTCTGCTGCCACGACCTGCTTTTGGAAGGGCATGGACTCGTCCTACCCTGAGCACCGCATCAACATCATTGACACCCCCGGCCACGTGGACTTCACGATTGAAGTCGAGCGCTCGATGCGCGTGCTGGACGGTGCTTGCATGGTTTACTGCGCTGTGGGTGGCGTGCAGCCCCAGTCCGAAACTGTCTGGCGTCAGGCCAATAAATACAAAGTGCCACGTCTGGCCTTCGTGAACAAGATGGACCGTACCGGCGCCAACTTCTTCAAGGTCGTCGAAGGCATGAAGCTGCGCCTCAAGGCCAACCCAGTTCCGATGGTGATCCCAATCGGCGCTGAAGAAAACTTCACCGGCGTGGTTGACCTCATCATGATGAAGGCCATCATCTGGGACGAAGCTTCGCAAGGCATGAAGTTTGAGTACAAAGACATCCCAGCCGAACTGCTGGAGCAGGCCAAAGAGTGGCGCGAGAAGATGGTCGAGGCTGCTGCTGAAGCCAACGAAGAACTGATGAACAAGTACCTCGAAGAGGGTGACCTCTCCGAAGCTGAAATCAAGTTCGGCATCCGCACCCGCACCATCGCCAGCGAAATCCAGCCGATGTACTGCGGCTCGGCTTTCAAGAACAAAGGTGTTCAGCGCATGCTGGACGCCGTGATCGACTTCATGCCAGCGCCGATCGACATCCCGCCTGTCAAAGGCACGGACGATGACGAAGAGCCTGTGACCCGCAATGCGGACGACGGCGAGAAATTCTCTGCCTTGGCATTCAAACTGATGACCGACCCCTTCGTGGGCCAGCTCACCTTTGTGCGCGTGTACTCCGGCGTGCTGAAAAAAGGCGACACGGTCTACAACCCGATCAAGGGTAAGAAAGAGCGTATCGGCCGTATCGTTCAGATGCACGCCAACGAACGCCAGGAAGTCAGCGAAATTGTGGCCGGCGACATCGCCGCCTGCGTGGGCCTGAAAGACGTGACCACGGGCGAAACCCTGTGCGATCCTGATTCCATCATCATGCTCGAGCGCATGGTCTTCCCTGAGCCCGTGATTGCCCAGGCCGTCGAACCCAAGACCAAAGCTGACCAGGAAAAAATGGGCATCGCCCTGCAACGCCTGGCCGCAGAAGATCCATCCTTCCGCGTCAAGACCGACGAAGAGTCCGGCCAGACCATCATTGCCGGCATGGGCGAGCTGCACCTCGAGATCATCGTTGACCGCATGAAGCGCGAGTTCGGTGTTGAGGCCAACGTCGGCAAGCCGCAAGTGGCTTACCGCGAAACCATCCGCAAGACCGTCGAAGATGCTGAAGGCAAGTTCGTGCGTCAGTCCGGCGGTAAGGGTCAGTACGGCCACGTCGTGCTCAAGATCGAACCCAACGAGCCAGGCAAAGGCATTGAATTCATCGACGCCATCAAAGGCGGCGTGGTGCCACGCGAATACATCCCTGCGGTGGAAAAAGGCATTCACGAAGCGGTCACGACCGGCGTGCTGGCCGGCTACCCCGTGGTTGACGTGAAAGTCACCCTGCACTTCGGTTCGTACCACGACGTGGACTCGAACGAATTGGCCTTCAAGATGGCCGCCATCTTTGGTTTCAAAGAAGGTTGCCGCAAAGCGGGTCCGGTGATTCTGGAGCCGATGATGGCTGTGGAAGTCGAGACGCCAGAAGACTACGCCGGCAACGTGATGGGCGACTTGTCCTCACGTCGCGGCATGGTCCAGGGCATGGAAGACATGATCGGTGGCGGCAAAGCCATCAAGGCAGAAGTGCCCCTGTCAGAGATGTTCGGCTACTCGACCACGCTGCGCTCTGCAACGCAAGGCCGTGCAACGTACTCGATGGAGTTCAAGCACTACGCTGAGGCGCCGCGCAATGTGTCGGAAGCCATCATGGCGGCCCGCGCCAAGTAAAAACCACCGCTGCTGACTCGCAAGGGTCGGCAGCAATTTTTTGTCTGCGACCGTGTGCCCCCCGCTGCCCGTGGCGGAGGAATCAGCAACACAGTGCAGACGTTAAACC
>CAZNQE010000118.1:0-8458 GCA_964575005.1 uncultured Polaromonas sp. | reverse complement strand
GTCGGGCTTGCCAGTGGTGAACTGGTGACCGGGGCTGCCTTTGACGGCGACGAACTCGAACCCGTGCGCTCCTTTGATGAATTGCGCTGGTACCTGACGCAGGCCAGCTTGCGCAGCCTCGACTTGCGGCTTCGTGTCGGCGGAGCAGGCCCTGATGAATCGAAGCCTGAGCGCGAGGTCTTGCTGCCGCTTGCCGCGATAGACACCCAGACAGTCGATGCCCGCTTGTTTCAGCGCATTGGCATCGCGAGCCCTTGGACTCGACCGCAAATCGGCGAATTGGTGGTTGGCGGCGCCGGCGAACGTGCGGGCTTGAGAGCGGGCGATCGGGTTTTGCAAATTGGCGCGCAGCGCATCTCAGATGGCCAGCAGTTGCGCCAGACCATTCGCAGCACTTTGCCGCCCGCCGAAGACCAAGCCCTGCCGATGTGGCTCATTGAGCGCGACGGGCAGCAACTGAGCTTGGCCGTGAGAACTGACGTCAAGTCAGAACCGCAAGGCAAGGTCGGTCTGATTGGCGCTTTCGTCGGGGCGCCGCCTGAGATGACTGAGGTGCGTTACGGTTTTGTCGAGGGGCTGGCTGTCGGACTTGAAAAGACCTGGGACATGTCAAGCCTCACGCTGCGCATGATGGGTCAAATGTTGACCGGTGACGCGTCTTTGAAAAATCTCAGCGGCCCGCTAACGATCGCAGACTACGCGGGCAAGTCAGCCAGTATGGGTTGGGTGTCTTACCTTCTGTTTTTGGCAGTGATCAGCGTCAGTCTGGGTGTGCTTAATCTGCTGCCTTTGCCTGTGCTTGATGGGGGGCACCTGATGTATTATCTTTGGGAGGCCGTCAGCGGACGCGCGGTTTCCCAGCTCTGGATGGACCGCCTTCAGCGCATCGGTATGGCGATGCTGATGACGATGATGTCCATCGCTTTGTTCAACGATGTGACGCGACTGCTTGGCTAGCGACCCGCTCCAGCAAATGCCTTCGTCTTGCCCTGTGTCTGTACCTGATTGCGCACGTGCGCGGTCTCTTCCCTGAACCAAATACACATGCATTCAACCCTTGGTCGGTTCTCACTTCGCGCGGCTTCGGCCTTGGTGGCGACTTTTCTGGCGGCCCAGGCGGCCTACGCCATTGATCCGTTCACGGTGCGGGACATTCGCGTGGAGGGTTTGCAGCGCGTCGAGCCCGGCACGATCTTCGCATCCATCCCGGTGCGGGTCGGTGAACGCTACAGCGATGAAAAGGGCTCGGCTGCCATTCGGGCGCTGTTTGGCCTGGGGCTGTTCAAGGACGTTCGCTTGGAAGTCAATGGCGACGTGCTCGTTGTGATCGTGGAAGAGCGGCCAACGGTGGCACAAGTTGACTTTGTGGGTTCGAAGGAATTTGACAAGGAGTTTCTCAAGAAGTCTTTGCGTGATGCCGGACTTTACGAAGGTCAGGCCTTTGACAAGTCCTTGGCCGACAAGGCCGAGCAGGAGCTCAAACGTCAGTACGTCAATCGAAGCTTGTACGGCGCACAGGTCCTGACCACGGTGACGCCCATTGAGCGCAATCGTGTCAACCTCACCTTCAGCGTGACTGAAGGGGAGATTGCGCGCATCAAGGACATTCGGATTGTTGGCAGCCAGGCCTTCAGTGAACCCACGCTGAAAAAACTGTTTGACCTGGACACCGGCGGCTGGTTGAGCTGGTACACCAAAGCTGACCGTTACTCGCGCGTCAAGCTCAACGCCGACATCGAGAGCCTGCGTTCTTATTACCTTTCGCGTGGCTACCTGGACTTTCGCGTCGATTCGACCCAGGTCGCCATCTCACCCGACAAGCAGGAAATCACCATCACCCTCAATATTTACGAGGGCGATAAGTTTCTGGTCTCCGGCATCAGGCTCGAAGGCAACTACCTGGGCCGGGAAAACGAGTTCAAGTCTTTGGTCACCATCAAACCCGGCGAGCCTTACAACGCTGACCGGGTTGCACAAACCACCAAGGCCTTCAACGAATATTTCGGCACCTTTGGTTTTGCCTTCGCACGGGTCGAGGCTGTGCCGGAAATCAACCGAGAGACCAAGCTGGTCAATTTCGTTTTGCAGGCCGAGCCTTCACGCCGCGCGTATGTTCGGCGCATCAACATCGCGGGCAACAACCGTACACGTGACGCCGTGGTCCGGCGCGAATTCCGCCAGCTTGAGTCATCTTGGTATGACGGTGACAACATTCGCCGCTCGCGTGACCGCGTTGACCGTCTTGGTTTTTTCACCGAGGTCAACGTTGATACGCAAGAGGTGCCGGGAGCGCCAGATCAGGTCGACTTGAATGTCACTCTGACTGAAAAGCCCACCGGTAATTTGCAACTGGGTGCGGGCTACTCCAGCGGAGACAAGCTTTCTATCCTTGCGGGTATCCGGCAAGAGAATGTCTTCGGCTCTGGAAATTACCTCGGGCTTGAGTTAAATACCAGCAAATCCAACCGCCAGTTGGTGCTGAGCACGGTCGATCCTTACTTTACGCCGGAAGGCGTTTCACGTTCGTTTGACTTGTACAGCAGGACCAGCAAGCCCTTGACCGGGCAGGGCGGTGACTACACCCTTCGCACCGACGGTGCGGCTATCCGTTTTGGTGTGCCGTTCAGTGAAAGCGACACCGTTTATTTTGGTGCTGGCGCGGAAAATCTGCGAATCACCCAGGGTCTTGTGGCCTTGCCCGTCAACTACCAGTCTTACGTCGATGAGTTTGGCGTTTCCAGCACGTCCGTGCCGCTGACCCTTGGCTGGTCGCGGGACAGTCGCGACAGTGCTCTGGTTCCGACCACGGGCGTTTATCAGCGCGTCAATGCCGATTGGGGCGTGGGCGGGGACGTCAAATACCTGCGCGCCAACTATCAAATTCAGCAATACATTCCCCTGAACAAGCAGTTCACGATTGGCCTCAACGGCGAGCTCGGTTGGGGCAAGGGCATGGCTGGCAAACAATTCCCGATTTTCAAGAACTACTACTCTGGCGGTTTGGGTTCTGTGCGAGGATTTGAGCAAGGTTCTTTGGGGCCTCGGGCGACGGCGAGTGATCCAGCGACTGGTGGACCGAAGAAAATCACCGTCAATGCTGAACTGATCACACCGTTTCCTGGCGCCGGTAACGACCGAACCTTGCGCATGTTCGGCTTCGTAGACGCGGGCAATGTGTTCGGTGAAAACGACCCGTATAAGCTGTCCGAACTTCGCGCCTCGGCGGGCTTGGGCATCAGCTGGATCTCTCCGGTGGGTCCTTTGCGCCTTGGCTTCGCCTATCCCTTGCGTAAGGGATCTGAAGATAGAATACAGCGAGTCCAATTTCAGATCGGCACTGCCTTTTAATGAACCCTTTTGTGCGTCACTTTCTCATCGGTTTAAGCCTGTCTGCTGCAGCCAGCGTGGTGTCGGCGCAAGAGTTCAAGGTAGGCATCGTCAACCTCGACCGCATCTTCCGCGAAGCCAACTCTGCCAAGGCAGCCCAGGCCAAGCTTGAGCAAGAGTTTTCCAAGCGCGAAAAAGAAATTGCGGACTTGGGGAGCCAGATCAAGCAACAGTCCGAAAAGCTCGAGCGCGACGCGCCCACCCTTTCTGAAAGCCAGCGCAACACGCGCCAGCGTCAACTGGTTGACCAAGATCGCGAGTTTCAGCGCAAGCGCCGGGAATTCCAGGAAGATCTCAATTCGCGAAAAAATGAAGAGTTGCAGCTCGTCATCGAGCGCGCAAACCGCGTCGTCAAGACCTTGGCCGAAACTGAGAAGTACGACCTGATCATTCAGGAAGCGGTGTACGCCAATCCCAAGCATGACATCACCGAAAAGGTGATCAAGTCGCTGAATGCTGGCAGCGGCAGGTAAGCCTGCCGCCTGGGGCTCGGCATGAGCGTGCGTCTGGGCTCTCTCGTCGAAGAGCTTGCGCCGGAACTGCTTCTTGAACTCCAGGTGGACCCAGAGCTCGTCATTGAGCGTCTGGCTCCCATTGACACAGCCGGCCCGGCCGACCTGGCCTTCGTCAGCCATATCAAGTACCTGAATAAACTCGCCAGCTCGGCGGCTGCTTGCGTGATTGTTTCTCCGGCTTTGCGCGAAGCTGCCATGGCTCGTGGCGCTTGCATCGTTGCAGCCGACCCTTACCTTTATTTCGCCAAGTTGACGCAGCGTTGGAAGCAGCTGCATCAGCCTGCGCTCGGCCCCCACATTCATGCGTCCGCTGTTGTTGATCCTTCGGCCTCTGTGGCGGCGGATGTGTCTATCGGCCCCTTCGCCTATGTCGGGCCTGGTGCTCGGCTTGATGAAGGTGTTCGGCTTGGTGCGCATGCCATCGTCGCCAAAGGCGCCCGCGTCGGGGCGGGCAGCCGGTTGGCAGAGCGGGTGACGCTGGGTGAAGATTGCAGCTTGGGTCAAAGGTGCCTGGTTCATTCTGGCGCAGTGATTGGCGCGGATGGCTTTGGCTTTGCGCCCAACGCAGGCCGCTGGGAAAAAATCGAGCAACTCGGTGCCGTGCGCATCGGTCACGATGTCGAGATTGGCGCCAACACCTGCATTGACCGTGGCGCGCTTGAAGATACCGTGATTGAAGACGGCGTGAAATTGGACAATCTGGTGCAGATCGGTCACAACGTGCATATCGGCGCACACACGGCGCTGGCGGGTTGCGCGGGCGTGGCGGGCAGTGCGCATATCGGTGCCCATTGCACGGTTGGCGGCGGCGCCGTGGTGCTGGGTCACTTGAAGCTGGCTGACCATGTGCACGTGTCGGCGGCTTCGGTGGTCACACGCTCGCTCCTGAAGGCCGGGCACTACAGTGGCATCTTTCCCATCGACGACAATGCTGCCTGGGAAAAAAATGCAGCCTCTCTCAAGCAACTCCATGCGTTGCGTGACCGGCTGCGACAACTCGAAAAACAGCTGCAAACTCAGCCAGCATCCCAAGCTGGCGCGCCTCTCCAGACTAAAGAAAAATCATGATGGACATTCACCAGATTCTCAAGCAACTGCCACATCGTTACCCGATCCTGCTGGTCGACCGGGTGCTTGAGCTGGAAAAGGGCAAGCGCATCAAGGCGTTGAAAAACGTCACCATCAATGAGCCATTTTTCACCGGTCACTTTCCACATCGCCCCGTGATGCCGGGCGTTCTGATGCTCGAAGCGATGGCGCAGGCAGCTGCGTTGCTGGCCTTTGACACGCTGGGCACGACCCCCGATGACAAGACCGTGTACTACTTTGCAGGAATAGATGGTGCGCGCTTCAAGCGACCGGTGGAGCCGGGTGATCAGCTGGTGATGGAAGTGTCCCTGGAACGCATGAAGTCGGGCATCTTCAAGTTCAAGGGCACGGCGCGCGTAGACGATCAGATCGCTTGCGAGGCTGAGCTGATGTGCACTATGCGAACACTGCCCTGAGGCCGGTCAACGTGACGGGCATTCACCCCACCGCCTTGGTCGACGCCCGGGCCGAGCTCGACAGCTCGGTCGAGGTCGGCCCCTACACCGTGATCGGGCCGAACGTCAAAGTCGGCGCCGGCACCACCATTGGCGCGCACTGCGTCATTGAAGGCCACACCACGATTGGCCAGGACAACCGGATTTTCCAGTTCAATTCGCTGGGCGCCATTCCGCAAGACAAGAAGTACGCGGGCGAGCCCTGTGAGCTGATCATCGGTGACCGCAACACCGTGCGCGAGTTCTGCACCTTCAACATCGGCTCCCCCGGTGACCTGGGCGTGACCCGTATTGGCAACGACAACTGGATCATGGCCTATGTCCACCTCGCGCATGACGTGACGGTGGGCAACCACACGATTTTTGCCAACAACTCGCAGTTGGCTGGCCATGTGGTGGTGGGTGACTGGGTGATTCTGGGCGGCTTCACGGTGGTGCACCAGTTCGTGCGTCTGGGCGCGCACAGCATGACGGCCATGTGCTCGCTGCTGTTCGCTGACCTGCCGCCGTTTGTGATGTGCCAGGGCCAGCCGGCCGCGGCGCGTTCCATGAATTTTGAGGGCTTGCGTCGGCGCGGGTTTTCCCCTGAGCGCCTGGCCGCCGTCAAGGCCATGCACAAGCATCTGTACCGCGAAAACCTCACGCTGGACGACTCCCGGCTGCGCATTGGCGCGCTGGCGCAAACGCAGCCTGAAGCGGCGGTTGATGTTGCCATGATGCTGGACTTCTTGGCAGCTACGTCACCGCAGCGCGGCATCGTTCGCTAATACCCCATGGCGAGCGATCAGCCCGTGGCGTTTTCGCACGGCGGCTCGCCGCAGCTGGCGATGGTCGCCGGTGAAACCTCGGGTGACCTGATTGCCGCCTTGCTGTTGGACGGTTTTAAAACCCGCTGGCCTGATCTGAAGGCCTTCGGCATTGGCGGACCACGCATGCAAGCCCGCGGGTTTGACGCCTGGTGGCCCAGCGCCAAGCTGGCGGTGCTCGGGTTGGTCGATGTGCTGCGCCACTACCGCGAGATTGTGGGCATCCGCCGCCAATTGCAGACACGTCTGTTGGCCCAACGCCCCGATGTTTTCATTGGCGTGGACGCGCCGGACTTCAACCTGGACCTGGAAGCCTTGCTGCGCACCGCCGGCGTGAAAACCGTGCATTTTGTGTGCCCGTCTTTCTGGGCGTCGCGGCCGCATCGGATTGAGAAAATCAAACGCAGCGTGGACCATGTGCTGTGCTTGTTCCCTTTTGAGCCGGCGCTGCTGGCCCAGCACGGCGTAGCCGCCACCTTTGTAGGGCACCCGCTGGCCCCGATGATCCCCATGGTGCCGGACCGGGCTGCGGCGCGCACGGCTCTGGGCCTGTCGCCAAGCGATCAGGTGCTGGCGGTCTTGCCCGGCAGCCGCGCCTCTGAAATCCATTACATCGCCCCGCGTTTTTTTGCCGCGCTGCGCTTGATCTTGGCGGTCCAGCCGCAGCTGCGCCTGGTGCTGCCGGCCATTCCCGCGCTCAGGCCCGAGATCGAACGGCTGGCCCGCGCCGCTGGCGTGTTGGAGAGTTTGCTCATCATTGACGGTCAGTCCCACACCGCTTTGGCGGCCTGCGATGTGACCCTGATCGCCAGCGGCACGGCCACGCTGGAAGCCGCGCTTTTCAAGCGGCCCATGGTGATTGCCTACGCCATGCACCCCCTGTCCTGGTGGCTCAAAGGGCGCAAAAAACTGCAACCCTGGGTGGGCCTGCCCAACATCTTGTGCCAAGAGTTCGTGGTGCCTGAACTGCTGCAAGTCGCCGCCACGCCGCAAGCCCTCGCCGCCGCTGTCCTCGACTGGCTGCAAGTGCTGACGCAGCGCCCACAAGAGATACAAGCCCTCGAACAACGATTCACGCAGCTGCACCAAACGCTGCAACAAGACACCGCCCGATTGGCCTGTGATGCGATCCAAAAAGTTATTAATAGCTGAACAAGCTCCTTTGGTGTGGGACACGCCGGGCCTGGTGGCCGGCGTGGACGAGGCCGGCCGTGGCCCGCTGATGGGCCCGGTGGTGGCCGCCGCCGTGATCCTGGACGACCTGCACCCGATCAAGGGCCTGGCGGATTCCAAAGTCCTGACCGCCTTGCGCCGGGAAAAACTCTACGACGAAATTCGCGCCAAGGCGTTGTGCTGTTCTATCGCGCACGCCACCGCCCAGGAAGTCGACGAATTGAACATCTTGCAGGCGTCCATGCTCGCCATGAAGCGCGCGGTCGAGGGCTTGCGGCTCAAGCCCGTCAAAGTGATGGTGGACGGCAACCGCATTCCCAACATCACCATCCTGGCCGAGGCGGTGGTGGGCGGCGACGCGCTGATCGCTTCTATTTCCGCCGCCTCCATCCTTGCCAAGGTCTGGCGGGACCGCTGGTGTGAAGAATTTCATCTGGAATACCCGCAATACGGTTTTGCTGCCCACAAGGGTTACGGCACGCCCGAGCATTTGGCCGCGCTGCGCCTGCACGGTGCCTGCCCGCAGCACCGCCGTTCTTTTTCGCCCGTGGCCGAGGTCTTGCTGTGAGTGACGTGACCTTGATCGCCTCGCGCGCCAACCCCTTCATCAAGACCCTGCGCAAGCTCGCCCAGGACAGCACGGCCTACCGCAAAGAAGGCCTGGTCTGGCTGGAAGGCGACCACTTGTGCCGCGCCTTGCTGACCCGTGGCCTGACGCCGGATACGGCTGTTTTTTCAGAATCGTTCTGGCCCCAGGCGCCAGCCGACTGGGTGCGCGCCGCCAAGCGCACGGTGGTGGTGGCCGACGCGCTGTGGTCTGACTTCAGCGGGCTTGAATCCCCCGCGCCCATGGGTTTTTTGATGACGCTGCCCGCGCCTGCCGCGCTACGGCCCCTGGCGCCGACGGTGGTGCTGGACCGTGTGCAGGACGCCGGCAACGTGGGCTCCATCTTGCGCAGCGCGGCGGCCTTGGGATTTGAGCAGGTGCTGGCGCTCAAGGGCACGGCGGCGCTGTGGTCGCCCAAGGTGCTGC
>CAZNQE010000117.1:0-8613 GCA_964575005.1 uncultured Polaromonas sp. | reverse complement strand
GTGGACTTGCCGCAGCCCGAGTGGCCGATCAGCGCCACGAACTCGCCCTTGGCGACCGTCAGGTTGATGTCCCGCAGCGCGCAGAACGGCCCCTTTTTGGTCTTGAATGTTTGCTCCACGTCCTGGATCTCGATGTACTTGGTGCTCAGGGATGCGTTCATGGCGTGTCCTTCAGTTCTTGACTTCTTCAAAGGTGAAAGCAGTCGCCAGCTTGATGAGGGCGTACTCCAGCACCAGGCCGACGATGCCGATCACGAAAATGGCGATGATGATGTTCTTGACGTTCAGGTTGTTCCACTCGTCCCAGACCCAAAAGCCGATGCCCACGCCGCCCGTCAGCATTTCAGCGGCGACGATCACCAGCCAGGCCGTACCGACGGCCAGCCGCACGCCGGTCAGCATGTAGGGCAGCACGGCGGGGAACAAGATCTTGGTGACGATCTTCCATTCCGACAGGTTGAGTACGCGGGCCACGTTCATGTAGTCCTGCGGCACGCGCTGCACGCCGACCGCAGTGTTGATGATCATGGGCCAGATCGAGCAGATGAAGATGGTCCAGATGGCCGCCGGATTCGCGCCTTTAAACACCAGCAGGCCAATCGGCAACCAGGCCAGCGGCGAGACGGGGCGCAGCAAGCTGATGAGCGGGTTGAACATACGGCTCAAGAAGTTGAAGCGCCCGATCAAAAAGCCCACCGGAATGCCGACCACCGCCGCCAGCCCAAAGCCCACCGCCACGCGCTTGAGAGAACTCAGCACGTTCCAGCCCACGCCCTGGTCGTTGGGGCCCTTCACGTAGAACGGGTCGCTGAAGATGGTGATGGCTTGTGCCAGCGTTTCCTTGGGTGAAGGAATGCTGCCCGCCGTGCCAAGAGACACACCTTCCCACAGCAGCGCCAACAGCCCCAGGCCGATCAGCGGCGGCAGGGCCGCCAGCCACAGCCATGAGAAGTCGCGCACGGCAGCGCGCTCGCTTCCCACTCGATGGGCTGGGCGCGGACGGCGTTGCACTAGCGGTGCTGGCGCTCCGGCGTCAGGCGCTGCCTCGCTGCTGCCCGCATTCAGCGGATCATGAAATACGGCACTGACCATGGGGAACCTCTTGAGAAAAATCGTTCAGCGTTCAGGGCAACAGATCAGGCGTGAACCTTGAAGCTGTCGGCGTATTTCTTGGGGTCTTTGCCGTCCCAGACCGTGCCGTCTATCAGCTTGCTAGATCGCAACTCGCTCTTGGGCAAGCCGGTTTTGGCCAGACCGGCGGCTTGCTTGTAGAGGTCGATCTTGTTGACCTGCTTGGCAATGGCCAGGTAGTCCGGGTGCTCTTTGATCAGGCCCCAGCGCTTGTGCTGGGTCATGAACCACATGCCGTCGGACAAGTAGGGGAAGTTGACCGCGCCATCGTTGTAGAACTTCATGTAGTTAGGGTCGTCCCAGGTCTTGCCCATGCCGTTTTGGTAACGGCCCAAAATGCGCTGGTTGATGGCGTCCACGCTGGTGTTGACATAAGACTTGTCGGCCACGGTCTCGGCCATCTTGTTTTTGTTCGACAAGTTGGCGTCAATCCATTTGCCCGCTTCCAAAATCGCCGCCATCACGGCGCGGGTGGTGTTGGGGTACTTCTTGGTGAACTCGTCGGTGGTGCCCAGCACCTTTTCAGGGTGGTCCTTCCAGATGTCCTGCGTGGTCACGGCAGTCACGCCAATGCCGTCCATGATGGCGCGGTGGCCCCAGGGTTCGCCCACGCAAAAGCCGTCCATATTGCCCACGCGCATATTGGCCACCATTTGCGGCGGCGGCACGGTGATCACCTTGGCGTCCTTCATCGGGTTCACACCGTTGGCCGCCAGCCAGTAGTACAGCCACATGGCGTGTGTGCCGGTGGGGAAGGTCTGGGCAAAGGTGTATTCGCGTTTGTCGCTGGCCATCAGCTTGGCCAGACCCGCGCCGTCCACGCCGCCTTTGTCGGCCAGCTTCTTAGACAGCGTGATGGCCTGACCGTTGTTGTTCAGGTTCATCAGCACGGCCATGTCTTTCTTGGGGCCGGCGGTGCCCATGTGCACGCCGTAAATCAGGCCGTAGAGCACATGCGCAAAGTCCAACTCGCCATTGACCAGCTTGTCGCGCACACCAGCCCAGCTGGCTTCCTTGGTCGGGATGATGGTCACGCCGTACTTCTTGTCAAAGCCCAGCACCGAGGCCATGACCACCGACGCGCAGTCGGTCAGCGGGATGAAGCCGATCTTGACTTCTTTCTTTTCCGGGGCGTCCGAGCCCTGGGCGTAGACCGCCGCACGCAAGGCGGGCGTGATGCCAATGGCCCCCACGGTGGCGGCCTGCAATACGGCCCGGCGGGTGAGGGAAGGCTTGAATACTTCGGTCATGGCGCACTCCTGTGTAAAAGTAACAAAGAACAGCTTGAAAAACAAAAAAGGCGCTCGAGCCGAGCAAACACCTGTGAACGGGTTTGCCGGTTCGAACGCCTTTGTTCGGTGGACTGGGCCTCTTCGCCGTTGAAGTGGCCTGTCGTGCTGTCCATGTTCGCAAGAGCTATGCCAGTGCTGCAAGCGCCTCAGAGGCTGATTTGCAAGCAATAAGCGCCCCGTTAACGCCCCGTTTTTGTGCGCTGCACCAAAAGTGGTGCACGGCTTGATGCGTGAAGGCTTAACCCAGCAGTTCGGCCGCGTCCAGCATGCGCTGCGCCACCTCTGCCATGCGCAGGCCCTTGTCCATCGCTGCTTTGCGAAGCTTGTCGTAGGCCGTCGATTCACTCAGTCCTTGGCGCTGCATCAGCAACGTTTTGGCGCGGTCAATGACCTTGCGATCCTGCAACTCACCCCTGGCGTCAGCCAGTTCCCGGCGCAAGCTTTGCTCGTGCTCGAAGCGAGCCATGGCCACGTCCAGAATGGGGCGTATGCGCGCCGGCTCCAGCCCGGCCACGATGTAGGCTGACACACCGGCGGCCACCGCATCTTTCACGTGACTGGTGTCATCGTCGTTGGTGAACAGCACGATGGGCCGCCGCGCGTCGCGCGTGGCCATGACGACGTGCTCCAAAGAATCGCGCGCGTCACTTTCGGCGTCCACGATGATCATGTCGGGTTGCAGCTGCGCCAGTCGCTCACCTAAAAAGGTATCGGCAGGCAAGGTCGCCACCAAGTTGAAGCCGCCCGCCAGCAAGCCGATGCGCAACTGCCTGGAACGCTCGGCCAAGGCGAGCGCTGTCGCGTCCGCCTGATCTTCCACCAGCAGGTCGGGTGCAATGACGACCAGGCGAAGTGAGTGCGGGGATGTCATGGGCTGCAACATGGGCTGCAAGGTTGCAATTTCTACGCCACCTGATCTCAGGCGGTGTGCAGTGCGCTCGTACACTTTGCGCCATGCTTGTCCTTGGAATTGAATCGAGTTGTGACGAAACCGGCGTGGCGCTGGTCGATGCGTCAGGGTCGGCCGTGCCTCGGCTGCTGTCGCACGCGCTTTTCAGCCAGATCGACATGCACCAGGCCTACGGCGGCGTGGTGCCTGAATTGGCCAGCCGCGACCATATCCAGCGCGTGCTGCCTTTGCTGTCCCAGGTGATTACCGAAGCGGCCCGGGACTTGCCCTCGATTGACGTGGTGGCCTACACCCGCGGTCCGGGGCTGGCTGGTGCCTTGCTGGTGGGCGCGGGTGTGGCCTGCGCGCTGGCGGCCAGCCTGGGCAAGCCCGTGATGGGCGTGCACCACCTGGAAGGCCACTTGCTCTCCCCCTTTTTAAGCGCCGACCCGCCGGAGTTTCCTTTTGTAGCCTTGCTGGTGTCAGGCGGCCACACCCAGCTGATGCGGGTGGACCGCGTCGGTGCATACGAGTTGCTGGGTGAAAGCATCGACGACGCGGCCGGTGAAGCCTTCGACAAGTCAGCCAAGCTCATGGGTTTGCCTTACCCGGGTGGCCCGCACCTGGCGCGGCTGGCCGAGCTGGGCGACCCAGCGGCTTTCAAGTTGCCTCGGCCCTTGCTGCACAGCGGTGACCTGGATTTTTCATTTGCCGGCCTCAAGACCGCCGTGTTGACCCAGGCCAAGAAGCTGGGCAGTGAGCTGGAGGTACGCAAGGCCGATCTGGCCGCCTCCACGCAGGCCGCCATCGTCGAGGTACTGGTCAAAAAATCCATGGCGGCGCTGAAGGCAACTGGCCTCAAGCGACTTGTGGTGGCCGGTGGGGTGGGCGCCAATGCCAGCCTACGCACGCAACTCAATGCCGCCTGCGCCCAGCGCCAGATTCGCGTGCATTACCCCGAGTTGCACCTGTGCACAGACAACGGCGCCATGATCGCGCTGGCCGCTGGCATGCGCCTGCAAGCGGGCCTGGATGACACTCAGGCCGCCTATACCTTTGACGTCAAGCCGCGCTGGCCGCTGGCTGAAATTCTTTGAAAGTTCTTGTTAGATGTTTCTGCGTTCGTCCACATTGAAGACTCTTCCCGCCCTGGTCCTTTCGGTCTTTGTTGCTGCCTCTTTCAGCCCGGCCCAGGCCCAGGCCCCGGCCCAACTTGCAGGCCCCGCCAAATCATCCGCCCCAGCACGGCCTGCCGGGCCACCCCTGCGCATTGCCCTGATCGAAAGCCTGTCGGGTCCTTTCGGCAACACGGGTGAAGCGGTCTTTCGCAACCTGGTGTGGGCCACGGAGCGCGTGAATGCACGCGGTGGCGTCAAGCTGCCCGACGGCGGCCGCGCCCTGCAAATCGAGCGTTATGACAGCAAAGGCCAGAACGAAGAAGCCCTGGCCGCGCTGCGCTCCGCCATTGACGATGGCATCCGCGTCATTGCCCAGGGCAATTCGTCTTCGACGGCGGCCGTGCTGATTGACGCGATCAACAAGCACAACGAGCGTGAGCCTTTGAAGCGCGTGCTCTTTTTGAACTATTCGGCCGTCGATCCGGCGCTGACCAACGAAAAATGCAGCTTCTGGCATTTCCGTTTTGACGCCCACGCCGACATGCGCATGGCCGCGCTCATGCAAGTGCTCAAGGAAGACAAGTCGCTCAAGCGCATCTATTTGATCGGCCAGGACTACAGCTTTGGTCAGGCGGTCTTGCGTGAAGGCAAGAAGCAGCTTGGCCTGCAACGCCCCGACATCCAGATCGTGGGCGACGAGTTGCATCCCATGGCGCGCGTCAAGGACTTCTTGCCTTACGCCGTGAAGATCAAGCAAAGCGGCGCGCAGGCTGTGCTCACGGGTAACTTTGGCAATGACCTCACGCTCTTGGTGAAGGCTGCCAAAGAGGTGGGCTACACAGGCAAGTTCTACACCTTTTATGGCAACGCGCTGGGCGTGCCGGGTGTGCTGGCCGACGCTGGCGTGGGCAAGGTGATTGCTGTGGCCGACTGGTTCCCCAACACGCCAGGCGCGGATTCAGATCGTTTTTACCGGGCCTTTCGCGAGCGCTTTCCCAAGCCGCAAGACGACTACGTGCACATGCGCATGCAGCTGATGGTCGAGGCCATAACTCAGAGCATGGAAAAGGCGCGCACGGCAGACACCACCGCCGTGGCCGTGGCCATGGAGACGGCCAGCGTGAATGTGTCGGGCCTGCGCGGCGCTATGCGCGCAGGTGATCACCAGTTTCAGCAGCCGCTGCGCGTGGCCATCATGGACAAGCAGGGCGCTGCTGGCGTGCGCTTTGACGTCGAAGGCTCGGGCTATGGTTTTCGGGTGATTCGCAGCATCGAGCCCAAGAAGGCCGAGCAGCCGCACAGCTGCAAAATGACGCGTTACTGAACAACAAGAAAGAAGCGCCATGCGCCAAGCCGTTCTGAGCCTTGAAGAATCCATGATCCGCCAGGTGGCCAATGCGGGCATGGGGCGGGGCGATGTGCTCAAGTTCTGGTTTGGCGAAAGCGACGAGGTCACGCCGGCCTTCATCCGTGAGGCTGCTGCAGCCTCGCTTTCCAGCGGTGAAACCTTTTATGCGCACAACCTGGGCCTGCCCGAGCTGCGCGAGGCCATTGCCAGCTACTGCACGGCCAGGCGCACTGCGGGGGCGGCGCCCATTGGCATCGATCGCGTGGGCGTCACGGCCGGCGGCGTCAACGCCTTGATGCTGGCGGTGCAAGCCTTGGTCAACGCTGGCGACCGGGTGGTCGTGATCACTCCGGTGTGGCCCAACCTGACGGCCCAGCCCGCCATCATGGGAGCGGACCTGCATTGCGTGAGTCTGAAACCCCTAGCCGGCGAGTGGACGCTGGACATGGCCGAGTTGCTGGCCGCCATCACGCCGGCGACCCGCCTCCTGGTTTTGAACGCGCCCAACAACCCGACCGGCTGGACCCTCAGCCGCGACGAGCAGGTGGCCTTGCTTGAGCATTGCCGCAAGACCGGCACCTGGATCCTCGCCGACGAGGTTTACGAGCGGCTTTATTACGAAGCCACGCCCAACGGTTGCGCGCCCAGTTTTCTGGACGTCGCCGCGCCGGAAGACCGGCTGGTGGTGGTACACAGCTTTTCAAAGAGCTTTCTCATGACGGGCTGGCGCCTGGGCTGGCTGGTCATGCCGCCGTCCATGACGCCGCACATGGGCAAACTCATCGAGTTCAACACCTCTTGCTCGCCGGTCTTTGTGCAGCGTGCAGGCGTGGTGGCGCTGCAGCGCACGGACGAGGTGACGCCCCAGGTGGTCGCGCACCTCAAGGCTTGCCGGGACACGCTGGTGCCCTTGCTGCAAGCGCTGCCGGGTGTGCAGTTGGCACCGGCCAAGGGCGGCATGTACGCATTTTTTCGCCTCACAGGCCGACCCGAGTTCAGCGATTCGTTGGCCATCGCCAAGCGCCTGGTGGTCGAGGCCGGTCTGGGGCTGGCACCAGGCGACGCGTTCGTGACCAGTTCCGGCGAAGCCTCGCAAGGTTGGCTGCGCTGGTGTTTTGCGTCCAAGGACCTGGGCCGTTTGAGGCAGGGTGTCGCCCAGCTGGACGCCTGGCTGCGCGCCAATCCAGGCTGATCAGTTGGCGGACAGTTATTTTTTAACTGACTCTGCTACCGGAGTTGCCACTGGTGACGTGATACCGGTGCACTTTTTGGCGATGGCAGCTTGTTGAATGGCGTCTGACTCACCCTTCAGGCGTGCGTAGTCAGCTTCTTGACCTTTGGTGCCGCCCAGAGCAAACAAGGCAGGCCAGAACAGAACTGCGCCGACCACGCCGATGGCTTTGTCATTGGCCGCAGCCTGATCAAGGCGCCCGCCTAATTGGCCAACCCGACCTTCGATGCGTTGGATCTCGCCCGTCAGCTGGTCGCAGTCATAGCTTTGGTATTGCATTGGCGACACATAGGCCGGTGTGATGTCCTTTGACGCTGTGGCGCAACCCGCCAGGGCCAGTGAAAGGGAGGCGAGAAGGCAAAGGGCTTTTTTCATGATGCTCCGTAAAAGTAATAAAAGAGTACTAATTATGGTGCCATGAAGATGCTTCTCTTTGCCTTATCGCCGCGCTTGCGGCTTCGGTTCGACTTTCTTTGCCACTGCTTGGGGTGGTTTGGTGCAGCCGGTGATCTGGCTATAATCCTGGGCTGTGCTGAAAACGCCTTGCGCGCTTGACAGTCAGAAAAGCCCTCTTTACCGAGGCACACGACGATAGCGGTCAAATCCCACGTTGGGAACACTGCGTCGCTCGCAAGTCATAAGGAAGACCCATGATTGCAAAGTCCATCAAGGCTGAAATCGTTCAGTCCAACGCCCGTAAAGCTGGCGACACCGGCAGCCCGGAAGTTCAAGTTGCGCTGCTCACTGGCCGCATCAACGAACTGACCCCTCACTTCAAGGCCAACGCCAAAGACCACCACGGTCGCCGCGGCCTGCTGCGCATGGTCAGCCGCCGCCGCAAGCTGCTGGACTACCTGAAGTCCAAAGACGCATCGCGTTACGTTGCGCTGATCGCCAAACTCGGCCTGCGTAAGTAAGCAAGACACACCTTTGAAGAGCGCCTGAGTTAGTTCACTAGCTCAGGCGTTTTTTACTTCGGAGCAAGGCAAAAAGAGCACGCGCTGTGTCATTCCACAAAAAAGTCCTGTCCCGGGTGGGGCGCCCAGGCGTTTTGTGGAATGGCATCGTGTTCAGCCAGCCCTCCGGGCCTTGGGTGCAGCCTCATGCACCCGATTCTTAATGGAGCCAAGAACATGAGCATTTTCAATAAAGTCACCAAGACCTTCCAATGGGGCCAGCACAAGGTCACGATGGAAACCGGCGAAGTCGCCCGTCAAGCCAGCGGCGCTGTGATCGTCGACATGGACGGCACCGTGGTGCTGGCCACCGTGGTCGCCAAGACCGATGCCAAACCCGGCCAGGACTTCTTCCCCCTGACTGTTGATTACCTGGAAAAAACCTACGCCGCTGGCCGCATTCCCGGCAGCTTCTTCAAGCGCGAAGGCCGCCCCAGCGAGTTCGAGACCCTGACATCGCGCCTGATCGACCGCCCGATCCGCCCGCTGTTCCCCGAAGGCTTCTTCAACGAAGTGCAGGTCGTCATTCACGTGCTGTCGCTCAACCCTGAAGTTGAAGGCGACATTCCTGCGCTGATCGCTTCGAGCGCAGCGCTGTCGATCTCCGGCATTCCGTTCAACGGCCCGATCGGCGCCGCCCGCGTCGCC
>CAZNQE010000116.1:0-8625 GCA_964575005.1 uncultured Polaromonas sp. | reverse complement strand
GCTGCACGCCCTTGGGCTTGCCGGTGGTGCCGCTGGTGTAGATGGTGTAGCTGATGTCAGTCGAGTCCATGTGCTCGCATGGCACTTGCGCGGCCAGGTGTTGCTGGCGCAGGTCGGCCCACAAGTGGTCACGGCCGGCCACCAATTGCATGGGCGACAGGCCCCGGTCGGCCAGCAGCACGGCGTCGGGTTTGTGGCTGGACAGGCGAATGGCATCGTCCAGCAGTGGCTTGTAGGCAATGGCCTTGCCGCCGCGCGAACCGGCGTCGGCGCTGACGATCACTTTAGGCGACGCATCTTCAATGCGCGAAGCCAGCGAGCCGCTGGCAAAGCCGCCAAACACCACGCAGTGAATGGCGCCAATGCGGGCGCAGGCCAGCATGGCAAAAGCGGCCTCGGCGATCATGGGCATGTAGATCAGCACGCGGTCGCCTTTTTGCACGCCCAGGCCCCTCAGGGAGGCGGCCATGCGCATGACTTCCGTGTGCAGGTCGGCGTAGGTGTAGGTTTTTTCGGTCAGTGTTTCGGTCGAAATCGCGATCAGCGCGGGCTGGTCGGCGCGGTCTTTCAAATGCCGGTCCACCGCGTTGTGGCACAAATTGGTTTTGCCGCCTTCATACCAACGCGCAAACGGCGGGCTGTCGTAATTGCAGACGCGCTCAAAGGGCTTGAACCAGTCGATCAGCTGGGCTTGCTCGGCCCAAAAAGCGTCGGGCTGGTCGATCGACTGGCGGTAAAAGTCGGCGTAGGGGGTGATCGCGGGGGCTTTGCTCATGAAATGGCTCCAGAAAAAAGTGTGCTCAGAGGGGCGAAGGTCTTGGCAGGGTACGCAGCGTCATTGCATGATCTTGACCACAACGCGACCGCGGACCTTGCCCGTCATCAAGGATTCGGCTTGATCAATCGCCTGTGCCAAGGTCACTTCATGCGCCATCAATTCCAGCTTGCCGGGCTCC
Organism: uncultured Polaromonas sp.; assembly: GCA_964575005.1. Lineage (GTDB taxonomy): Bacteria > Pseudomonadota > Gammaproteobacteria > Burkholderiales > Burkholderiaceae_C > Polaromonas. The sequence continues at coordinate 7,669 of CAZNQE010000116.1, read as the reverse complement.
AGATCCTGGGCGAGTCGCTGCCAGGCTTCCTCGCGACGAGCCAAGGGCGCCATCACGCTGTCAATGCCTGCCAAGGTGATGCCGCGCAAGATGAAAGGCATGACCGTGGCCGGGAAATCAGCGCCCTGCGCCAACCCGCAGGCGGCGACGATGCCGCCATAGGCCGTCTGCGCGCAGGCATTGGCCAGGGTGTGCGAGCCCACAGCGTCCACCACGGCAGCCCAGCGCTCCTTTTGCAAAGGCTTGCCGGGAGCCGACAGGCTTTCCCGATCTATCACCTCTATGGCGCCGAGTTGGCGAAGGTAGGCCTCTTCCGCTGACTTGCCGGTGGCCGCAACCACCTCGTACCCCAGTTTGGAAAGAACCGCAACCGCAGTGCTGCCCACGCCGCCCGTGGCGCCCGTAACCAACACGGGGCCGGCGCCGGGCTTCAAGCCATGCCGTTCAAGGGCCAGCACGCACAGCATGGCGGTATAGCCTGCCGTGCCAATAACCATAGCCTGACGTGTGTTGAACGCTGCGGGCAAGCGAACCAACTGATCGCCCTGCAAGCTGGCTTGCTCGGCCAGGAGGCCCCAACGGGTTTCGCCAAAGCCCCAACCGTTGTGAATGAATCTGGCGCCCGCCCTCCAGGCCGGGTGGGTCGATGCCGTGACCACGCCCGCACCATCAATGCCGGCCACCATGGGCCAGCTGCGCACCACCGGGCCGCGGTTGGTGATGGCCAGGCCGTCTTTGAAGTTGAGGGTGGAATATTCGACCTGGCCGCGCACGTCACCAGGCGGCAACTGTGTCTCATCAAGGTCGGCAATGCGGGCGGAGAATCCCGCAGGCGTTTTCTCAAGCTGCAAAGCCTTGAACATTTTTTGTCTCCACAGGGCTGCCTTCGCATGCGATGCCCGGGGGAGCGGCGTCGAGGCAGATTTCTAATCTGAATTCATAATTATTGATAACAGACTTGCGTCAGCCTGACGACAAAACAACTCATGACCCCGCCAGCACGGCTTACTTGATGAGGCCCTGAATGCTCTTGAATAGCGGGTGATCGGCACTGCGCAGCCATTCGAACGCGACCATTTCCGTGGTCACCAATTCAGCGCCATTGCCGGCCAGACGATCAAACGCGGCGTCGCGGTTGCGCTCGCTGCGGGAGCCGCAGGCGTCCGTCACGACCCATACGTCGAATTCGTCCTCAAGCAGTTCAAGCGCGGTTTGAAGCAGGCACACATGGGCTTCACAACCCGCGATGACGATGGTGCTGCGCCCTTCTTCTTCGGGCTGTGCCGGTTTTTGCAAATGCTTGGGCAAGCTGCGCGCATTGCCGCCCTGGGGCGCTTTGCGCACCGGCGGCCTGAGCCAGTCACCGAGGCCGTCGGCCATGGCGCTGAAATGTGTTTTGTCCAGCACGCGCGCGCCGGCTTCGTCCAGCACAGACTGCAAGTCGGGGATCAAATGCCCCAGCTTGTCGGCGCTTTGCGTGGTGCCCCACAAGGGCACTTGCATGGCCTTGGCCATCAAGGCCAGGCGCTTGGCGTTGGCCATGACCTGCTCGGCTTCAAAAATGGCAGGCATCAGGCGGGTCTGGTAATCAACCAGCACGAGTTGGGCGTCGTCGGCGTCAAGAAGCATGGGAAATCCGTTGAATTAAAAAAGGCAGCGTCGAGATCGACGCAAGCCTTGAGTATTTCACGACGGCCTCAGCCGAATCCCCCAACGCTTAAAGCCGGCCCAAGTCCTCAATGGCGTCAACCACCATGCCGGTGCCCACGGCGATCAGCAAGATGTCGGCGGCCACGCGCACATACCGGTGCCCCGCAGGCGGCAAGCCAATTTGAACGGAGACGGACGACGGAACGTCATAAAAAACCACCTGCGACGGCAGCGGCCGCCCCAGGGTGTAGGCCTTGGCTTGGCCGGGCGGCATGCAGCCATTGTTCTTTTTGGCCAAGCCCGGCGGGCAACGGCCGGATTGAAGGATGGGGCCGTAATAAGCCTGGACCGCCGTGCGTTGCTGTGGCTGGAAGTAGCCGCCGATATTCACGGTCACGCGACCGCCCCCGCTGACCTGAACGATTTGTCCCCCGCCTTGCTGCTGCGGCTCGCGGCCCCCTTGGCCTCGGTCGTCCTTGTTCTTGCTGTGGCCCTTTTCTCCCTTTTCGCCCTTTTCCTTGTACTTGCCCTGCCCCACGCCTTCAGGCTTTTCAGCCAAAGCATTGACGGTGTACATGGCAAGCGTCGCCGTCAAGAAAAAGCTCAGCATCACGCGCGCAGAAAGCCGCGGCTTGATGGCAATAAAAAGATGAGGTGACTGCGCAGCAAGTTGTGTTTTCATGAATTCAGTCTAGGGTCGGCCCGCGCCTTCAGATGTAGGCCAACGCCTTGTGCAAGCGCGACCTAAAGCCGACGGATGAGGCGGGCCCTCGTTTTCGCGCAAGCGCTGAAGAGAAGCTGACACCCAGCCCGCCTGCGCACCGCTAACATGACAGGCATGTCGAAACGGAAATTCATGTTGTGCAGATGAGGCGCTCCCCCCGGCCCGTTCCGTGGCTCACGGCAGGCGAGGAGTTTCCGCCCATCGAAACAGCCTGGGGCGCGACTGAACCTGCGCCCGGCCTGCTTGCGGCTGGCGGTGTGCTCGACACGCCCAGCTTGCTGCGCGCCTACCAGCATGGGATCTTTCCGTGGTTCAGCCTCGGCCAACCCATCTTGTGGTGGAGCCCTGACCCGCGCATGGTGCTGCAAACCGATCAATTTCGCCTGCATCGCTCACTGGCCAAAACGCTCAAACGATTTGTCCACGCGCCCGGCTGCGAAGTCAGGTTTGACAGTGCTTTTGCACGCGTCATCGAAGCCTGCGCCAGCGTGCCTCGCGACGGTCAGCCAGGCACCTGGATCGTGCCCGAGATGATTGCCGCCTACACCGAACTGCACCGCGCTGGCCATGCGCACAGTGTTGAGGTCTGGATGGACGGTGAGCTTGCAGGCGGCCTGTACTGCGTCAACCTGGGACGCATGGTGTTCGGTGAATCGATGTTTGCGCGGCGCACAGACGCCTCCAAGATTGCCCTGAGCGCGCTGGTGGCCTTTTGCCGGGCAGAGGGCATCGGCATGATTGACTGCCAGCAAAATACCAGCCATCTGGCGTCTTTGGGTGCGGCCGAGATTGCCCGCACAAAATTCGCAGCCCACCTGCAGGCCCATACGTCGCGGGCTGCACCGCGCTGGGTGTTTGATGCAGCCTGCTGGCAAGAAATTCTCAAGAATCCCGAGCGAGCCTGACGTGACCCATCTCAAAGACCTGCCGCTGCAAAGCCTGCAGTTTTACGCCACGGCGCCCTACCCTTGCAGCTATCTGCCGGACCGCCTGGCACGCTCGCAGGTGGCCACGCCCAGCCATTTGATCCACAACGACGCCTATTCCGACTTGGTGACCAACGGGTTTAGGCGCAGCGGCATGTTCACCTACCGGCCCTACTGCGACGGTTGCCAGGCCTGCGTGCCATTGCGCGTGCTGGCGGACCAGTTCAAACCCGACCGCAGCCTGCGCCGTGCCTGGCAGCGCCACCAAAACCTGCAAGCCCGCGTGCTCAAGCTGTGCTTCATGCCTGAGCACTACGAGTTGTACCTGCGTTATCAAAACGGCCGCCATGCGGGTGGCGGCATGGACCAGGACAGCATCGACCAGTACACGCAGTTCCTTTTGCAAAGCCGGGTGAACTCGCGGCTGGTCGAATTCCGGGAAACCCTGCCTGACGGCGAACCCGGCGCGCTGTGCATGGTCTCCATCCTGGACGTGCTGGACGATGGCATTTCAGCCGTCTATACCTTTTACGAACCCACGCCCCATGCCAGCTACGGGAACTACAGCGTGCTCTGGCAAATCGAGCAAGCCAAGCGATTGCGCCTGCCTTATGTCTACCTGGGCTACTGGATCGCCCAAAGCCCCAAGATGAACTACAAAGCGCGCTTTCTTCCCCATGAGATTCGCCTGGACGGGCAGTGGCGGTCGGGCGGGGCCGAGGAAGGCGATCCGCCAAAGGCTGCCTTAGAGCAATTTCTGTGAAGGCTGATTTCACAACGTAAAATTCGCTCGAAAGGCAGCCCATGCGAAACACTGAAATCAGCCCCCCCGCCACGCCTACGGTTCAGGTGCTTGAACGCATGTTCAATCTGCTGGAGATCCTGGCCGAGCGCGAGGAAGCGGTCTCACTCAAAGAGATCAGCGAAAAATCGGGTCTGCATCCTTCCACAGCCCACCGCATCCTGAACGATCTGACCACTGGACGTTTTGTGGAGCGACCTGTGGCCGGCAGTTACCGCCTGGGCATGCGCTTGCTCGAACTAGGAAACCTGGTCAAAGCGCGCCTGAGCGTTCGAGATGCCGCCCTGGTGCCCATGCGCGAGTTGCACAAAATCACCCAGCAAGCCGTCAACCTGAGCATGCGCCAGGGCGACGAGATCGTGTATGTAGAGCGCGCCTACAGCGAACGCTCTGGCATGCAGGTGGTACGTGCCATTGGCGGACGCGCGCCGCTGCACCTGACCTCGGTCGGCAAGCTCTTTTTGGCGGTGGACGATGTGCAGCGCCTGCGCAGCTATGCCAGCCGCACGGGTCTGCCCGGTCAGACACGCAACAGCATCACGCAGTTACCCACACTGGAGCGAGAGTTGTCCAAAGCACGCCAATACGGCGTCGCCAGGGACAACGAGGAACTGGAAATGGGTGTGCGCTGCATGGCCGCCGGCGTTTATGACGACCAGAACAAGCTCATTGCCGGCTTGTCCATTTCGGCCCCGGCCGATCGCCTGGACGAGAGCTGGGTGAGCCGATTGCAGGCTACGGCGCGAGAGATCTCGGCCGCACTAGGCTGCAAACAAAGCGACCGCCTGCCTTGAAGGCCAACTAAGCTGGGCTCAGGTTGACCAGGCTTGGCTAGACTTAACGGGGCTTGACGGGGCTTGGATTAGCCCGTCTTGCCGTCGATCAGTTTGATGGGGTCGATGGCGCGGAGTTTCTGGCTGGCCACAGGAGCGGACTCCACCCAGCGACGCACGCGCTCTGCATCGCCCAGTCGGCTGAGTTTGCCTGCTGAATCCAGAAACACCATGATCAACTTGCGGCCGGCCACTTCGGCCTGCATGACCAGGCACTGGCCTGCTTCAGAGATATAGCCCGTTTTTTGCAGGCCGATGTCCCAGTCTGGGCTTTTGACCAGGCGGTTGGTGTTGTTGAACTGAAGCGTGCGGCGGCCCACGGCCACTTGATGGCCCGCTGAAGTGGAGTACTCACGCAAAATTGGATCAGCGTGGGCGGCATTTACCAAGGTCGCCAAGTCTTGCGCACTGGACTGATTCTGGCTAGACAGGCCTGTAGGCTCGACATAGCGGGTGTCTTGCATACCCAGGGCCTTGGCCTTGGCGTTCATCAGAGCCACAAAGGTTTGCAAGCCGCCGGGATAAGTGCGGCCCAGCGCGTGCGCCGCACGGTTTTCGCTGGACATCAGCGCCAGATGCAGCAGCTCACCGCGCGACAGTGTGGTGCCGACTTGCAGCCGCGACGAACTGCCTTTTTCAGTGTCCACATCGTCTTGTGTGACGGTCAGCATTTCGTCCATGGGCAAGCGGGCGTTGCTGATGATCACGCCCGTCATGAGCTTGGTGATCGAGGCGATGGGCAGCACAGCGTGGTCGTTCTTGCTCAAAAGCACTTCGCGGGTGTCTTGGTCAATGACCAAAGCAACGCTGGACTTGAGAGACAAAGGGTCCAAGGCGGCGTGCAAGCCAGCCAGTTGACCGAAAGAAGGCCTGGCCGGAGCGGCCCGCATCACCGTGCGCTTGACACCGGAAGCTTTCACCACCTTGCGCGGGGCGGGCTTCTTGGCTTTTTTGACCACTGCAACGCCGGCCTTGGACGGCTGGCTCGATTGAGCATGAACCGGCACCAGCGCGAAACCAAGAGACAGGGCCAAAAGGCCTAGGAAATGGGCGACGCGCGGAGGGCTCAGTAGGGTCATGGGGCGTGCACTCAGGTAATTTGGCGAAACCCCGGGCCGAAACCCCAGGTCAGTGTGAATGGTCGAGAGTGTATCGAAATACAAAATAGTCCGCAATATCAAAAACTTGCGTGACTTTTCTCATGTAAAAAATTGCAACTGGAGTGACTATTAAAACCAAAGTATTCGCATTGATGGGCAAGCTCATCCAATCGCATAGATATTCAGCAACTCGCCCACCCGGTTGCAGGCTCAATCCTTCAGGCGCGACGCATAACGACACACCGCCGGGTCAAACCAGGTTCTTGAAAATTCCGCAATGTCGTTGCCCGCCGTCCACGAGCTGCGCTCGATGTAGCCCACGGTCTGGCCGATGGCCGGGCCAAAGTTGGCCACGCTCCAGTCTGGCACTGGCGCGGCAAAGATATGGTCCTCTGCGCGGCTGATCCACAGATCAAACTCGGTTTGGTAAAACAAATACATCGAGTCGCCCAAATCGGCCGCCTTGAGCGTCTGAGCGTGGCGGGCGTCAAACCAGATTTCCTCGATCGCTGCCGGTTTGGCATTCAAGAGCCGCAAGCGGCGCACGCGCCAGACCTGGCCGGCCTCGTTCGCGCGCGCATTTTCTGTAGCCGCCATGAGCGGAACGCCGGCGGGCCGCGCCAGTTTGTCCACGCTCAGGATGCTGGCCGTCGGCAGGCCCGGACCGTCGTGCAACTCGAGTCTGAACAGGTCGTAAATACCTTTGCCACTGCTGCCGCCGCGCACATACGTCCCCGAGCCCTGAATGCGTTCAAGAACGCCCTGCTCCTCCAGCAAGGCCAATGATTTGCGCAGCGTGCCCACGGCCACGTTCAGCGACTGCGCCAAATCCGCCTCAGTCGGCAGGCGCTCGCCCTGGCGCCAGAACCCGGCCCGGATCTGCCGGGTCAGCAACTCGGAAATTTGCAGGTAAATCGGCAAAGGTTTGGCACGCGTCAATTCAGTCATGGACGAAGTATGGCAAAGGTCTTGTCGAGCGAAACGGATTCCTATACGATTCATGCATTATTCAACTACTTGATCTACAAAAGGACGCCCATGAGTGTTGTTCCGATTCGAGGAGACGGCCTGGCCGGCGCAGAAGTCGCGTGGTTCGCGCCGCTGTGCTCCGACGACTACCGCCACCTGGGCGTGCCCGAAGGCGATTTGCGCAGCAGTTGGGAAAACACCAGCGCCATCGCGCTCAAGGCAGAGGCGCTGGGCTTTCGCAACATCCTGTGCCCCTCTTCGTATCAGGTTGGCCAAGATACCCTGACCTTTGCTTCGGCCATGGCGCCGCTGACCTCCAGGATCAACCTGCTGGCCGCCATTCGTTGCGGCGAAATGCACCCGGCCATGCTGGCGCGCACGGTAGCCACGCTGGACCACATGCTCAAGGGCCGTCTGACGCTGAACGTGATTTCGTCGGACTTTCCAGGCGAGCAGGCTGATAGCGAATACCGCTACCAGCGCTCCTGGGAAGTGGTCGAAATCCTCAAGCAGGCCTGGACGCAGGACGAGATCAATTACGAGGGCCAGATCTACAAGCTCAAGGGCTTGTCAACCGATCCCGTGCGGCCTTACCAGCAAAACGGTGGGCCGCTGCTGTACTTCGGCGGCTACAGCCCGCCCGCGCTGGAGTTGTGCGGTGCGCA
>CAZNQE010000115.1:0-8656 GCA_964575005.1 uncultured Polaromonas sp. | reverse complement strand
CCTTCCGAGTTCTCGATCACGCGGGGCGTGTTGCCTTCCATGATGGACACACAGCTGTTGGTGGTCCCGAGGTCAATGCCGATGATTCTTCCCATGATGTACTCCTGCTGAACTTGATTTAAAAAATGTTGCGGACTCGGCGGCTTCTTGAGGCGAAGGCGATTTGTCTTTTGCGTTGCTATTGACTTGTGGCTGAGAGCCGAAAGTTCAAGTCTGAATTTGCTTGCCGGGCTTATTTAGGCGCTGAAACGGTCACCAAGGCTGGGCGCAGCACGCGGTCAGCAATCAGGTAGCCCTTTTGCAGCACGCTCACCACCGTGTTGGCCTCTTGCGTGGACTCGGGCGGCAGCGGCACCATGCTGATGGCCTGGTGCTGGTGCGGGTCGAACTTGGTGCCGGCGGCTGGCGCAATTTCCATCACGCGGTTGCGCTCCAGCGCGCTTTTAAGCTGCTTGAGCGTGGCTTCTGTGCCTTCGCGGATCTGCTGGGCGCTGGCCTCCTTGAGCTGCAAGCCGGCTTCCAGGCTGTCAGTCACGGGCAGCAGGCTCTCGGCAAAGGCTTCGACGGCGAACTTGCGGGCTTTGGAAACTTCTTCGTCAGCGCGGCGGCGTGAGTTCTCGGCGTCGGCCTTGGCGCGCAGGTAGTTGTCGGCCAGCTCGGTGTTTTTGGCTTGCAGGGCGGTCAGTTCAGCCTGCATGGCGGCTAAGGCCTGCTCGGCATCGGCTTCGTTGGCAGCTGCTGCTGCTTCCAGCTCTTCAGGGCTTGGGGCGCCTGTAAGTACTTGATCTTGTTCAGTTTGTTTGTTTTCGGGCATGCTTGACGTACGGGGTTTGACTCGCGTTGGGCGCAAGGGATCGTTGGGTTCAGGCAAGCACTTTGGGCCGCCAAAGCCCTTTTCAAGTCAAGGGCATGCCGCAAGCCGGACTTTTCTCATCAGTCGGGCTTGCTCGCCTGGCTGGCTGCCTGGTTTGCGGCCCATTTGCCGGCAAAAGCCGGCAGATCAGCCAAGCGCCTGAGCAAGTCAGCGCCCAGGGGAGTTAGCAAATAACCCGCGCCGGCATGGTGCACCAAGCCGGCTGTTCGCAGTTCCTTGAGGCGGGTGTTCAGCGTGTTGGGCGTGATGTCGCCCACACTGCCTTGCAGCAAGCGAAAAGTCTGCGCATGGCCGTCTCGCAAGGCCCACAGCACCCGCAAGGCGTAGCGCGACTCCAGGAGCGCGAACAAGGCGCCTAGGGCAGCTGTTTCCTTTGCGGGCATGAAGTTCAATAGCCAGCTTCAACGCACCATGCAGGGCAACTTGTTGTTGAACTTCCAATTCGGCACCAAGTACTGCATCGCCATTGCATCGTCGCGCGCGCCCAGGCCGTGCTGCAAATACAGCTGATGCGCTTTCTCGACCTCAGCCATGTCGATCTCAATGCCCAGGCCGGGCTTCTTCGGCACTTCAATCGCACCATTCTTAATTTGCAGCGGATCCTTGGTCAGGCGCTGGCCGTCTTGCCAGATCCAGTGCGTGTCAATCGCCGTGACGCGGCCGGGCGCTGCAGCGCCCACGTGCGTGAACATGGCCAGCGAAATATCGAAGTGGTTGTTCGAATGCGAACCCCAGGTCAGGCCAAAGGTCTGGCACATCTGTGCCACGCGCACCGAGCCTTGCATGGTCCAGAAATGCGGGTCGGCCAGCGGAATATCCACCGACTGCAATTGCAGCGTGTGCGCCATTTCGCGCCAGTCGGTGGCGATCATGTTGGTCGCCGTCAGAAGACCGGTCGCGCGGCGGAACTCGGCCATGACTTCGCGGCCTGAGAAAACGCCTTCGGCCCCGCACGGGTCTTCAGCGTAGGCCAGCTCGCGGTGCTTGTCGCGGCACAGGCGAATAGCGTCTTTCAAGAGCCAGCCGCCGTTTGGGTCGAGCGTGATGCCGGCACTGGGGAAGCGCTCATGCAGGGCCACGATGGCTTCCATCTCTTCTTCACCGCGCAGCACGCCACCCTTGAGCTTGAAGTCTTTAAAACCATAGCGCGCCTCGGCGGCTTCAGCCAGGCGCACGATGGCTTTGGCGTCCATGGCCGGCTCGTGGCGCAGGCGCAGCCAGTCGTCGGTGGCGTCGGCCTCGCTGCGGTAGGGCAGGTCGGTGCGGCGTTTGTCGCCCACGTAAAACAGATAGCCCAGCATGGCGACTGATTCGCGCTGCTGGCCGTCGCCCAGCAGGGCCGCGACAGGCACGCCGAGGAATTGGCCGAGCAAATCCAGCATTGCGCTTTCCACGGCGGTCACCGCGTGGATGGTCACGCGCAAATCAAAGGTTTGCTGACCGCGGCCGCCGCTGTCGCGCTCGGCAAAGCGCGCGCGCATGGCGTTGAGCACCTGGTTGTAGTTGCCAATCGCAGCGCCCTCAATCAAGGCTTTGGCGTCTTCCAACGTCTTGCGGATTTTTTCGCCACCGGGGACTTCGCCCACGCCGGTGCGGCCTGCGCTGTCGGTCAGCACCACGATGTTGCGGGTGAAAAACGGGCCGTGCGCGCCGCTCAGGTTGAGCAGCATGCCGTCATGTCCGGCCACCGGGATGACCTGCATGCGGCTGATGCGCGGGGTACCTTTGGCGTGGTCGGCTTGCGGGGTTGGGGTCGGTTCCAGTGCTTTGTTCATGGCGCGCTTTTTCTTTGGTTCGGTCTATTTTTAGTAGGTCATCGTACAACTCAGCCTGGATTGGAGGGCTGTGTCGTGTGCAGATTCTGGCCGCGCCGCAAGCGCTCACGGCTGTTTGAGAGGTGCGTGCGCATGGCCGCCCGCGCACCTTCGGCGTCTTGGTTGCGCACCGCCAGGTAGATGCTTTCATGCTCGCCGTGGACCCGCTCCAGGTAGTTCAGCCGGCCCTCGGGCGCGCTCAGCGCCGTGTTGACCCGGGTGCGCGGAATGATCATGGTGCCCAGGTAAGTCATCAGGTCAGCAAAGTGGCGGTTGCCGGTGGCGCGTGCCACTTCCATATGAAACTGAAAGTCGGGCGGCACGGCGTCCAGGTCGGCATGAATGGAGGCGTCGAAAGCCTTCAGCGCGGCTTCCATGGCCAGCAAATTCTCGGGCGTGCGGCGCATGGCGGCCAAGCCTGCGGCCTCGGTTTCCAGGCTGATCCGCAGCTCCAGCACCGAAATCACATCGGCCACGGTGGTGAAGTCTTCGGCCTGGATGCGAAAGTTGCCGGCCTCGCTGGGCGCCAGTACAAAGGTGCCAATGCCGTGCCGCGTTTCGACCAGACCAGACGCTTGCAAGCGCGACAGGGCTTCGCGCACCACGGTGCGGCTGACGCCAAAGCGGGTCATGATTTCAGACTCCGTCGGCAGCTTGGCGCCGGGCTGCAAGCGGCCATCACGGATGCTGACGGAAAGGTGCTCGACGATTTCCGGCACCAGCCCCCCGGGTCGACGTGTGCGCATGGCCTCGGGCGCTGTGGGGCTGGTGGCGGCCGCAGCAACGAGCTTGGGATCAAGCTTGGGATCAAGACTAGGGGTTTGCATGGGGGGTGCCAATTCGGCCTTGACAACGCAATAGGGAGAGGTTGAGAATTCTGCTCAAGTCATCAGACAACTTATGACTCCAGCTTTCGAACAGACTTTAGCAAAGTAAGCCAAAAAGTCCAGACGACTTTCCCTGACCCCCGTACAAACTTCAAAAAAATGACGATCAAAGTCCACGAACGCCTTTTGCTGACCGGCGCTGCCGGCGGCTTGGGCAAAGCCCTGCGCGAGCGCCTTGCGTCCAACTGCAATGTGCTGCGCCTGTCTGACCGCGTGGCTTTCGGCCCGGCAGGCCAGGCTGAAGAAATCATGCTGGCGGATCTGGCAGATGCTGTGGCCGTGGACCGCATGGTCGAAGGCGTGAACGCCATCGTGCACCTGGGCGGCGTGTCGGTTGAAGGGCCGTTCATGCCCATCATGCAAGCGAACATCTTGGGCGTCTTCAACTTGTATGAAGCTGCGCGCAAGCATGGTGTCAAACGCGTGGTATTTGCCAGCTCCAACCACGTCACGGGCTACTACCGCCAGGGCGAAACCATCACCGCCAGCCATCCGCCACGGCCTGACGGCTTTTATGGCGTGAGCAAGGCCTTTGGTGAAGACCTTTCCCGTTTTTACTTTGACCGCTACGGCATCGAGACGGCGTGCGTGCGCATCGGCTCGTCTTTCCCCGAGCCGCGTGACCGCCGCATGCTGGCGACTTGGCTGAGCTACGACGATCTGCATCGCCTCATCACCGCCTGCCTCACAACGCCCGTGCTCTCGCACAGCATCATTTTTGGCATGTCTGACAACGCCGTGACCTGGTGGGACAACAGCGAAGCGCGGCATGTGGGTTACCGCCCGCAAGACAGCTCGGACGTATTTCGCGAAGCGGTTTACGCACGCACCACGTCGCCAGACTTGAGCGACCCGGTCGCCCAGTTTCAAGGTGGTGGCTTCGTCAAGGTGGGGCCTTTCCCATTCCCTGAGCCTTCACAGGGTTAAGCCGCATGAGCGCCGTCCAAGCTGTTGCCGAACTCGTTGTTGACGCCCGCCACGCCACGGGTGAAAGCCCGGTCTGGCTGAGCGCTGAGCAAGCGCTTTATTGGGTGGACATTCCGGCGGGCCAGCTTTGGCGCTGGGACGCTGCAAGCGGCCAGACGCGGCATTGGCAAGCGCCTGAAATGCTGGCGTGTCTCGCGCACGCCGGCCCAGGCCGCTGGATCGCTGGCATGGAAACCGGCATGTTCGAGCTTCAGCTGGACCTGAAAAGCCTAGGCAGCACGCTGCATTGCACGCGGCTGGCGAGCGTGGCGCATGCGGCGCCCAATATGCGCTTTAACGACGGCCGCACTGATCGCCAAGGCCGCTTCATTGCCGGCACCATGGTGATGAACATGGGCCTGGCATCAACTGCCGGCACGCTCTACCGCTTTGACGCCGCCGGGCTCACGCCCATTCTGGCCGGCATGATCACGCCCAACGGCCTGGGTTTCAGCCCCGACGGCCGCACCATGTACCTGTCGGACTCGCACCCCTCGGTGCAAACCATCTGGGCCTTTGACTACGACATCGCCACCGGCACGCCGTCAAACCGCCGCGTGTTTGTAGACATGAACCCGCTGCCCGGTCGGCCCGATGGCGGGGCCGTGGACGCCGATGGCTGCTACTGGATTTGCGGCAATGACGCGGGTCTCATTCACCGCTTCACGCCTGAAGGCCGGCTGGACCGCTCGCTGGCCGTGCCCGTTAAAAAGCCGGCCATGTGCGCCTTTGGCGGCGCGGGGCTGGACACCTTGTTCGTCACATCGATTCGCCCCGGCGACGGCGACCTGAGCGACCAGCCGCTGGCCGGCAGTGTGTTTGCGCTGCGCCCCGGTGTGCAGGGCTTGCCTGAGCCCGCATTTGCAGGGTGAGCCTGATGAGCCCAATCAATACCCTCGATCAACCGCGTCATATCCTGATGCACGCGGCCGACAACGTGGCCGTGGTCGCCAACGATGGCGGCTTGCCTGCTGGCACGGTGTTTCCCTCCGGTCTGGTGCTCAAAGACAAGGTGCCGCAAGGCCACAAGGTCGCGCTGATGGACCTGCCGCAAGGCAGCGCCGTGCTGCGCTACAACGTGGCTATCGGCTATGCGCTCAAAGACATCCCCGCCGGCAGCTGGGTGCATGAGCGCCTGCTCGACATGCCCGCAGCGCGCGGGCTCGAAGGCTTGCCGATGGCCACAGTCAAGCCCACGCCGCTGCCGCCCATCCAAGGCCGAACCTTCGAAGGCTTTCGCAATGCCGATGGCTCGGTGGGCACGCGCAACATTCTGGCCATTACCACCACCGTGCAATGCGTGGCGGGCGTGGTGGACTTTGCGGTGCAGCGCATCAAGGCTGAACTGCTGCCGCGCTTCCCGCATGTGGATGACGTGGTGGGTCTGGAGCACAGCTACGGCTGCGGCGTTGCCATTGATGCACCTGACGCGATCATCCCGATCCGCACCCTGCGCAACATCACGCTGAACCCCAACTTCGGCGGCGAGGTGATGGTGGTCAGCCTGGGCTGCGAGAAATTGCAGCCAGAGCGATTGCTTCCGCCCGGTAGCTTTGCCATCGTGGATGAACGCAGCCCTGCGCCTGAACTCGACGTGGTGTGTCTGCAAGCCGAGCAACACATCGGCTTCATGTCCATGATCGACTCGATCATGAAGACCGCCGAGCAGCATTTGCAGCGCCTCAATGCGCGCAGGCGCGAGACCGTGCCGGCGAGTGAACTGGTGGTCGGCGTGCAGTGCGGAGGTAGTGATGCTTTTTCAGGCGTCACGGCCAATCCGGCGGTCGGCTATGCGACTGACTTGCTGGTGCGTGCCGGCGCTGCCGTGATGTTTTCAGAAACCACCGAAGTGCGCGACGGCATTGATCAACTCACGTCTCGTGCCAGCACGCCCGAGGTGGCCGAGGCCATGGTTCGCGAGATGGCCTGGTACGACGCGTACTTGCAAAAAGGCCGCGTGGACCGCAGCGCCAACACCACGCCGGGCAACAAAAAAGGCGGCCTGTCCAACATCGTTGAAAAGGCCATGGGTTCCATCGTCAAGTCGGGCAGCGCGCCGATTTCTGGCGTGCTTTCTCCAGGCGAGAAGCTCAAGCAAAAAGGCCTGATCTATGCAGCCACGCCCGCCAGCGATTTCATCTGTGGCACGCTGCAACTGGCCGCCGGCATGAACCTGCATGTGTTCACCACCGGCCGCGGCACGCCTTACGGATTGGCCGCTGTGCCTGTCGTCAAAGTTGCGACGCGCACAGACCTGGCTCGCCGCTGGCACGACCTCATGGACATCAACGCTGGCCGCATTGCGGACGGGGATGCCAGCATTGAGCAAGTCGGCACCGAGCTGTTCGAGTTCTTGCTTGACGTGGCCAGTGGCCGCAAGAAAACCTGGGCCGAGCATTGGAAGCTGCACAACGCGCTAGTGCTGTTCAACCCTGCACCGATCACCTGATATCGAAAGAAAAAAATGACGCAAGCCACCCCTTACCAATCTTTTCCCAACAGCTTCAAGCGCGACTTGCTGGCCCGCAAAAAACTCATCGGCTGCTGGTCGTCCCTGGCCAACCCCATCACCACTGAAGTGCTGGGCGTGGCTGGTTTTGACTGGATCGTGCTGGACGGCGAGCATTCGCCCAACAACGTCACTACCTTCATTCCGCAGCTCATGGCGCTCAAGGACAGCCGGTCCGCGCCCATCGTGCGACCCACGTGCAACAACGCCGTCGAGATCAAGCAACTGCTTGATGCCGGCTTTTACAACTTCCTGATTCCCTTCGTGGAGAGCGTGGAAGAAGCCGAGCAGGCCGTGGCCGCCACGCGCTACCCGCCACAGGGTATTCGCGGTGTCTCGGTGTCTCAGCGCAACAACCGCTACGGCACCATCCCTGACTACTTCACGCAGGTCAATCAGCACATCTGCGTGATGGTGCAGATCGAAACGCCAAAGGCCGTAGCGGCCGTCAAAGCCATTGCCGCCTTGCCTGATGTGGACTGCATCTTCATCGGCCCGTCAGATCTGGCGGCGTCGCTGGGTCACATCGGCAACGCCGGGCACCCTGAAGTGCAGGCTGTGATTGCGCAGGTCTTTGCCGACGCGCTGGCCGCCGGCAAGCCGGTCGGCATCCTGGCGCCGCTTGAAGCGCATGCGCGTAAATACCTGGAGATGGGCGCGACCTTCATTGGCGTGGGCAGCGACCTCGGCGCCTTCCGCAATGCCACGCAGGCGCTGCGCGACAAGTACATCGACTGAGACGCCAGCTAAGTATCAACAGCGAACACGCTTCCTAATTTCAATCCATCGAAAGTCATTCTTCATATGAGCAAACTCGGATTCATCGGCCTGGGCATCATGGGCGCGCCCATGGCAGCGCACCTCATCAACGCGGGCCACGAGGTTTTCTTGAGCACGCGCAGCCAGGTCAAGCCTGAATTGCTGACGGGCAAAGCTGTGGCGTGCAGCAGCGCGCAAGAAGTCGCTGAGCGCGCCGACATCATCTTCATGATGCTGCCCGACACGCCGGACGTGGAGAAGGTGCTGTTTGGCGCCAATGGCGTGGCAGCGGGCTTGGCCACTGGTGGCAAAGGCAAGGTCGTGGTGGACATGAGCTCCATCTCGCCCATGGACACCAAGGCCTTTGCCGCGCGCATCAACGAACTCGGCGCCGAATACCTGGATGCGCCCGTGTCCGGCGGTGAAGTCGGCGCCAAGGCCGCCAGCCTGACCATCATGATCGGCGGCGCAGAAGCCACCTTTGAGCGCGTCAAGCCGCTGTTCGAATTGATGGGCAAGAACATCACGCTGGTCGGCGGCAACGGCGACGGCCAGACTTGCAAGGTGGCCAACCAGATCATCGTGGCGCTGAACATCGCCGCTGTGGGCGAAGCCTTGCTGTTCGCCAGCAAGGCCGGTGCTGATCCTGCCAAAGTGCGTCAGGCGCTGATGGGCGGCTTTGCGTCTTCACGGATTCTGGAAGTGCATGGCGAACGCATGATCAAGCGCACCTTCAACCCCGGCTTTCGCATCGGCCTGCACCAGAAGGACTTGAGCCTGGCACTCAGCGGCGCGCGTGCGCTTGGCGTGGCGCTGCCGCAGACTGCGGGCGCTGCCCAACTGATGC
>CAZNQE010000114.1:0-8673 GCA_964575005.1 uncultured Polaromonas sp. | reverse complement strand
GTCGTTGGGCAGAACGTCTTCGTCGATTTCGTCCAGGAACTCGTTGAAGATGTTGAAGATCATCAGGAAGTAGATGCTCTCGGGCGAGTTCTCCTGGTAGACGGACGCGATGTGCTCGCAAATCTGCGCGGTCACGTCCTCCAGCTTCTCTGGGTCATTCCAAATCTGATCGAACAGGCTGAGGTAGGTGGCCGCAAAGGCGGGCTCGTCCATCTTGTTGACGAGGTTCGACACGGCATTGCCTTGCTGATAGCCGAGGTCAACGGCCGTGAAGCCGTGCAGTGGCATGTAGGCGGTGTCCGTGCCGTTGGCCTGCAAAGGCGCTTGAACGACAGCGAAAGGCTGCATGGGGGCCTTGGTGCGGTTGCTTTTGAACCGGGCCTTGCGGCGCATCCAGTCAGCGCATTCCTTGGCGATGGCCCGCTGGGTCAGCTTGTTGCGCAGCTGGATTTCGAACTCGCTGCCATACAGGCTGCGCTCGCGGTCCTGCTTTGGGATGTGGAATTCCTTGCGCTCTTTGCGAATCTTGTCAGTGACTTCGCTGGCGGTGAACGTGGGCGACGTGAAGATGAAGCTGAGTTCGTCGATCTTTTCCAGCTCGGACTTTAGGGCCTCGAAGGCGTACATCGAGAAGCACGAAGCGGCGATCTTAAGCCGCGATCTTGGCTTCAGCGTTGCTTTGAGGTCGTCACCCAGCAGCCGGGCGATGTTGTCAATCAGTTCCATGTTTCTTCTTCCGCTCCCCGGCGTTGATCGGCGCTTCGGGCGCTGCCTCCAAGCCATGTTCTTGCGCATAGGCCAGAACCAGTACCTCGACCATGGACGCGAGTGAACGGTGCTCCCGGTCGGCAGCCAGCTTCAGAAGTTTTTTGATGTCTACTGACGTGCGGATAGACAAGGTCTCATCTTTGAGTCGTTTCATTGTTCTGCACCAGAATGATATTGTCCTGCAAATGTACTGCGTTTTGCGGGTCGAATATCGTGCCGGCTATTGACCCCCGCGGCCCATGATTCGTGGCTCAGCTCTGCTGCCACCATCTACGACAAAAGAGGGGCAGACCCCCTCACCGCAACCCCGCCTTCCGCAACCGATACCCAAACTGCCGCAGCGTCAGCCCCAAGCTTTGCGCAGCCTGCGTCTGGTTGCCTTGATGGCGCAGCAAGGCATCGCTCAGCGCTTGCACGCTGTGGGACCGCCCGCTTTGGTATTCCCGCACGTTGGCATTTGACATTGGCAGCGCCTGCAAAAGCTCAGGCCCTGCCGGCGCTGCCAAGGCTTCAGGCATGAACCGCTCCAGCGCGGCGGCGGTCACCAGGGGCTGGTCGGCCAGCAGCACGATGCGTTCGATCAAGTTGCCCAGCTCGCGGATGTTGCCGGGCCAGTCGTGGGCTTGCAGGCGGGCCAGCGCGTCGGGCGCGAGGTACAGGTTGCGCTGGTGCGCCTGGTTGGCGCGGCTCACAAAATGCAGCGCCAGCGCGCTCACGTCTTCACGCCTTTCGCGCAGGCTGGGCAGCCTGATGGGGATGACGTTGAGCCGGTAATACAGGTCTTGCCTGAAGCGCCCGGCCTGCACGTCGCGCGCCAGATCGCGGTTGGTGGCGGCCACCAGCCGCACGTCAATACGCAGCTCTCGCTGGCCGCCCAGGCGGACCAGCGTGCCTTCTTGCAGGGTGCGCAGCAGCTTGCTTTGCATGGCCAGGGGCAGCTCGCCAATTTCGTCCAAAAAGATGGTGCCTCCGTTGGCTTGCTCAAACCAGCCGGGGCGTGCGCTGTGGGCGCCGGTAAAGGCGCCGCGTTCATGGCCAAACAGCTCGGACTCAAACAGCGTCTCAGGAATGGCGGAGCAATTGACTTTGATGAAGGGCTGCGCATGGCGGCCGCTGGCCAGGTGCACCGCGCGGGCAAACAGCTCTTTGCCCGTGCCTGATTCGCCCAGCAGCAGCACCGTGGCTTGCGACTGCGACACACGCTCCAACTCGCCCAGCGCTTGCAGCAGCGCGGGCGACCGGCCAATGAGCCCGTAGCGCGCGGTGTGCGCGTCCAGCGCGCGGGTGAGCACGGCGTTGCGGGTTTCAAGCTGGCGGGTTTGCTCGGCCACCAGTTGTTCAAGCTGCAGCAGTTGCCCAGCCAGCGTGGCCAGCACGCGCAGCACAGCCAGGTCGTCTTTGATCTGCCTTTGGCGGCTGCGAATGCGGTGGCAGGCCAGCACGCCAATGGGCTGACCATTGACCACCACGGGCAGCGCCAAAAAGGCCACCGTCTCAGGCGGCAACTGCGCGCGGGCCACGGCCTTGAACAAGAACTGCGGCTCGCGGTCAATGTCTTGCACGATCATGGGCTGCCCGGTGGCCAGCACGCAGCCGGTGATGCCTTCGCCCCACACATAGCGCCCCCGCGCGATTTCTGTGCGGGTCAGGCCGTAGGCGTGTTGGATGGAGGCGGTTCGCTTGTCGTCGGGCTCGCTTGCTTTGCCGAGCGGAGCGTCTGCCAGCACCAGGCGCCCACGGTTCAGGCCCAGCAGTTCGCTCATTAAGTGCAGCATCTCGCGCAGCACGCGCTCGGGGGCAATGCTGCGGCCTACGAGGCTCATGACTTCGTGCATCAGCAGCAGCTCTTGGGCGCGCCAGTCGTCGCTGGGGGCAAGGAGTTCGGGTGGCGTGGGCATGGTGAACGCGGGGTTGCAAGTTTCAAGCCCGGGCAAAATGCGCCCATGAACTCATTGCACGGTATCCGCGTTTTAGATTTGTCCCGGGTTCTGGCTGGCCCTTGGTGCACCCAAACCTTGGCCGACCTGGGGGCTGACGTGATCAAGATTGAACGGCCGGGCAGCGGTGACGACACGCGCAGCTGGGGCCCGCCGTTTTTGGCGGGCGACGATGGGCAGGAAACGCAAGAAGCCGCTTACTATCTGGGCGCTAACCGTAACAAGCGTTCGGTGACTTGCGACATTTCCCGGCCCGAAGGCCAGTCGCTGATTCGCGAGCTAGTGCCGCATTGCCAAGTCTTTGTGGAGAACTTCAAAGTCGGCGACATGGCGCGCTACGGGTTGGACTTCGCGTCGCTCAAAGCCCTGAACCCGGCGCTGGTGTATTGCTCGGTCACGGGCTTTGGCCAACAAGGCCCATACGCCGAGCGCGCAGGTTACGACTACGCCATTCAAGGCATGGGCGGGCTGATGAGCGTGACTGGCGAGCGTGACGACTTGGGCGGTGGCCCCCAAAAAGTGGGTGTAGCCGTGGCGGACCTGATGACCGGCATGTACGCCACCGTGGGCATATTGGCGGCGCTGCGGCACGCTGAGCGCACGGGTGAAGGCCAGCAAAT
Organism: uncultured Polaromonas sp.; assembly: GCA_964575005.1. Lineage (GTDB taxonomy): Bacteria > Pseudomonadota > Gammaproteobacteria > Burkholderiales > Burkholderiaceae_C > Polaromonas. The sequence continues at coordinate 5,348 of CAZNQE010000114.1, read as the reverse complement.
AGACATGGCGCTGCTCGACACGCAAGTGGCCATGCTGGCCAATCTGGGCGCCAACTATCTGGTCAGCGGCAAGGTGCCCAAGCGCGTGGGCAATGCGCACCAGAACATCGTGCCCTACCAGGTGTTTGAAGTCGCGCCGAATGAAGAGGGCCAGAAGGATCACCTGATTCTGGCGGTGGGCAATGACCAGCAGTACGCCAAATTTTGCGCAGTGGCTGGCCGGCCAGAGCTGGCGAGTGATGCGCGGTTCACCCGAAACCAAGACCGCGTCAAAAACCGCGCCGAGCTGGTACCCGTGCTCGAAGCCGTGATGAAGACCCAGCGCAAAGCCGACTGGCTGGCCGCGCTGGAAGCTGCCAAGGTGCCTTGCGGCGCCATCAATGACTTGGGTGAGGTGTTTGCCGACCCACAAGTGCAAGCGCGCGGCATGGTGACCGAATGGCAACACCCGGCGCGCAAAGACCTCAAGCTGGTGTCCAGCCCGATCCGCCTCAGCAGCACGCCGGTCCGCACCGACATGGCACCACCGCTCTTGGGGCAGCACACGGCGGAGGTTTTAGGCGAATTGCTAAATCGCAACCTCGCTGATGTGGCGGCGCTGCGAGCGGCCGGCGTGGTCTGATGCTTGGGGCGAATATGTTGCAGGGCTGTGCGGTGCCGGCCGCTCTGAGAGAAAATCTGAACTTATGAACCACGACTGCTCGACGAATGTCCGACCTCTGCGCAGACGGCTGACTGCCGCGTTACTGTCCAGCTTGACTGTCGTCTTGCTGGGTTTGACTGGCTGCGGTAGCACGCAGACCGCGCCGGAATCCACCTTCGTTTTGCTGGACGGCAGCCGTCAGACCACCACGGACTTCAAGGGCAAGGTGATGCTGGTGAACTTCTGGGCCACCAGTTGCGTGACCTGTGTGGCTGAAATGCCCGAGATGATCGCGACGCATAAGAAGTACGCCCAGCAGGGCTTTGACACAGTGGCCGTGGCCATGAGCTACGACCCGCCCAGTTATGTCGTGAATTACGCCGAAACGCGCAACTTGCCCTTTAAGGTCGCCATCGACAACACCGGCGCAGTGGCAAAGGCTTGGGGCGATGTGCAGCTCACCCCCACCACTTACCTCGTTAACAAGCAAGGGCAAATCGTCAAGCAGTACGTCGGGCAGCCTGACTTTGCCGCCCTGCACCAGCTGATTGAGAAGCTGCTGGCGCAAGGCTGAGCGGCAGCTTTACTGATTGCGGTATGCGTCGTGGCAGGCTTTGCACGCGGCAGCGGTTGCGCCAAAAGCCGTTTTCAGGTTGTCAATGTTGCCCGTCTTGGCTGCAGCTGAGAGTTTGGTGGTCTCTGCCACCAGCTTGTCACTCAGGTCCTTGAACTTGACTTGCTCAGTCCAGACTTCAGGCTTGGCTTTTGTGTTGCCGCCCTTGTCTGTGCCCGGGCCAAAGCCTGCCCACGGCAGCTTGGACATGGCGGCCACCACGTCCGCATTGTCGGCGGCAACCTTGGCGTCGAACGGGACGCGCCCATTGGCCATGGCGCCTACGCGACCGAAGTGCTGGCCCATGACGAAGAGGGAACTTTGGCGGTACTTGATGGCGTCTTCTGCTTTGGCAAACTGCGCTGAGGCGGGCGCTGCGAGGGTTAGCAAAGTGGCAGCGGCGGCGGCAAGGGCAAAGGCTTTCATATCACTCCTGATCAAAAATAACGGACGAACTGCAAGGCTGACCGAGCCGTCGTCTTGGGGTCTTGAGTTTGGCAGATGAGGCGCTTTGTTTTCGAGGGGTTTCTCCTTAGTCCTCGAATTGCTTTGCTCAGCCGTACAGAGCAGGGGCCGCGCAAGGCAAAATGCACGCTTTCGTTCATCGATGCAAGTCAACGCTTTAGGTCCACGCTTTAGCCATCGGCGCCCATCACCCGTTTTGTTCAAGGTCAAGCATGCATGAAGGATTGAGCTCCAGCCGGGTTCGCGTTTGGGACTTGCCCACGCGTTTGTTTCATTGGGCTTTGACGCTTTGCTTTGTCGGCCTTGTGACCACTGGCACCTTGGGTGGCAGCGCGATGGACTTTCATTTCCGCTTTGGTTATGCCGTTCTGGCACTGCTGCTTTTTCGTCTGGTCTGGGGTGTGATCGGCGGGCGCTGGTCGCGCTTTTCTAGTTTTGTGGCTGCGCCCAGCACCCTCTGGCGCTCCGTCAGTGGCGACCGAGCGGACGCTGCGCTCGGCCACTCACCACTGGGCGGTTGGTCGGTCTTGGCGATGCTGCTTTTGCTGAGCTTGCAGGTCGCCACCGGCCTCATGAGCGACGACACGATTGCATTTGCCGGGCCGCTCAGCGCCTGGGTGCCCAACGACTGGGTGAGCCTGGCCACCAGCTACCACGCCCGCGTAGGCAAGTGGCTGTTAATTGGCCTCGTGGTGTTGCATTTGGCCGCCATCATCTTCTACACACTTCGTAAACATCGGCTGTTAGAGGCCATGCTGCACGGCGACAAGATCTTGACTGCGACCACAGCCCCGCTGGAGCCGTCCCGTGATGACCGTTGGTCTCGGTTGGCTGCTTTGCTCTTGCTGCTGGCCTGCGGCGGCTTTTCCTATTGGGTGTCTTCGTTGCCACCACCCACTTTTTAATTCATGACTATGAACTCGGGTACCAGGTCGCGCGCCAGCAGGCCTCAATTCACGTTTATCACGCCTGACTCGCCCGCCGAGCTTGAGTTGGTTCGCGAGGTTTTCAGGGAGTATGCGCAGGAACTCGGCGTGGACCTGTGTTTTCAGGGATTTGAAGAAGAGCTGCAAAGCCTTCCCGGTGACTATCGCGGCCCGCAAGGCGCGTTGTGGCTGGCTTTGGTGGACGGCGAGCTGGCCGGCTGCTGCGCGCTACGGCAAATTGACACGGTGGACTACCCGAACGCCGCAGAAATGAAACGTCTTTATGTACGCAAGGCTTTCCGGCGCTTTGGCCTGGGCCGAGAGCTGGCAGAGGCCACGCTCGACGCGGCCCGTTCAGCGGGTTACCACAGCGTGTTGCTCGACACGCTGGACGACATGGAGTCGGCTCGCACGCTTTACGCTGAGCTGGGCTTTGAAGAGATCCCGCCCTACTATCACAACCCCTTGCCTGGCGCGCATTACCTCAAGGTCGATCTATAGGGGTACGAGGCTGCGAGGGGACATGACAGTCTTCCTCGGCGCCAATGCAAAAGCCACCGCGAACGGTGGCTTTTGCAGCGGGAAATGCCTGGCCGACCAGCCTTGCTTGGCCCGACTTAGCCTTTGGCTTGCGCCAGCAGCGTGGCCGCGTCGCTGACTTCGAATTTTCCAGGACCTTCAATGTTCAGCGCAGCCACCTTGCCGTCTTTGACGAGCATGGAATAGCGGTTGCTGCGCAGGCCCATGCCGCGGCCAGTCAAGTCAAGCGTCAGGCCAGTGGCCTTGGTGAAGTCGGCACTGCCGTCCGCCAGCATGCGCACTTTGCCGTCGGTTTTTTGCTCGCGCGCCCAGGCGCCCATCACAAACGCGTCGTTCACGCTCACGCACCAGATCTCGTCCACGCCGCTGGCCTTGAGGGCGTCAAAGTGCTCCACGTAGCCGGGCACATGTTTAGCCGAGCAGGTGGGCGTGAAAGCGCCGGGCAAAGCGAACACCGCGATGGTCTTGCCAGCCGTGGCTTTGGCTACGTCAACCGGATTGGGGCCCAGGCTGCAGCCATTGCCCTCGACTTCGGAAAATTCCATCAGGGTAGTCGCGGGAAGGGTATCGCCAACTTTGATCATGTGTGTGCTCCTGTTGTTGCTTTGAGGAAAATTTGAAAGACCTTGCATTTTGGCTCAGCGCGCAAATTGCTGCTCATGCCGTGCCAGAAACGAAAACGGCCCACATCGTGGACCGTTTTCTCAAGGGCTAGCGCCGCTTCAAGTCAGTGAAGACTTAAACCGCTGCCGCCTTTTGAATCAACTTCGAGACAACCCAGTTCTTGGTTTTAGAAATGGGGCGGCTCTCGGTGATCTCGATGGTGTCGCCAACTTTGTACTCGCCCTTTTCGTCATGGGCGTGGTACTTGCTGGACAGTGACACGATCTTGCCGTACAGCTCGTGCTTCACACGACGCTCGACCAAAACCGTAACGGTCTTGGCGCGCTTGTCGCTCACCACCTTGCCAACCAAGGTGCGCGTGAGGGATTTTTTAACTTCCGTCATTATTTGGCTCCTTGCTTGACGATGGTTTCGGCAAGAATAGTCTTGGCGCGGGCGATAGCACGGCGCGTGATGCGCAGAGTGCCGGTGTTGGTCAGTTGCTGCGTGGCTTTTTGCATGCGCAGGCCAAAGTGAGCTTTTTGCAGCTCTTTGACTTCAGCTTGCAGGCCGGCAACGTCTTTTTGGCGCAATTCAGTAGATTTGGTCATTTCATTTCCCCTTACTGGCCAATCATGCGGCTGACGAAAGTGGTGCGCAGCGGCAGCTTGGCAGACGCCAGGCGGAACGCTTCACGGGCCAACTCTTCAGGCACGCCAACGATTTCAAAAACGATCTTGCCGGGCTGGATTTCAGCCACGTAGTACTCTGGATTACCTTTACCGTTACCCATACGCACTTCAGCAGGCTTCTGCGAGATTGGCTTGTCTGGGAAGACGCGGATCCAGATACGGCCGCCACGCTTGACGTGACGGGAAATCGCACGACGTGCGGCTTCAATTTGACGAGCGGTCAAACGACCACGGTCGGTGCACTTGAGACCGAAGTCACCGAATGCCACCGAGCTGCCTCGTGTGGCAACGCCGGTGTTGCGGCCTTTTTGCTCTTTGCGGTATTTTCTGCGAGCGGGTTGCAGCATTATTTATTCTCCGTGAGTAGACCGATTACTCGGTCTTGGCACCGTCAGCTGCTGCAGCTGGCGCGGCTTTGCGTACGCGCTTAACGGTGGATTTCGAAGCATCGGCGTCAGACGCCTCCGCTGGCTTGTCGCTGCCATCAGCAGGCGCAGAGGCTGCACCGATCGGACCGCGAGGTGCGCGAGCACCGCGTGGAGCGGGACGGTCAGAACCTGGGCGTGCGTCACGGCGTGGGCCGCGTGGCTTGCGCTCTTCGTCAGAAGGTGCGGCGTCCAGCTTGGCACCTGGCGAATCGCCACGGCCGAGCGTGTCACCCTTGTAGACCCAGACCTTGACGCCGATGACGCCGTAGGTGGTCTTGGCTTCCGAGGTGCCGTAGTCGATGTCGGCGCGCAAGGTGTGGAGGGGCACGCGACCTTCGCGGTACCACTCGCAACGTGCGATCTCGATGCCGTTGAGGCGGCCCGACGACATGATCTTGATGCCCAGGGCACCCAGACGCATGGCGTTTTGCATGGCGC
>CAZNQE010000113.1:0-8788 GCA_964575005.1 uncultured Polaromonas sp. | reverse complement strand
AGGCGCTGCAATGCGGGCACTCGCTTTTCCAGCCGCAGTCGTGGCAGGCCAGCACCGGTGCATAGCCCCGCCGGTTCAAAAAGATAAGTGACTGCTCACCTCGGGCTATGCGCTCGGCAATGGCTGCCAGCAGCGGCGGCGCCAGCGTGCAGTGGCGGGGCTGGTGGTTCATGTCCACCAGGCGGACAGTAGGAAGACCTGATGGAGCCCCCACGCTCGCCACTGCGTGTGCTTCGCTGCCCCCCGAGGGGGCGCTGTTTGGTGGCGCAGCGCCAATGCGGTGCTCCATCGTCAGGCGTTGGTAGCGACCGGTGCGGGTGGCTTGCCAGCTTTCGAGTGACGGCGTGGCCGAGCCAAGGATGACGCGGCAGGCGTGGTGCGGGCCCACGGGCGTGCCGCCGGCGGCCAACTTGCTTTCGAGCCGGGCGCGGTACACGGCCAGGTCGCGCGCCGAATAACGCGCGCCTTCTTGCTGCTTGTAGCTCGGGTCGTGCTCTTCATCGACCACGATCAGCTGCAGGTGCGGCATGGAAGCCAGCACGGCCATGCGCGTGCCCAGAATCAGCCGCGCCTGCCCGCTGTGCGCGGCCAGCCAGCTTTTCAGGCGCTGCGCGGGCGTCAGGCCGCTGTGCATGGCCACCACGCGCTCGGCGCCCAGGTGGGCAAAGCGTTCGCTAAAGCGCTCCTGCAACTGCGGCGTGAGGTTGATCTCGGGCACCATCACCAGCACTTGCGCGGCTGGGTCGGCGTCCAGCACGCGCGCGGCTTCGCGCAGGTACACCTCGGTCTTGCCGCTGCCGGTGCTGCCAAACAGCAAGGCGGGGCGCGGGTCGATTGCCAGTTGCGCCAGTGCCTCGGCTTGCTCCGGGCTGAGGGTGACCTGATCCTTGCCGGGCGCGACGGGATCGACCGGCTTGTCTGGATCTTCCAGCTTCTGCGATTCAGCCTTCTGCTTGGCCATGATTTTGGCTTTGGCTTTGGCCTTGAGCCTTCGCGCCAGTTGTTCACTGCTGAGCTCGCGCAGCTGCGGTGGCAGGGCGGCCAGCGCCACCTCACCCAGCGAGCGCTGGTAATACGCGGCGGTAAAGGCCACCAGCTGGCGCCAGCCAGCGTCCAGCGGCGGCAGGGCATCCAGTGCCCCCAGCACGGCTTTGGCCTGCTCGGGCCGCATGTCGCCTGCGTCCGGCAGGGCTTGCCACACCACGCCCAGCACTTCGCGGCGGCCCAGGGGCACCCGCACCAACTGGCCCGGTTGCAAGGCCGAGTCGCAGCGGTAAGTCAGCGGCCCGGCGATCCCGCTGTGCGCGGGGGCGGCCACCACGATGCTCAACCAGAAGCTCATGTTTGTTGTGATTGTTACGATTTCACTTCCGCATCAGACTGTAAGTGCTTGATTTGAAAACACCTTTCAAGATCTCCAGGTTTTCTGTGGATAACTTTGTTGATAGTCTGCGCCGACACTTCGGCAAGCCTTGTAAATCAAGGACTTGATCAGATTGCCCACAAAAAAAGCAGGCTGATTAGATCCTTATGAATCAAGGACTTAGCTCAGCTATCGCTTCAGTAGCGAAGAACTCGCGACCGGGTGCACCATATCGCACCGCAGCACGATTTTTGTGCATAAGTCCCTTGGCGGGTTAGCTGGAAACGTGCTAGGCGATGTGGCGGATTTGTTACCGAAGTGGCCATCCTCATCAATGAGGCGGTCAACATGAGGTCAAGAACGTACTTGCAACTGTGGACGTGCCGCAGTGCTTGCCTCAAGGCCCAGGTGCTTGCTTCCGGGCTACTTTCAGAAGGTCCTGAGCCCCTCAGCCCTGCCGCTGCTGGCGCGAATGCGCATGCACCGCATTGACCAGCGCCGCCACATGCTCAGGCGGCGTGAACTGGCTGATGCCGTGGCCGAGGTTGAAGATGTGCGTGGGGCCGGTGGTGCTGGCGTCGGTGTGCGGCTTGCCAAAGCTGTCCAGCACGCTGGCCACTTCGGCCTCAATCTGGTGCGGTTGGGCAAACAGCACGTTCGGGTCAATATTGCCTTGCAGCGCCTTGCCCGGCCCGCCGACCTCGCCGCCGACCAGCGCCCGGGCTTGGCCCAGGTTGACGGTCCAGTCCAGCCCCAGCACTTCACAGTCCAGGCTGGCCATCTGCTTGAGCCACAGGCCGCCGCCCTTGGTGAACACCAGGCGGGGAATCTTCACGCCGTCATGCTCGCGCTTGAGCTGGCTGAGCACCCGCGCGGTGTAGGCCAGGCTGAAGGTTTGAAAGGCTGCGTCGGCCAGCACGCCGCCCCAGCTGTCAAAAATCATCACGGCTTGAGCGCCGGCTTCAATTTGGGCGTTCAAGTAAGCGGCCACGGCGTCGGCGTTGACCGCCAGCATGCGGTGCATCAGGTCCGGGCGCTGGTAGAGCATGGTCTTGACCTGGCGGTAGTCGTCCGATCCCGCGCCTTCAACCATGTAGCAAGCCAGCGTCCAGGGACTGCCGGAAAAGCCGATCAAGGGCACACGCCCATTGAGCGCCTTGCGGATGGAGGTGACCGCGTCGAACACATAGCGCAGCTTGTTCATGTCCGGCACTTCGAGCTTGGCGACAGCCGCTTCGTCGCGCACGGCGGTGGCGAACTTGGGGCCTTCGCCCAGCGCAAACGACAGGCCCAGGCCCATGGCGTCGGGCACGGTGAGGATGTCGGAAAACAAGATGGCCGCGTCCAGCGCATAGCGCTCCAGCGGCTGCAAGGTCACCTCGGTGGCGTAGTCGGTGTTGGTGGCCAGCCCCATGAAGCTGCCGGCCTTGGCCCGCGTGTCGCGGTATTCCGGCAAATAGCGGCCGGCCTGGCGCATCAGCCAGACGGGGGTGTGAGGGGTGGCTTGGCGCCAGCAGGCGCGCAGGAATGTGTCGTTTTGGAGGGGTGCGAACATGGCTGCGATTGTGTCAGGACTCGCTGGCCGCCCCGGCCGGGGTTTTTCCCCGGTAGCGCTTACCCGTCAGGCCAGAACGCCTTGCGCCTTCAGTCGCGCATGCTCGATCTTGATGCAGAGGTCTTGCACCACCGCCAGGCCTGCGGCGTGGGCCTGAGTCGCAGCCGCCTCATGGCGGATGCCCAGTTGCATCCACAACACCTTGGCGCCTATGGCAATGGCTTCTTCGGCCACGGGTGGAATGTCTTCGCTGTTGCGAAAGCAATCCACCAGGTCGATGCTTTCGTGCAGCGCGGCCTCGGTCAAGGTGGCATAGACCTTTTCGCCCAGGATCTCGGCTACCCCGGCTTGCGGGTTCACAGGAATGATGCGGTAGCCCTGCGCCTGCAGGTAGCGCGCGACGCCATGGCTGGCCCGGTGCGGCTTGGGCGAGAGGCCGACCACGGCGATGCTGCGGCAGTGGGTGAGGATCCAGGGGAGGTCTTTGGATTGAAGGTTCACGGGGCAACTCCGTCGGTGCAAGCTTTAAGCGCTGAAAGGGTTGAACACTTCAAACCCAAGCGCGTGGAAGTCGGCCACGTTCCTTGTCGCCATCATCAGGCCATGCACCTTGGCGGTCGCGGCAATCATGGCGTCTTCGTAAAACGTGTCGGATTTTTTGTGCATGAGCTTGGCCCAAGCCCTGAAGCTTGCGCCGTCCATGGGCAAAACGTTGTAAGCCTGCGCAAGCATGTCCAGCCAGACTTGTATCTCGTTGGCTTTTTCAGGGTCTTGCTCGCGCGTCATTTCGATCCCGGCTTGTATCTCCCCCAGCGTGACCGCTGACACATGCAGCTGAGCATCGTCGAGGGATTCAATCCAAGCCACCACGGCTCCGTGCGGACGTGGCTTGCGCAACTCCGACACCACATTCGTGTCCAGCAAGTAGCCCGTCACAGCAGCGGCTCCACCGGGCGCCGCTTGGCCTGCCCTCGAGCGGGCAAGACGAGTTCAGCACGGGCTTGATCGGTCAGCAGCAACTGCTTGAGTGAAGGGCGCGCAGCCGACTGCAGTCTGCGCCACTCTTGTACAGGCACGAGCACGGCCGCCTCGGCGCCACGCTTGGTCACCATCTGCGGGCCTTCGGCCAGGCAAGTCTCTAAAAATTCGCTGAAACGCGCTTTGGCGTCTTGAACCGGCCAGGTGTGCATCGCCATCTCCTTGAACTAGTCAGGAAACTAGTTTGAATGAAGCGGCTCGGGCTGTCAATCCACCATGAGAGTCGAAGTGACCGACATGCACTTTCGAAGGGCCTTAGCCATTCACAGGGATGCCAACGCAGCCCTGACCTCACCGACCCCCAGCACCTCCGACAAAACCTTGGCCGGCTGCCCAGTCTTCAGCAGCACATAAACAGGCACGCCATTGCGGCCTAGATTGGCCAGCTCGGCCGTGACAGCGGGGTCGCGGCGGGTCCAGTCGGCGCGCAGCAGGGCTACATTTTTGGTGGCCATGTCGGCCAGCAGGTTTGCATCGGCCAGGGCGTTGCGCTTGTTGTACTGGCAGGTCACGCACCAGGCGGCTGTGAAGTCGATGAAGACAGGGCGGCCCTGAGCCAGCAGTTCGGCTTGGCGTTCCGGGCTCCAGGCTTGCCAGGTGGTGCCGGGCTGAATGGTGGTTTCAGCGGTGCTGGCGCTGGCCTCGGCCATGTGAGTGACTTGCGGGCCAACTGTCCAGCCCATCCAAAGCAGGCCAGCCAGGGACAAGCCGGCCAGTACTTGGCGGCTGCGTCCCGTCAAGCCCAGCGCCCACACCAGCAAGGCCAGCCCGACCAGCAACATCAGCAAGGCAGCGGCGCCGTCAATGCCACTTTGCTGGCCCAGCACCCACAGCAGCCAGACCACGGTGGCAAACATGGGAAAGGCCATGAGCTGGCGGAAGGTTTGCATCCACGCGCCAGGGCGCGGTAGGGCTCTGGCCACAGCGGGCCACCAGCTGGCGGCCAAGTACGGCAACGCCATGCCTAGGCCGATCGCGGCAAAGATGGTCAGTGCTTGAGCAGTCGGCAGCGCAATGGCCAGACCTAAAGAGGCGCCCATGAAGGGCGCAGTGCAGGGCGAAGCAATGGCTGTGGCCAGCACACCGGTCAAAAAAGCATCGGCTGTGGGGTGCCGCGTCTGCAAGCTGGCCACCCCACTGGGGAGCACACTGCCAAACTCAAACAGGCCCGCCAGGTTCAGGCCGATCAGCGTGAACAGCACCGCCAGGCCCGCCACCACCGCCGGGTTTTGCAACTGAAACCCCCAGCCCAGTTGTTCACCCGCTGCGCGCAGGCCCAGCAGCAATGTGCCCAAGGCGACAAAGGACAGCAGCACACCCGCCGTGTAGGCCAAGCCGTTGACCCGGTGGGCGCGCCGGTCGTCGGCATGCCGGGCAAAGGCCACCACCTTGATGGCCAGCACAGGGAACACGCAGGGCATGAGGTTCAGGATCAGTCCGCCCAGCAGCGCGCCCGCAATGGCGGCCAGCCAGGTGAGGGCGGCGGCTGGCTGCGGGGCCGTGATCAAGCCCGCGTTCAATCCGACGCTCTGCGCGTTCTGTGCGTTGTCGCGCAGCGCGGCTTCCAGCGCGGCTGGTACGGCTACAGGCGCACGGGCGGCGGGCCAGTCACCGCGCACGGGCAGCGTCACGCGCCAGGCGGTGGCGGTCCCTTTGGTGGCCGAGTTGGCTTCACGCGTTTCAGGCGCTTCAGGCCAGGTCAGCACCACCGGCATTTGCGTCGGGGCTTCGCTGCGGTAGGCCGACAGCGGGGCTTCGGCGGTCCAGGTGTCGCCGTCCCAACGCTGCACCAGCGGCGCGGCCGGCTCGGTGATGCCGCCGGTCTCCGGAAACAAGGCCAGTGTTTTGCCTTGCAAGGCGGCGGGCAGGCCTTCCAGCCGCACTTGAAGGATGGGCCTGGCGGTTTGCCCGCTCGCTTCGGCCGGGCGCAGTTCACCTCGGGCCTTGGGCAGGTCGCGCGGTGCCGCCGCCCAAGCCGCCTCAAAGGCCCGGCCCTGTGGCGCATAAGACGCCCGCGCCGGCACGCTCAGCTCAAACTCACCGTCTTGCGGAATGCATTCTTTTTTGCAGATCAGCCACGTGGCTTTAAGTCGCACGGTCAATTGTTCGGCCGCAAAACCGGCGGGCACTGTCACGGGCACGGGCAGCAGCACCGTGCCTTCGTAACCGTAATTGGCCAGGTTGCCCAGGGGCAGCTTGCGCGGGGCGGGCCAGGCGATCTCGCCGGCTTTGAAGGCCTCGGGCAGCGTCCACGTCAGCTGCGTGGGCAAGCCGGAGTCGCCGGGGTTCTTCCAGTAGGTGTGCCAGCCGCTTTGGTGCGTGATCTGCAAGCCCAGCCACAGCGTTTGGCCGGCGCGCACACCGTCGGGCGCATGTGCCACGAGTTCGGCTCGGGCTTGGTCAGTCGTCACCACGGCCGACGGTTTACCCAGACTTTGCTGCAAAGCCAGGTTCAGCTTGCCAGCCGCGCCTTGTGCTTGGGCGGCACCCGCACCCAGCAAGGCGCCCACGCCCAAGCTGAGCAGCCCGACACGGGCCGCTGTCAGGAGAGCCGGCCAGGGATTCAGGAGGCAAAGACGCGCAAACTTCATCCTTGGATGATAAGTTGCCGGCGGCTGGACTTGGCGGCTTTGCCGCGGTGCCTGGAGGGGTTTGAGGCCTTGCTTCCATAATCCAGCCGATGCCGCCCGACCTGCTAACGCCCGCCCAGCACGCTTCCCGCGTCGTGCTGACCACGCTCAACGCCAAGTACATCCACGCCTCGCTGGGCCTGCGCTGCCTGCTGGCCAACATGGACCGGCATGGCGGCGCTGGCCTGCGCGCGCAAACCACGCTGCGTGAGTTCACCATTGCGCAGCGCCCCCAGCAAGTCGTTGAAGACCTGCTCACGTTCAATCCCGCCGTCATTGGCCTGGGCATTTTCATCTGGAACGTGGTCGAAACCACGCAGGTCGTGCGACTCTTGAAAGCGCTGCGGCCGGACATCAGATTAGTGCTGGGCGGCCCTGAAGTTAGCCATGAAACCGAGGCGCAAGAAATCTGCCGCCTGGCTGACCATGTGGTCACTGGCTGGGGTGATGTGAGCTTTCCCAAGCTGTGCCGCGTGCTGCTCGACGGCCCCAAGCCGCTGATGAAAATCATCGCTGGCGAGCAGCCGCCGCTGGACGCGCTGGCTATGCCTTACGCCGAATACAGCGCCACCGACATTGGCGAGCGGCTTTTGTATGTGGAGGCTTCGCGCGGCTGCCCTTTCAAGTGCGAGTTTTGTTTGTCGGCGCTGGATAAAACGGCCTGGGCTTTCGAGCTCGACGCCTTCATGGCCGAGCTGCAAGCGCTGTATGAACGCGGTGCGCGCCACTTCAAATTCGTGGACCGCACGTTCAATCTGAAGATTGACAACTCTGCGCGCATCCTGCAATTCTTTCTGGACCGAATGCACGTTGACGCGCAGGGCCAGCCCGAAATCTTTGTGCATTTTGAAGTGGTGCCCGACAGCCTGCCTGACCGCCTGAAAGAACTCATCGTGCAGTTTCCGGCCGGCTCCTTGCAGTTCGAAGTCGGCATTCAGAGTTTCAACCCCGAGGTGCAGCAGCGCATCTCGCGCAAGCAAGACAACGCCAAGACGGCTGACAACCTGCGCTGGCTCGTTGCGCACAGCCAGGCGCATGTGCATGCCGACTTGATTTTTGGCCTGCCGGGCGAAACGCTGGAAAGCTTTGCGCAAGGCTTTGACAAGCTGCACGAGCTCGGGCCCCATGAGATTCAGTTCGGCATCTTGAAGCGTCTGCGCGGCACGCCGATCACACGTCACACGCAAGACTTTGCGATGGTCTATGACCCGCAAACGCCGTACACCATCTTGCAAAACTCGACGGTGGATTTCAGCACCATGCAGCGCATCCAGCGCTTTGCGCGCTACTGGGAATTGGTGGGTAATTCGGGCCGGTTTGCGCAGGCGCGGGCGCTGCTGCTGCAAACGCCGGTTGCGTCAACCGAGGGCGGCGAAGCCAACGCATCGGCCACCGTTTCAGCGTTCTATGCCTTCTTGCAGTTCAGCGACTGGCTCTGGGCCACGACCGGGAAGACGCATGCATTCGCGCATGAAAAACTGGTGGACTTGCTGTTTGGTTATTTGAGTGGGCCTGCCGGTTTGGGAGAAGACGCCGTGCGCGATGCCTTGCTGGCGGACTACCAAGCCAGCGGCGCGCGCGCCCGACCGCACTGCCTGGCCGAGGCTCTGGCACGCGTATCGTTTGCTGAAGGCGGAAAGAGCGGGCAGGCCGCCGCTGCCGGCAACGCAGCCGGCCAAGCCGACCGGCAAGCGCGCCACGCGCGGCAAGCCGCAGCGGCGCAGCGCGCCGAGATTCAGCAGGCAGCCGCAGCAGCCTGATTTTTTACACGTCACGACACGTCATCAAAACGCCCATGACCGCCCAGAATAAAAATCAACCCCCGCGTTTTTGGGCTGACCTCAAAACCACTGACTTCGCCAAGCTAGACGCCGCGCGCAGCATCGCCGTGCTGCCAGTGGCCGCCATCGAGCAGCATGGCCCGCACTTGCCGCTCAGCGTGGACACCGACTTGATCAACGGCTTGATTGCGCACACGCTGCCGCTTTTGCCCGCCAGCCTGTCGGTGCTTTTCTTGCCAACGCAAACCGTGGGCCGCAGCATCGAGCACACGGCTTTCGCCGGCACGCTGACGCTCAGCGCCGCGGCGCTGATTCAGGCCTGGCTGGATCTGGGCGAATGCGTGGCGCGCACCGGTATCAAAAAATTGGTGCTGCTCAATTCGCATGGCGGCAATGTCTCGACCATGGACATCGTGGGCCG
>CAZNQE010000112.1:0-8923 GCA_964575005.1 uncultured Polaromonas sp. | reverse complement strand
GCCTTGTTCTGGCGCTGGACCATGGGCTTTAACGCCACCATGGAATCGATTCACCGCTGGGCCTGGTGGTTCGCGGTCCTTTGTCCCCTGACGGGCGGCATCGGCATCTTGCTGACGGGCACCGTGGTGGATAACTGGTTCCTGTGGGCTGTCAAGCACGGCGTGGTACCTCCGTACCCCGATGTGTTCCCGGCCGTGATGGACCCCGCCCTGAGCTCAGGAGTCAAATAATGAAGCAGCCTTCCCACTTCATCCGACGCGGCCTTCAGCTGCTGGGCTTGTCCTCTCTGGTTTTGCTGGCTGCTTGCGAGCGTCCGCCCATGGACAGCGTGCAACACGGCTACCGTGGCACGGGCATGGTGCAGGTTTACAACCCACGCACGCTGGAACAAAAAGCTGAAAACAATGTGGTGCCACCGGCTCAGCCGCCTGCCTCACCCGACGGCCCCAAGGCCAGCCAGGTGTTTCAGAACGTCAAGGTGCTGGGCGACCTGAGCGTGGGCGAGTTCACGCGCCTGATGGTGTCCATGACCGCCTGGGTCGCACCCAATGAGGGCTGCACCTATTGCCACAACCCGGCCAACCTGGCCGATGACAGCAAGTACACCAAGGTCGTGGCACGCCGCATGGTCGAGATGACGCAGCACATCAACGCCGACTGGAAGCCGCACGTGGCCGAAACCGGCGTGACTTGCTACACCTGCCACCGCGGCAATCCTGTGCCGCAGGCGGTGTGGTTCAAGGCCGATCCGCAGCCCTACGGCAGCAATTTCATTGGTGACAAGGCTGGCCAGAACTCGCCCTCCTCTGTGGTCAACCTGTCCTCGCTGCCCAATGATCCGTTCACACCGTTCTTGCTGGGCAACCAGGAGATCCGCGTCAATGGCCCGACCGCGCTGCCCACCGGCAACCGCCAGTCGATCAAGCAAGCTGAATGGACGTACGGCCTGATGACGCACATGTCGCAGTCCCTCGGCGTGAACTGCACCTACTGCCACAACACGCAAAACTTTGGCAAATGGGAAGGTGGCCCGCCCCAGCGCGTGACCGCTTGGCACGGCATCCGTATGGCGCGTGACTTGAACCTGGCTTACCTGGAGCCGCTGACGGCGACCTTCCCGGCCAACCGTAAGGGCGAGCTGGGTGACGTGGCCAAGGTCAATTGCGCCACTTGCCACCAAGGCGCGTACAAGCCGCTCAATGGCGCGTCCATGCTCAAGGACCATCCGGAATTGAGCCGCTACACCTCCGGCGCAGCCGTCGGCGCGGCGGTGACGCCGAGTGACGTGGCAGTGGCTGCGGCTGCAGCCAAGTAACGGAAACAACAGAAACGAAAAGCAAACCAGAACGAGGCCTGGCGGGCACATCACCCGCCAGCCCCCCATGTCCCACCCGCCACCCCGAGCGCTCCACTCCCCTCCCCCCCTTGGCTCCCTGAGTCCCCAAGGCGGCGCAAGCCATGCGGCAGCCGTGCACATGCGCGATGGCCGAGATGCCGGCAACGGCGCCCCTGACAGAGCCAACGCAAGTCAGGACAAAGCCGCCAACGACAGCCGACAGGCCGTGGCGGGCACCATGGTGGTGGTGCTGGCCGACCTGGCACGCCCACACCAAGCCTGGGGTTGGTTGCGCCTGGCACAGGGCGCCGGTGCGCTCAAAGGCACACCCGGACTGCGCTTTGCCAAAGTCATGGGCAGCGGCCATGGTGGCGGCTTCAGTTTGCGACCCAGTGCCTCACACCAAGGCTTGATCACCGTTTTTGAGCACGCCGACCAAGCCCATGATTTCTTGAACAGTCCCTACGTTGTGGCCTGCCATGAGCGCTCCCGCGAATCATGGTCAGCCATGCTCAGCGTGGACTCGGCCCGCGGCGAATGGGACGGCCAGGCCTGGGCACGCACGCCGATCGACTCGGACGCGGACTCTCAACGCAGTGATGACCACACCAGCCCTGCGTTGCCACTGGCCGTGATCACACGCGCCAGCATCAGGCCGGCCAAGACCATGGCTTTTTGGCGCTACGCACCGGCCGCGCAAGCTGATCTTGAAAAGTCACCCGGCTGCCTGCTGGCCATGGGTCTGGGCGAAGTGCCGCTGGTGCGCCAATGCACCTTCAGCCTGTGGCGCGACACGGCTTCCATGCTGGCCTATGCGCATACCGGCGCGCATCAGACCGCCATTGAAGCCGCGCACCGCAACGGCTTTTTCTCGGAATCACTTTTCTTGCGCATGCGCGTACTGGCCCAGCAAGGGCGCTGGAAAACGCACGAGGCTGACGCAGCCAACAACGCCACCAACGCCCACAACGCAGCACAGCCGCCCAGCCTTGCCGGCGTCACGCGCCTGCCGGCAGATGGCTGAGCGCAGCTCGGCCGCCGACCACCGCGTGGTCGTGGTGGGCGCGGGCATTGCCGGGCTGGTGAGCGCGCTGCAACTCGCAGCCCAAGGCCTGGACGTCACCGTCGTCGAGGCCGCGCCCGGCCCCGGCGGCAAGGTGCGCCAACTGTGGGTGGGCGATGCGCCCATCGACAGCGGCCCCACCGTCTTCACCATGCGCTGGGTGTTTGACCAGATCTTTGAATCAGTCGGCACCACGCTCGAAGCCGAGCTCAAGATCACGCCGCTGGCCGTGCTTGCCAAACATTTTTGGGAAGACGGCTCGGCGCTGGATCTGTTTGCCGACCCCGCCCGCTCGGTGGAAGCCGTACGCACTTTTGCCGGCAACGCCGAGGCAGATCGCTTTGCGAACTTCTGCAAGACCACGCAAAAACTTTACGCCGCGCTTGAAGGCCCGTTCATCCGCTCGCCCGCTCCCAGCTTCACCAGCATGCCCGGCCAGCTCGGCCGCCAGGGCATGGCCGCACTCACGCAAATCGGCCCCTTCCGCAGCCTCTGGGGCAGCCTGGGCCAGCAGTTTCGCGACCCACGTCTGCGTCAGCTTTTTGCCCGCTACGCCACCTACTGCGGCTCAAGCCCTTGGGAGGCACCAGCCACGCTGATGCTGATCGCGCAAGTCGAGATGGACGGCGTGTGGGCCGTCGAAGGCGGCATGCATGCGCTGGCGCAGTGCCTGGCGCGCCTGGGCGCCGAGCGCGGCGTGCGCTATCGCTACGGGCAAGCTTGCGAGCGCATTGAAGTACTGGGCGGCCAAGTCAACGGCGTGCAGTTGGCGTCAGGCGAGCGTATTGGTGCGGAAAGCGTGATTTTCAATGGCGACATTGCTGCCTTGCGCACCGGCTTGCTGGGCGCGCCTGCCCGTGCCGCCGTGCCAAGCAAAGCCGCAACGCGTTCGCTCTCAGCCGTCACCTGGTCCATGAACGTAGCCACAGAAGGCCTCGCGCTAGACCGGCACAACGTCTTCTTCAGGGCCGACTACGCCAGCGAGTTCAAAGACATCTTTGGCCAGCAGCGCCTGCCGCAGTCACCCACGGTGTACCTGTGCGCGCAAGACCGCGGCGCCGGTGACACACCCGCTGCCGGCAGCCCCGAGCGCCTGCTTTGCCTGGTCAACGCGCCAGCCACCGGCGACAACACCGGCCGCCACCGCATCACCCCCGAGGCACTTCAAGCATGTCAAATCTCGAGCTTTTCCCTGATGAAGGGCTGCGGCCTGACGATCGCGCCAGGCCCCAGCCAACGCAGCACGCCGATGGACTTTCACCAATTGTTCCCGGCCACGGGCGGAGCGCTGTACGGGCAAGCGACGCACGGCTGGATGTCGGCCTTCAGCCGGCCCGGAGCAGCGACGCCGATAGTGGGTCTGTATTTGGCGGGGGGCAGCGTGCACCCGGGGCCGGGCGTGCCGATGGCAGCGATGTCGGGCCAGCAGGCGGCCGCGGCGCTCATGGCCAGCCCCGCTTTGACCAAGCGGTTCCATCGGGTGGCTACCTCTGGTGGTACGTTGACGCGCTGAGCGACTGCGGGCAATGGGGCCTGTCCATCATCGCGTTTGTGGGCAGCGTGTTTTCGCCCTACTACCTGTTTGCCCAGCGCGGCGGCCGCACACCTGCCGCTGACAACCACTGCGCGCTGAACGTCGCGCTTTACAGCCAAGGCGCCAAGCGCTGGTCCATGACCGAGCGCGGCCAGCGGCACTGCGCCCGTGACGAGCATCACTTCAAGATCGGCCCCAGCGCACTGCACTGGGACGGCAACACGCTCGTCATCACGATTGACGAAGTCGGCATGCCGATTCCGCAGCGCATTCGCGGCACGGTGCGCATCCGGCCTGAGCAACTTTTTAACTTCAGCACGCCGCTGGACGCAGCAGGCCGCCACCGCTGGGGGCCGCTCGCGCCGCAGTCGCGTGTCGAGGTTGATTTGCAACAGCCCGGCCAGCGCTGGCAAGGCCATGCCTACCTGGACAGCAACGAAGGCGACGAGCCGATTGCCAAAGCATTTACCGAGTGGGACTGGTCACGCGGGCAAATGAAGGACGGCAGCACCGCCGTGATTTATGACACCGAGCCCGAGGCTTTGAACGGGCGGCTGCTGGCGCTGCGCTTTACCACCGACGGCCAGGTGGTCCCCTTTGAAGCACCACTCAGCCAACGTCTGCCGCGCACAGCCTGGCGCATTGACAGACGCATGCGCAGCGATGGACCGGTGCAGGTGCTGCAGCAACTGGAAGACACCCCTTTTTACCAACGCGCCATGCTGCGAAGCAAGCTGCTTGGAGAGACGGTGACGAGCTTTCATGAAACGCTGAACGTGCCCCGCCTGATCTCGCCCGTGGTGCAAGCCATGCTGCCTTGGCGCATGCCCAGGCGGGGCTGACTTAAGCCGAGCCTTAAACCCTGTTTCCAGCAGCAGCGAAGCCCGCTGGTTAAGCTTCGCCCATGGATTCACTCACCCAAATCGCCCTGGGTTCTGCCGTCAGCGTGGCCGTCATGGGCCGGCGTACCGCCGTGTGGAAAGCCGCCCTGTGGGGCGCAGTCGCCGGCACTTTGCCCGACCTGGACGCCTTCATCGACCACGGCAATGCTGTGCTCAACATGGTGCGGCATCGGGCCGAAAGCCATTCATTGATTTACGTCACGCTGGCCGCGCCGCTGGTGGCGCTTGTTGCCTCGCGCGTGCATGGCGAGGCAGCCATGTTCAAACGCTGGTGGCTGGCCCTGTGGCTGGCCCTCTTCACGCATCCGCTGCTGGACACCATGACGGTGTACGGCACGCAACTGCTGCAGCCCTTCAGCAACTTTCCGTATGCCGTCGGCAGCATCTTCATCATCGACCCGAGCTACACGCTGCCGCTGATTACCGGCACGGTCGCCGCGATGGTTTGGCGTGCGCGTGGCCTGCAAGTCAACGCGCTGGGCCTGCTGCTCAGCACGGTGTACCTGGCCTGGAGCTTTGGCGCGCAGCAGCATGTGGACCGCTTGGCGCGTGCGTCTTTGCAAGCCGATGGCATCAGCGCGCAAGGCTTGTTGGTCACGCCTGCCCCTTTCAACACCGTGCTCTGGCGGCTGGTCGCCACCACGCCCACGCAGTACTTTGAGGGCTACTACTCGCTGCTCGACGCCGACACGCGCATTGAATGGAAAGCGCATGCCCGCGGCGCAGACTTGCTGGCCCAGCACGGCAACAACCCGTGGGTGAAAGAGGTGGCGCGCTTCAGCCACGGGTTTTTCAAACTCAGCGAGACCAGCGAGAACAGTGAAAAAGGCGCAAGCCGCCTCTTCGTCACCGACCTGCGCATGGGCCTGGAAGGCGCCTACAGCTTCAGCTTTGACCTGGGCAGCCAAGCCGAACGCGCGGCCGTGGGTGGTGGCCCGGTGGAGCCGACCATCAATCGGCAGCGACCTGATTTAGGGGTGGCGCTGCCTTGGTTGTGGCAACGCTTGAAGGGCCATCAGTTGCCTGCGCCGGTGTTTGCGGACGCTGATCGCTGAAGGCAGAGTTCCCATCGGCTCCCAATGCGTCGAAACGCAAGCCCGTAGTAAAACTTTTCAGCTACATTTTCTCGGCAACCGAACCGAAAACCGACCAGCCGAGATCCCCATGCAGATGAACCCCGCAGAACCCAGCGACTTGTCGTCCCTGAAATACCCCGTCTCCATCAAAGGCGTGATTCTTCAAGAGCAGCGCGTCCTGCTCTTGAAGAATGAGCGCGACGAATGGGAACTTCCAGGCGGCAAGCTTGAGCCAGGCGAGACCCCGCGGGAGTGCCTGAAACGTGAAATCCAGGAAGAAACGTCTCTGAGTGTCGAGGTCGGCGAATTGCTGGACGTGCACGTCTACAACATCCTGGGCCGCGTCGATGTTTTGATCGTGGCCTATCAATGCAAGTGCCTGGACGATTTGAAGAACATGCAGCTGAGCCATGAACATAAGGAAATCGCCATGATCCCCTTGTCCGAACTCAGCCAGATCAAGATCCCTGCCGGTTATGTTGTTGCCATCGAGATGGCCGCGACACATGCTCAAGCTTGAAGTGCACAACATGCTCGCCACCCTGCTCTCCATCGCCTTGCTTCATTGGGTCGTGCTGGTAACGCCCGGGGCAAATGTGCTGCTCATTTCCCAGCTCGCTGCAAGCGGTCATCGCAGGGCTGCCTGCTTTGCGGCGCTGGGAATTTCAATGGTCGCGCTGCTTTGGTCCACGCTGGCCGTACTCGGTGTCAGTGCAGTATTTGCGGCGCACCCATCACTGCGCATTGCACTTCAAGCCGCCGGAGGCTTTTATCTCTGCTACGTCGCTTTTCGCCTGTGGCGGTCAGGCACCGGCAAGGCTACGGGTGCGAGCAAAGCTCTCGGAGCCATCGCGGCGTTTCGCATGGGCTTCTTGACCAACATCATGAATCCCAAGTCGGCCTTGTTTTTCGGCAGTGTGTTTGCGACCTCGCTGCCTCCAGAGCCGAGTACAGCGCTCTTGCTCCCGGCCATCGCACTTGTCGTGGTCAACGCGCTGTGCTGGCACTTTTTCCTTGCACTGGCGTTTTCCCAAGCCCGAGTGCAGGCTGTCTATGCAGCGCAGCGTAAGGGGCTTGCGCGCGTGGCCGCAGTGCTCGTTTGCGCGTTTGGCTTGCGGCTGCTCTTCGCGTCAGTCCGCGAGGTCCGCTCACCGTGACGCCAGGTTGCCAAGCTCAAGCGAAACTTGTGAATGCAAGGTAAATCCATGAAAAAGGAAAGCAACGTGAACGAACCTGCCAACCACATCGCGGTCTTTCAGGAGACCTCCATTCGCCGCGTCTGGCATAACGAAGAATGGTGGTTTGCCATTGTTGACGTGGTGGGCGTACTGGCCGATTCGGTGCAGCCAGCAGGTTACGTCAAAGACCTGCGCCGTCGTGACCCGGAACTGGCCAAAGGGTGGGGGCAAATTGCCACCCCCCTTAGCGTGGGAACAGCAGGCGGCGCACAGCGGGTGAATTGCGCCAACACCGAAGGCTTGTTCCGCATCATCCAGTCCATCCCCTCCCCCAAGGCTGAACCCTTTAAACGCTGGCTAGCGCAGGTGGGGTACGAGCGGGTAAAGGAGATCGAAAACCCAGAGCTGGCCAGCGCCCGCGCCCGTGAGTTGTATCAGGCTAAGGGCTACCCGCAGGCATGGATCGAGAAGCGGTTGCGCTCTATTTCCGTGCGCGGGGAGCTGACAGACGAGTGGAAGGCACGGGGCGTGTCCGAGGGAAAAGAGTATTCAATACTCACTGCAGAAATCGCTCGCGCGACCTTTGGCGTCACGCCCGGCGAGCACAGCCAATTCAAAGGCCTGAACGAGATAAAAACCGGCAACAACCTGCGCGATCACATGACCGATCTGGAACTGATCTTCACCATGTTGGGCGAGGCCAGCACCACCGAGATTGCGCGTCGCAGCGACGCATTGGGTTTTGATGAAAACCGCACTTCTGCCAAAGAAGGTGGAAAAATTGCGGGCAATGCTCGCAAAGCGCTGGAGGCCAAGACGGGCAAGGCGGTGCTGAGCAAGGCCAATTACCTGGCACCGGTCACCAAGCCTGATGTGCTTAGGGGCACTTCGCTAGCCAAGCTCGCAAAATCCAAAGCGCGTAAGTGACAGCCTGCGTCAGCGATGCGGCGCATGACGTGCAACGCCTAAACGCTGCAAGGCAATGTCCGTGACAGGTTCGCCTAACCCAGCACCTTCTGCGCCACCCCCACATAAAGCGGTATCCCCAGCAAGATATTGAACGGAAACGTCAAGCCCAGCGACATGCCGAAGTAGAGCGAGGGCTTGGCTTCGGGAATCGCGTAGCGCAGTACGGCGGGCA
The DNA here is from genome assembly GCA_964575005.1 of uncultured Polaromonas sp. Lineage (GTDB taxonomy): Bacteria > Pseudomonadota > Gammaproteobacteria > Burkholderiales > Burkholderiaceae_C > Polaromonas. Next base: position 692 of record CAZNQE010000112.1, on the reverse strand, counting down.
CAGCGATGTAAGACGCGCTGGCAGCCAGCACCATCAAGAGCGCGCCGTTACCGGCCGAGATGCCGAGGACCATAGCCACGCCAAGGGCAAGGCCGGCATGTGCCAGCGGCGCCAGAACCGCGTAGGCCAGAAGCGCCGGTGGTTTGCCTTTGAGCTCGCCGATGTTGCGCGCTGCCATGAGGCCCATGTCGAGCAAAAAGAAGGCGAGCATGCCTTTGAACAAATCGACCGAAAACGGCGCCATCATTTCCTGGCCAGCCGCACCGGTGGTCATGCCAATCACCATGGCGCCGAGCAGCAGCAGCTGCGCGCCGTCGGTGAAGGACTCGTGAAGAATCTTGCCCAGGGGAATGTGAGCGCCGGCCGCAGGCGCACCACCCACAACCGCCGCGCCGCCCCGGCCGACCACAGCGCTGGCCGCCGGGTTCTGCCGCAAGGCGTTGGCAAACACCACGGCCATGATGATGGCCGGCGACTCCATGAGCGCCATGGCTGCGGCCATGTGGCCGCCGTAAACAATCTGATGGGTTTCCAGGTACTGGATGGCGGTGATGAAAGTCACGGCGCTGACAGATCCGTAGGTGGCGGCAATGGCGGCCGCGTCAAAGTCGCTCAAAAAGCGCCGCAGCAGCACATAGCCGACGGCCGGAATGACGATGGCAAGCCCGATTGCCGCGCCCAGAGTGATGGCG
>CAZNQE010000111.1:0-8964 GCA_964575005.1 uncultured Polaromonas sp. | reverse complement strand
CCTTACCCACCGGGCATTCCACTGCTCATTCCCGGCGAAGTGTTCAACAAAAAGATCGTGGACTACCTCAAGTTCGCCCGCGAATTCAATGCCCAGTGCCCCGGCTTTGAAACCGACATTCACGGCCTGGTCGAAGTTGACGACGCCAAAGGCAAAAAGCGTTATTACGCGGACTGCGTGAAGAAATAAGGCGCTGGCAATTGAGCTGTGGGGTCAGCGGGACACGCTCCCGCTGCCTTCCACCTGATCGCGCACCCGAACAAATGTCGCAAATCGCGGCAGCCCGCTTTCATTGAACCCTCGGTAGCGGTAAGTGACGGTGCTGCCTAGGGGCGGTGGTGAGGCGCGTTCCGCGTCGGACAGGCCCGCGCCTAGCTTGAAACGCTGGGCGACTTTACCGTCCAGCGCTGGCATTTCAAGCAGCAGTGCGCCCACAGCGCCTGCGTGTTTGCCTTTGCCCGGCAGGTAGCCCACCACGCGCGCCTCGGTGTCTTCATGCGTCTTGACCTTGAGCAGATCGTCGCTGCGCACACCCGCATAGAGCGAGCTGCCACGGTGCAGCATCAAGCCTTCGCCACCGTCCCGCACGGTCTTGTTCAGTAAAGCCTGTAGCGCTTTGTGGCTGGGCAGTTTGAACTGGGCTACCGCTTGAACCCAGCTTTGATTGAGCAACTGCACTTGCGCCGCTATGGCCGGAATTCGCTCGCTGAAGGTGCCGCCGTGGCGCGGCAAATCAAACACCATGAACCGGATGCTGCGCCAGGCCGCGTCGTCGGGCGTCTGCTGGCGCACCGTGGACACCGCTTGCTGAAACTTGCCGCGCCCAGCCCATAACTCGCCGTCCATGGGCACAGCAGGCCAGCCTGCCGTAAACCAGGCGGGTGCCATGATGCGTTCGCCGCCGCGCGTGAGGAGCTTTTCGCCGTCCCAAAAGCCTCGCACACCGTCGTATTTTTCACTCACCCAATAGTCGGCCAGCGCGATGCCGGGGTGATATACCTTGGCCAGCATGAGCGCCGGCGCTTTGGCATTGGACGCAGCGGGGGATGGCTCCGCTGCCCAAGCTGGCAAGCCCAAGCAAACGCCCACAAAAAAGCCCAGCGCGCAGGCTGGGCTCAAGAGAAGTTTGGAGAGGATGCGCATGCAGGCCAGTCTAGGCAGCACCCCCAAGGCCTGCCGCGACTTCAGCCGCAGCAGAACAATCCAAATCCGGGTTTAACTGGCTTCGGCCGGCTCGGCAATGCCGCCCACCACTTGGCTGAAGCCGCCGTCGACGTAAGTGATTTCGGCGCTCACGCCACCAGCCAGATCGCTGAGTAAAAAGGCGGCCACGTTGCCGACGTCTTCCGAGGTCACGTTGCGGCGAATCGGCGAGCTTTCAGCTACCACCGACAAGATCTTGCCAAAGCCTTTGATGCCGCTGGCAGCCAGCGTCTTGATGGGGCCGGCGCTGATGCCGTTCACGCGCATGCCGCGCGGGCCCAAAGATTCGGCGAGGTAGCGCACCGACGCTTCCAAGCTGGCCTTGGCCAAGCCCATGGTGTTGTAGTTGGGCACGGTGCGGATCGCGCCCAGATAAGTCAGCGTCAGCAAGGACGACTTGGGGTTCAGGTAAGGCAGGGCAGCCTTGGCCATGGCCGGAAAGCTGTAGGCGCTGATGTCGTGGGCGATCTTGAAGCCCTCGCGCGACAGGCCTTCGAGAAAGTCGCCGGCAATGGCTTCGCGTGGCGCGTAGCCAATGGCATGCACAAAGCCGTCGAAGGTGGGCCAGTGGGCCGACAGGTCAGTGAACAGGCGCTCGATCTGCGCGTCATCGCCGACGTCGCAGTCAAAAATCAACTTGGAGCCAAAGTCGGCGGCGAATTCGGTGATGCGCTCCCTAAAGCGCTCGCCGACATAGCTGAACGCCAGCTCAGCGCCTTGGGCGTGGCAAGCTTTGGCAATGCCGTAGGCGATGGAGCGGTTGGACAGCACGCCCGTGATCAGCAGTTTCTTGCCTGTCAGAAATCCCATGTTTTTTCCTTCTTGAAGCTGGTCAAAGCAAGCCCAGGTGCGGGGCTTCCTCGTTGATGCAGAATTGTCGCATGAGGTTTTATCACCCCCTTCTTACCGCCTTGCTGGCGGGCCTTGCCGTAGCCCCGACCTGGGCGGCTTATGGCTATGCGCTGTGGGGCGACCTCAAGTACGCGCCTGGCTTTACGCACTTTGATTACGTGAACCCCAGCGCGCCCAAGGGTGGCGAATTGCGCCTGGTCAGCAATCTGCGCACCTCGACCTTTGACAAGTACAACCCCTTCACCATCAAGGGTAGTGCGCCGGCGTACCTGGCTGACTTGATGTTCGACAGCTTGCTGGCCGGCTCGCAGGACGAGACCGCCGCCGGCTACGGCCTGCTGGCTGAAGACGTGAGCGTGGCGCCCGACGGGTTGAGCGCCACGTTCACTCTGCGGCCGCAAGCGCGCTTTCATGACGGCAAGGCCGTGCTGGCGGCCGATGTGAAGCACAGCTACGACACGCTGATGGGCCCCTACACCTCGCCCGGCTACAAGACGATGCTGGAAGACGTGACCGGCATAGACGTGCTGGGCGAACGCATTGTGCGTTACCGCTTTAAAAAGCCGAACCGCGAACTGCCTCTGACGGTCGGCGGTTTGCCTGTTTTCAGCCGCAGTTGGGGCGTTGAAAACGGCCAGCCCAAACGCTTTGACGCGGTCGTGATGGACATTCCGATTGGCAGCGGGCCCTACAAGATTGGCCCGGTGCGTTTTGGCAAAGACATCACTTATGTGCGGGACCCAGCCTATTGGGCCAAAGACTTGAACGTGCGGCGCGGCATGGCCAACTTCGACCGCATCACGGTCAAGATCTACAAAGACAACACAGCCAAGCTCGAAGCGCTGAAGGCTGGCGAGTTTGATTTGATGCGATTTTTCTCGGCGGGCGACTGGGCGCGGCGTGTGAACGGCAAGCGCTTTGATTCGGGCGAACTGGTGAAGGGCGAGTTCAAGCATCGACTGCCTTCGGGCTTTCAAAGCTACGTGATCAACACGCGTAAAGACAAGTTCAAGGACGTGCGTGTGCGCCAAGCCCTGGGCTTGGCGATGGACTACGAGTGGATGAACCGCCAGTTGTTTTACGGAGCCTACCAGCGCGTGAACGGCCTTTTTGGCAACACCGATTGCCAAGCGACCGGCAGCCCCAGCCCGGACGAGTTGGCCATCCTCAAGCCGCTTGAAGCGCAACTGCCGCCCGCCGTATTCGGCCCCATGGCCGTGCCGCCGCGCACCGATGGTGACAACAGCTTGCGCGGAAATTTGCGCCAAGCGCGCGACTTGCTGGCCGAGGCCGGATGGACGATTCAAGACGGCGTGCTGCGTAACAAAGCCGGCCAGCCGATGGTCATCGAGTACCTGGACAGCAACGAAGGCGGCGCGCGCGTGGTTACGCCGTGGGCGCGCAACTTGGAAAAGCTCGGCATTCAGCTCAACTACCGCGCGGTGGACTTTGCGCTGTACCAGCAGCGGCTGAGCAAGTTCGAGTTCGACATCATTTCGCTGGCTTACGCGGGCACGCACAACCCGGGGCAGGAATACGCAGACCTGTTTGGCAGCAAGGCCGCAGTGACCGAGGACTCCGGCAATATGTCCGGCATGGCCAACCCGGCGGTCGATGCCATCATTGCGCGCATGACCAGCGCCAAGACCAAGGCCGACATGCTGCCTGCTTGCAAAGCGCTGGACCTCGCCATCACGCACAGCCACATCTTGATTCCCCAGTGGACAGCGCCCACGCACCGCATGGCTTTCAATGACAAGCGCCTGGCACGCCCGGCTGATATGCCGCCTTACGCCACGGGCGAGGGCTGGGCCATTTACACCTGGTGGGCTCGCTGATGCTGGCTTACGTCCTCAAGCGCTTGCTGCTCATGGTTCCGACTTTGTTCGGCGTGCTGCTCATCACCTTTGCCGTGGTGCAGTTTGTCCCCGGTGGGCCGGTGGAGCAGTACCTGGCTGAAGCCAAGGCGGGTGCGGCAGGCAGCGGCGCAGAGGGCGGAGGCTTTAGCTATCGCGGGGCGCAGGGCGTGGACCCCAAGCGGGTCGAGCAGATCAAGGCTCTGTATGGCTTTGACAAACCTGCCCACGAACGCTTCTTTCAGATGCTGGGGCAGTTCGCGCGCTTTGACCTGGGCAAGAGCTTTTTCCAGAACAAGGAGGTCTCGCAACTCATCATCGAAAAGTTGCCTGTCTCCATCAGCCTCGGGCTGTGGACGTTTTTCATCAGCTACCTGGTGGCTGTGCCGCTGGGCGTGGCCAAGGCGGTTCGCGCGGGTTCGCGTTTTGATCTGGTGACGACCTTGCTGGTGCTGGTGGGCTATGCGATTCCCGGCTTTGTGCTGGGTGTCGTGTTGCTGGTGGTGTTTGGCGGGCAATTGCAGTGGTTCCCGCTGCGCGGTTTGACCTCAAGCAATTGGGATGAACTCAGTTGGGGCGCCCGGGTCGTGGACTACTTGTGGCACATCACTTTGCCCGTCACGGCCATGGTCCTGGGCAGTTTTGCCGTCACGGCCATCTTGACCAAGAACGCTTTTCTGGAAGAGATTCGCAAGCAATACGTGGTCACAGCGCGAGCCAAGGGCTTGGCTGAGCGGCAGGTGCTTTACAAGCATGTGTTTCGCAATGCGTTGATCCCGATCATCACGGGCTTTCCGGCGGCCTTCATCGGTGCGTTTTTTACCGGCTCGCTCTTGATCGAGACTTTGTTTTCGCTTGATGGGCTGGGCTTGCTGAGTTACGAAAGCGTGATCCGCCGGGACTATCCGGTGGTCATGGGTACGCTGTTTTTCTTCACGCTCATTGGCTTGGTGACCAAGCTGGTGAGCGACCTTTGCTATGTTTGGGTGGATCCGCGTGTTAAGTTCGATTGACCCCCCCGAAGCGGCCGATGGCCGCCTCCCCCCCGGGGGGGCGCCCGCTGCGGACGGGCAGAGCCCGATCCGCGCCGGCACTGGGGAAGAGCTTGCCTCTGGCGCTCTGGCCGGGATCATGGGGACCACGGCTTCTGCTGTGCCGCTGTCCGCCTCTCCATCGCGGCGGGCTTGGTTGCGATTCAAGCGCAACAAGCTGGGGTTCTACAGTCTGGTTTTGTTTTGCACGTTGGTGTTGATCAGCCTTCTTGCTGAGCTGGTGTCGAATGACCGGCCTTTGCTGGTGAAGTACGAGGGCCAGTTTTACGTGCCTATTGCCAAGGTCTATCCGGAGAAGACTTTTGGCGGGGACTTTGAGACGGCCACCGACTATCTGGACCCCTTCATCAAGGACCGCATCACAACGGGTGGCAACTGGGCGATCTATGCGCCCAACCCCTACGGCCCAAAGACCCTGAACTATTTCGCCAAGGAGCCCAACCCTTCGCGGCCCACCAGCGTGAACCTGCTGGGCACGGACGACCGGGGCCGTGACTTGTTAGCGCAACTGATTTACGGCTTTCGGGTGAGCGTGCTGTTTGCCTTGGCCTTGACGTTTACGGGCGTGGTGATCGGCGTGATCACGGGCGCTCTGCAAGGCTACTTTGGCGGCAAGACGGACTTGGCTTTTCAGCGCTTCATGGAGATCTGGGGCTCCATGCCCGAGCTCTATCTCTTGATTATTTTCAGCGCCGTGTTTGCGCCCAGCATTGCGCTTTTGCTGGTGTTGCTCAGCCTCTTTGGATGGCTGGGTTTGTCCGACTATGTGCGCGCCGAGTTCCTGCGCAACCGGCAGTTGGACTACGTACGGGCCGCCCGCGCCATGGGCTTGAGTTCATGGCAAATCATCTGGCGGCATGTGCTGCCCAACAGCATGACGCCGGTGGTGACCTTTTTGCCGTTTCGCATGAGCGCAGCCATTTTGGCGCTGACCTCGCTGGACTTTTTGGGCCTCGGTGTGCCGCCCGGCACACCCTCCTTGGGCGAGTTGCTGTCACAGGGCAAAAACAGCATTGACGCTTGGTGGATCTCGCTGTCCACCTTTGTTGTGCTGGTGACCACCTTGCTTTTGCTGACCTTCATGGGTGACGCGCTGCGCGATGCGCTGGACCCGCGAAAGGCTGACCGATGAGTCATCGCTTGCTCAGTGTCCACGGTTTGCGAGTCGCGTTCGGTGGCAAAGAAGTCGTGCGCGGCATCGACTTTGCGCTGGCGCCGGGGGAAAAGCTGGCACTCGTCGGCGAGTCTGGCTCGGGCAAGACGGTAACGGCGTTGAGCTTGCTGGGCTTGGCCCAGGGCGCAATGACCAGCGGCAGTGCGCGGTTTACAGGCGTTGAAGCTGCGGGCAATGCAAGAGAGAAAGCGCCTGCCGAGGCGGATTTGCTCAGCCTCTCCGAACACGCGCTGCGCGGCATCCGCGGACGGGATATCGCGATGATTTTTCAGGAGCCCATGACGGCGCTGAACCCGCTGTTCACCATTGGCGACCAGATCGCCGAGGTCTTGCAGCTCAAGCAAGGCCAGACTGCGAGCGAAGCGTGGCAGGGCGCTGTGCAGCTACTTGCAGACACCGGTATTCCTGAGCCCGAGCGCCGCGCCTCATCATTTGTGCACCAGCTCTCAGGCGGTCAGCGCCAGCGCGCCATGATCGCCATGGCCCTGGCTTGCCAGCCACGCCTCTTGCTGGCTGACGAGCCGACCACCGCGCTTGACGTGAGCCTGCGTGGCCAGATGCTGGACTTGTTGTCTGCGCTGCAACGCAAGAACGGCATGGCCGTGCTCTTGATCACGCATGACCTCAATTTGGTGCGGCGCTTTGCCGACCGAATCGCTGTGATGGAAAACGGCCTGATCGTGGAGCAGGGCAGCGTGGCTGATGTTTTTGGCAATCCGCAGCACGCTTACACCCGGCGGCTGATGGACAGCCGCCCCGAGCGGGACGTGAAAGAGCAGGGCGCGTCTGGCCCCGTGCTGGTGCAGGCGCGTTCGCTCAAGGTCAGCTACCCCGTGCCGGTTCCCGGCATTCGCGGCTGGTTCAAGAAGGGTCAGTTCGTTGCGGTCAAGGGCGCGGATTTCTCTATCAGCCAAGGCCGGACTTTGGGCGTCATTGGCGAATCCGGGTCCGGAAAGTCCACGCTGGCGCTGGCAGTGTTGGGCCTGCAGCCCAGCGAAGGCGATCTGCTGCTAACGGGCAAATCTTGGAGTCGAGACAAAGCATCAAACAAGGCCCTGCGCCGCGCTGTCCAGGTCGTATTCCAGGATCCGTTTTCTTCACTTTCGCCCCGCATGACGATTGAAGAGATCGTGGGCGAGGGCCTGAGCATTCATCAGCCGGGCTTGAGTCGCCAGCAATGCCGAGACAAAGTCGTTCAGGCTTTGGCCGACGTGGGTTTGACTGATGCGCAGTTCCCCCGGCTTTTGGCGCGCTATCCGCATGAGTTTTCGGGCGGGCAGCGCCAGCGCATCGCCATCGCACGCGCGCTCATGGTTGAGCCCGACCTTTTGGTGCTGGACGAACCCACCAGCGCCCTGGATGTGACGGTGCAAAAACAAGTGTTGCAACTGCTGCAGCGCTTGCAGCGCGAGCGCGGCCTGAGCTATCTTTTGATTACCCACGATGTGGACGTGATCCGTGCCATGGCGCATGAAGTCTTGGTCATGCAGGGCGGCGAGGTGCTGGAGGCTGGGCCGGTGTCCCAGGTGCTGGATGCGCCCGAGCATCCGTACACGCGCTTGCTCGTGCAGGCATGAATTTTGTTTGCAGACCGGGGCGAAGGCCGTTACAATACTGGCTTCACGACCAAATGGGCGGGTTTCTACCGCCCATTTTTTTTGGGCGTTTGTTTTTGAAGGGCGGTTGAGTTTGATGACTCCCGCTGGTTTTCATCAGGGTTTACGAGACTGAATGGCTTTACACGACACGATTGGGCAAACCGTTAGCGGGCTGGGTTACGACCTGGTGGACATCGAGCGCACCGCAGGTGGCTTGCTGCGCGTGACGATCGACATGCCCTTTATTGCGGGCGAGCCAGAGCAGTTCATCAACGCTGAAGATTGCGAAAAAGTAACCCGGCAACTCCAGTTCGTTCTGGAAGTCGAAGGCGCGGACTATTCCCGGCTCGAGGTCAGCTCGCCAGGAATTGACAGGCCGCTGCGTACCGAACAAGATTTCGAGCGTTTTGCAGGCGAGTTGATTGACATCACCTTGAAGGCGCCCATTGGTGTGGCCGCCAGTGCGGGTTCAGCCGTGTCGGCCAACCGCAAAAAGTTTCGCGGCAACCTGGAGCGGGCTGAGGCCGGCTGGCAGATCGTCTGGACGGACGAGCCCACGCCGGCCAAGCCAGGCGGCAAGGTCAGCAAGAAAAAAGTGGCCCCGCCCATGCAGGCGTTGTGTTTTACGCTCGACGAGATTGCCCAGGCGCGGTTGGCGCCGGTGGTTGACTTCAAGGGTCGCCGGCCAAAAGCTATCCCAAGCGGCGTCCCGGCTGTAGATAAACAGACAGAGAAATAAGAGAGAAAGGCAGGCTTGTGAAATGAATCGCGAACTGTTGATGTTGGTTGATGCCATATCGCGTGAGAAAAATGTGGAACGTGACGTTGTCTTTGGTGCCGTCGAGCTCGCGCTCGCCTCGGCCACCAAGAAGGTCTACCCCGAGGGCACGGACATCCGTGTCGCCGTGGACCGCGACAGCGGCGTCTACGAAACCTTCCGCCGCTGGTTGGTCGTGCCTGATGAAGCGGGCCTGCAAAACCCCGAAGCCGAAGAACTGGTGAGCGATGCTCGCGAGGAAATCTCGGACATCGAAGAGGGCGACTACATCGAAAAGCCGGTCGAAAGCCTGCCTATCGGCCGCATCGGCGCGCAAGCTGCCAAGCAAGTCATTCTGCAAAAAATCCGCGACGCAGAGCGCGAGATGCTGCTGAGCGAATTCATGTCGCGCGGCGAAAAGATTTTTGTCGGCACCGTCAAGCGCATGGACAAGGGCGACATCATTGTCGAA
>CAZNQE010000110.1:0-9058 GCA_964575005.1 uncultured Polaromonas sp. | reverse complement strand
CGTTGACGGCCGGCGCCGTTTTGATCGTCGCGCTTTGGATTTCTTCATCGCTGGAAACGCGGCTGCTGCGTTCGGCCACGGGCAACGACTTGTCGCTGCGCAAGGCCGTGAGCAATGCGGCGCGGGCACTTTTGGTGTTTGTCGGGTTGCTGGTGGCGCTGTCGGTGGTGGGCATCGACTTGACTGCGCTGTCAGTACTTGGCGGCGCGGTGGGCGTGGGCATCGGCTTCGGCTTGCAAAAGCTGGCGGCCAGCTATGTGAGCGGCTTCGTCATGCTGGCCGAGCGCAGCGTGCGCATTGGCGACAGCGTGCGCGTCGATGGCTTTGAAGGCCGCATCACCGACATCAACGCACGCTACACCCTGGTGCGGGCGCTCAATGGCCGTGAATCCATCGTGCCCAATGAAATGTTCATCAGCAACCGGATCGAGAATTTGTCCTTGGCTGACAGCCGCGTCTCGCAGTCCACCGTGGTGAATGTCGGCTACGAAAGCGACCCTGACTTGGTTCAGCGCCTGCTTTGTGAAGCAGCCATGGCGCAGGAGCGGGTGATTGCCGACCCAGCGCCCGCGGCCCACCTGACCAACTTTGCCGCTGATGGGCTGGAATTCACGCTCAGCTATTGGATAGCTGACCCGGAGAACGGCCAAACCAACCTGCGCTCGCTCATCAACATGGCCGTGCTTTCAGCCTTGCGGCAACATGCCATTGAAATTCCTTACCCGCAGCGTGTGCTGCACACCCGGGAATGTGTAAAATAGAACGATCGTGCTTTTTTGTGCGGCGTATCCTTGAATTGAAGTCCGGTCGCACCCCAGCGCCCGGCAAAGCCCCTAGAATCCCTTGTGTTACGTTGACGTAACGTCAATCAATTATTTGGAGACCTCATGAAGGTTCTGGTACCCGTGAAACGCGTGGTGGACTACAACGTCAAAGTCCGCGTCAAGTCCGATGGCAGCGGCGTTGACATCGCCAACGTCAAAATGAGCATGAACCCCTTTGACGAGATTGCCGTCGAAGAAGCCACGCGCCTCAAAGAAAAGGGCGCCGTGACTGAGGTCATCGCCGTCAGCTGCGGCGTGACCCAATGCCAGGAGACCTTGCGCACCGCCATGGCCATTGGCGCTGACCGTGCCATCCTGGTCGACACCGCCGAAGAGCTGCAACCCCTGGCTGTCGCCAAGCTGCTCAAAGCCCTGGTCGACAAAGAACAACCCCAACTCGTCATCCTCGGCAAACAAGCCATTGACGACGACTGCAACCAGACTGGCCAGATGCTGGCCGCCCTCTTGGGCTGGCCCCAAGCCACCTTTGCCTCCAAAGTCGAAGTGGCCGACGGCAAAGCCATCGTCAGCCGTGAAGTCGACGGCGGCCTGGAAACGCTCAGCCTCACGCTGCCCGCCATCATCACCACCGACCTTCGCTTGAACGAGCCGCGTTATGTGACGCTGCCCAACATCATGAAGGCCAAGAAAAAGCAGCTCGATACCTTCAAACCTGAAGACTTGGGCGTGGACGTCAAGCCGCGCATCAAGACCCTCAAAGTCAGTGAGCCGCCCAAGCGCAGCGCCGGCGTCAAAGTGGCCGACGTGGCCGCGCTGGTGGACAAACTCAAAAACGAAGCGAAGGTGATCTGACATGGCCGCACTAGTTATTGCTGAACACGACAACGCCAGCGTCAAGCCCGCCACGCTCAACACTGTGACCGCAGCCGCCCAATGCGGCGGTGAGGTGCATGTGCTGGTGGCCGGCTTCAATGCAGGCCCGGCAGCCCAAGCCGCCAGCCAAATTGCTGGCGTTAGCAAAGTCATCCACGCCGACGGCGCACACTTTGAACACGGCTTGGCAGAAAACATGGCTGCGCAGGTGCTGGCCATCGCGTCGAGCTACAGCCACATCCTCTTCCCAGCCACCGCCTCGGGCAAGAACATCGCCCCCCGCGTGGCCGCCAGTCTGGACGTGGGTCAAATCTCCGACATCACCAAGGTCGAAAGCCCTGACACCTTCGAGCGCCCGATCTACGCCGGCAACGCCATTGCCACTGTGCAGGCGCTGGACGCAGTCAAAGTCATCACCGTGCGCACCACCGGCTTTGACGCAGCGGCTGCCACAGGCGGCTCGGCCACCGTTGAAACAACGAACGGTGTTGCCGACAGCGGCAAGTCCACTTTCGTGGGCAGCGAAATCGCCAAGAGCGACCGCCCGGAACTGACCGCCGCCAAGATCATCGTCAGCGGTGGCCGGGCTCTGGGCAGCGCGGAGAAGTTCAATGAAGTGATGACGCCGCTGGCCGACAAGCTGGGCGCAGCTCTGGGCGCCTCCCGCGCTGCAGTCGATGCAGGCTACGCCCCCAACGACTGGCAGGTCGGCCAGACGGGCAAGATCGTGGCGCCGCAGCTGTACATCGCCGCAGGCATCTCAGGGGCCATTCAGCACCTGGCCGGCATGAAGGACTCCAAGGTGATCGTCGCCATCAACAAGGACGCTGAAGCGCCGATCTTCAGCGTGGCTGACTACGGCCTGGAGGCGGATCTGTTCACGGCTGTGCCGGAGTTGATCAAGTCGCTGTAAAGCAGGCTGCACAAAAAAGGCATCCCTCCGGGTGCCTTTTTTAATGAGCAAAAACATCTCAAAGCTAACGTCATTGCCATCACGAAAGACCTCATGAGCTACACCGCCCCCCTCAAAGACATGCTGTTCGACATCCGCCATCTGGCAGGCATTGACGAGCTCGCGCGCATCCCGGCCTTTGAAGACGCCGGCTTTGAAACGGCGCAGGCGGTGTTGGAGGAATGCGCGAAGTTCAATGAGGGCGTGCTGGTCCCGCTCAATTGGGAAGGCGACAAAAACCCTTCCACGCTCAGCCAGGGCGTGGTCACGACAACGCCTGGTTTTAAGCAAGCCTTCAAGCAATTTGCTGACGGCGGCTGGCAGGGCTTGCAGCACCCGGTGGACTACGGTGGTCAGGGCTTGCCCAAGACCATAGGCGCTGCTTGCGGCGAGATGCTCAACGCGGCCAACATGAGTTTTGCGCTCTGCCCCATGCTGACTGATGGCGCGATTGAAGCGCTGCTGACCGCCGGCTCTGACGAACTCAAAGCCATCTACCTTGAAAAAATGGTCAGCGGCCAATGGACCGGCACCATGAATCTGACCGAGCCCCAGGCCGGCTCGGATCTGGCCGCCGTGCGCAGCCGCGCCGAGCCGCAGCCTGACGGCACGTACAAAGTGTTTGGCACCAAGATTTACATCACCTACGGTGAGCACGACATGGCCGAGAACATCGTGCATCTGGTGCTGGCCCGCGTAACGGGCGCGCCTGAAGGCGTGAAGGGCATCAGCCTTTTTGTGGTGCCCAAATTCATGGTCAACGCCGACGGCTCGCTGGGCGCGCGCAACGACGTGCATTGCGTGAGCATCGAGCACAAGCTGGGCATCAAGGCCAGCCCGACGGCCGTGCTGCAGTACGGCGACAACGGCGGCGCTGTGGGCTACATGGTCGGCCAGGAAAACCGTGGTCTTGAGTACATGTTCATCATGATGAACGCCGCCCGCTATGCGGTGGGTGTGCAGGGCATCGCCATTGCTGACCGTGCCTATCAAAAGGCCGTGCAATTTGCCAAAGACCGTGTGCAAAGTCGCCCGGTCGATGGCTCGCTGCCCGCTGCCGGTGCCATCATTCACCACCCGGACGTCAAGCGCATGCTGATGACCATGCGCGCCTACACCGAAGGCTGCCGCGCTATGGCCGCCGTCGCAGCTGCCGCGTACGACGCCGCGCATCATCACCCTGATGCTGACACACGCAAGCAAAACCACGCCTTTTATGAATTCATGGTGCCGCTGGTCAAGGGCTACAGCACAGAGATGAGCCAGGAAGTGACGTCGCTGGGCGTGCAGGTGCATGGCGGCATGGGCTTCATTGAAGAAACCGGTGCTGCGCAGTACTACCGCGACTCCAAAATCCTGACGATCTACGAAGGCACGACCGCCATCCAGGCCAACGATTTGGTCGGCCGCAAGACAGCCCGTGACGGCGGGCAGACTGCCAAGGCGATTGCGGCGCAGATTGAAAAAACTGAAAGTGACTTGCGCACCCAGGGCGGTGCCCATGCGCTGGCCGTGGCTGCTCGACTGAAGGCGGCCCGCGAGGCGCTGCTGGACGTCATCAGCTTTGTGGCGGGCAACACCAAGGCCTCTCCGAACGCCGTGTTTGCCGGCAGCGTGCCGTATTTGATGTTGGCGGGCAACGTGGTGGCGGGCTGGCAAATGGCGCGCAGCCTGCTGGCTGCTGAAGCGGGTCTGGCCAGTGGCGATGCCGAAGGCTTTGGCGCTGACTTCTTGCGCGCCAAGATCACGACTGCCCGTTTTTACGCCGACCACTTGCTGACCAAGGCGCCCGGCATGCGCGACAGCATCGTGGAGGGTGCAGACAGCGTGACGGCGCTGGCGCTCGAGGCGTTTTAAAAGCACGCACGCAAGCCCAATCACAACAACAAAGAAAGAGACACATGTCCAAACTGCCCGGCGCCCTCGCCAATTTGCCTTTGCCCATCATCGGCTCGCCGCTTTTCATCATCAGCAACCCCAAGCTGGTGATTGCGCAGTGCATCGCCGGCGTGGTCGGCTCCATGCCCGCGCTCAACGCCCGCCCGGCTTCGCAGCTCGACGAATGGCTGGCCGAGATCACCGAGACGCTGGCGGCATACAACAAGGCCAACCCCGACAAGCCGGCCGCGCCCTTTGCCATCAACCAGATCGTGCACAAGTCCAACGACCGGCTCGAGCACGACATGGAAATGTGCGTCAAGTACAAGGTGCCGATCTACATCACCTCGCTGGGTGCGCGTGAAGACATCAATGCCGCAGCGCACAGCTACGGCGGCGTCGTGCTGCACGACATCATCAACAACAAGTTCGCCCGCAAGGCGATCGAAAAAGGCGCAGACGGCCTGGTGGCCGTAGCTGCTGGCGCTGGCGGCCACGCGGGCGTCAAAAGCCCGTTTGCCTTGATTCAGGAAATTCGCCAGTGGTTTGACGGCCCCGTTGCTTTGTCTGGCTCCATCGCTTCAGGCGGCGCCGTGCTGGCCGCACAAGCTATGGGCGCTGACTTTGCGTACATCGGCTCGGCCTTCATCGCCACTGAAGAGGCCCGTGCCAGCGCCGAGTACAAGCAGGCCATCGTGGACAGCAACTCCGACGACATCGTCTACAGCAACCTCTTTACCGGTGTGCACGGCAACTACCTGGCGCCGTCCATCCGCGCCGCCGGGCTGGACCCCGAAAACCTGCCTGAGAGTGACCCGACCAAAATGAACTTTGGCGGTGCCTCCACCAAGGCCTGGAAAGACATCTGGGGCTGCGGCCAGGGCATTGGCGCCATTGACAAGGTGCAAAGCACGGCCGAGTTTGTGGCCCAGCTGCGCCGTGAATACGAGCAGGCACGCCAGCGCATTTGCGCTTGAACAGCCGGCGTCGAAGGGTGTGCGGCACCGCAGGAGCAGGGCAGCAACGCCTTTTCTGAGGCTGAGTCGCAGGGCTGAAGCGCTACTCGGTTAAGGTGGGCGAAGCCTTTACGGGTTTTGCACAGGTTTGCGACCCTCGCCCCATGTCCGTCCCGCCATTTTCTGAACTGCCTGCTTGGCATGCCTTGGACGCTGCGCAGGTACTGCGCACGCTGGCCACTTCGGCATCTGGCTTGTCGACAGACCAAGCCCGGCAGGCGCTGGACCGCCATGGCCCCAACCGCTTGCCCGAGCCTACAGCGCCGCCCGTGTGGCGCCGCTTTGTGGGGCAGTTTCAAAACCTGTTGATGCTGGTGTTGCTGGCCGCCGTGTTGACGACGGCGCTCATGAGCCACTGGCTGGACGCCGGCGTGATTTTGGCCGTGGTCTTGCTCAACGTCAGCATAGGCGCATTGCAAGAAGGCAAAGCCGAAAAAGCACTGCAAGCCATCCATCACATGCTGGCGCCGCGCGCCCGCGTGTTGCGCAGCGGGCAACAGCAAGAGATCGATGCCGCCGAGCTGGTGCCTGGCGATGTGGTGTTGCTGGCTTCTGGCGACCGCGTGCCCGCAGACTTGCGGCTCATGCAGCTGCAAAACTTGCGCATCGACGAATCCGCTTTGACGGGTGAATCGATGCCGGTGGACAAAGCGACCGATCCTGTGTCCGCTGACGCGAGCTTGGGTGACCGGCTCTGCATGGCCTATGCCGGCACCATGGTCACGCACGGCCAAGCGCAGGCGGTGGTGGTGGCCACGGGCACGGGCACCGAGATGGGCCGTATCGGTAAGCTGCTGGCAGAAGTCGAGCCCGGGCAAACCCCGCTGGTGCGGCAACTGGCCGTGATGACCCGCTGGCTCACGCTTGGCATCTTGCTGGCGGCCGGGCTGTTGTTCGCCTTTGGCACCCTGGTGCGCGACCTGCCGGCCAGCGACATGTTCATGACCGCCGTTGGCTTGGCTGTGTCCGCCATTCCTGAAGGCCTACCGGCCATCATGAGCATCACCTTGGCCATTGGTGTGCAGCGCATGGCGCAGCGCCACGCCGTCGTGCGGCGACTGCCGGCGGTGGAAACACTGGGCGCGGTCACGGTGATTTGCACCGACAAAACCGGCACGCTCACGCGCAACGAAATGACGGTGCAGCAAGTGGTGCTGGCTGACCGCGTGGTGGATGTGGAGGGCGTCGGCTACGGCCCGGTGGGTGGGCTGCGGTCTGGCGGTGTGCATTTGCAAGCCGCCGAGTTGTACCGCGAGGCACCTGCCATGCTGGCCTTGGCTGAAGCCGCGGCGCTGTGCAACGACGCCAGCCTGCAGCTGACGGCTGCTGACTGGCAACTGTCCGGCGACCCGACCGAAGGCGCACTCCTGTCGCTGGCCATGAAGGCCGGCGTGGAGCCTGCCGAACTGGTGCGCGAACGGCCGCGCACCGGGGTCATTCCCTTCGAGTCTGAGCACCGCTACATGGTCACTGCGCACGGGCCGATGCTGTACCTGAAGGGCGCACCCGAGCGCGTGCTGAGTCTGTGCAACCAGCAGCGCCAGGGCGAAGGGCAGGCGCCGCTTGATATGGCTTATTGGCAGAAGGCGATTGACCAGCAGGCGCGAGCCGGTCGGCGCGTGTTGGCGTTGGCTTGCAAAGCTCTGCCTGAGCCGCAAGCTTTGAATGAAGCGCCGCATGACTTGGCAGCAGAAGTGGCCAGCGAAGACTTCACGCTGCTAGGTCTGGTCGGCATCATTGATCCGCCGCGCGAAGAAGCTGTGCGTGCCGTGGCCGCCTGTCAGCGCGCAGGCATCCGCGTGAAGATGATCACGGGTGACCATGCAGTCACAGCCCGCGCCATTGCGGGGCAACTGGGCATGCACACAGGCGAAGGCCCAGCGGTGAGCGGCCCTGAAATCGACCAACTCGACGATGCCGGTCTGCGCCAGCGCGTGCAGGAGGTCGATGTGTTCGCCCGCGCTAGCCCAGAGCACAAGTTGCGCCTGGTGCGTGCCTTGCAAGCGCAGGGCGAAGTCGTCGCCATGACGGGCGACGGCGTGAACGATGCGCCCGCGCTCAAGCAAGCTGACGTGGGCGTGGCCATGGGGAAAAAAGGCACGGAAGCCGCCAAGCAAGCCGGCGCCATCGTGCTGGCCGATGACAACTTCGCCAGCATTGCCCATGCCGTGGAAGAAGGTCGCACCGTGTACGAAAACCTGCGCAAAACCATCACTTTCTTTTTGCCCATGAATGGGGGCGAGTCGCTGTCGCTACTGGCCGCAGTGTTGCTGGGCCTGGCCTTGCCCATCTTGCCGGTACAGATCTTGTGGGTGAACATGGTGGGATCGGTCGCGCTGGCGCTGGTGCTCGCCTTTGAGCCTGCCGAGCCTGACGTGATGCAACGCCCGCCCCGGCCTGCCATTGAGCCATTGCTGTCCGGCTTTGTGGTCTGGCGCATTGCGCTGGTGTCCGCGTTGTTCATGATCGGGATTTTTGGCATGTTCCGCTGGGCTTTGAGCAGCGGTGCCAGCGTGGAGGTGGCGCGCACGCTGGCGGTGAATACCCTGGTGTCAATGGAGGTTTTTTACCTGTTCAGCGTGCGCTATCTGAAGGCGCAGTCGTTCACCTTGAGCGGCGTTCGCGGCACGACGCGTGTCTTGATGGCAGTCGCCGCCGTGGGCCTGCTTCAGCTCGCCTTTACCTTCGTGCCCTTCATGCAGCGCCTGTTCGGCACCGCAGCGCTGGCTTGGCACGAACTGGCGGCGTGCGTGCTGGCAGGGGTCGCGCTGCTCATACTGCTGGAGCTTGAAAAGCTTTTGCTCAGGCGCTTGCAAGCCGGCAAGCAGGCGAGGGCGGCCACCCGGCAAAGGTCGTCTGCTGGCTGATCTGCTGTAGGTAAACTTCCAGGGTTTGACGGATACATCAACTCCCCAAGGAAGCCCTTCATGTTTTCATCTTCTTTTCGCGTGTTGCGCGTGACTCTGGCGCTGGCCGCTGCTGGCCTGACATTCCCGGTGTTGGCCCAAAACGAGCCGGTCAAGGTTGGTTTGCTGAGCACGCTGTCTGGCCCCGGCGCCGGCTTGGGTGTGGACATTCGTGATGGCTTTCAGCTCGCCGTCAAACTGGCAGGTAACAAGCTCGGTGGCCGCCCCGCTGAAATCATCATTGCCGACGACCAGGCCAGCCCGGACGTGGGTCGCCAGACGGCTGACCGCCTCGTCAAGCGCGACAAGGTCGACTTCATGACCGGCGTGGTGTTCTCGAACGTGATGCTGGCCGTGGGCGCACCCACCTTTGCCTCGCAAACTTATTACGTCAGCGCCAACGCCGGCCCCTCGCAGTACGCCGGCGAGCAGTGCAACCCTTACTTTTTCAGCGCCTCCTGGCAAAACGACAACCTGCACGAAGCAGCGGGCCAGGTCGTGACGGAAAAAGGTTTCAAGCGCGTGGCGCTGATTGCGCCCAACTACCCCGCAGGCAAAGACGCCATCACGGGTTTCAAGCGCTTTTACAAAGGTGAAGTGGCTTCTGAGGCGCTGCCTGCGCTGAACCAGCTGAACTGCGGCACTGAG